>CALMTS010000001.1 GCA_937872685.1 uncultured Desulfomicrobium sp.
CGACCCGCCGCTGTTCCTGGGCTTCCTGAAGGGAGTGTCCTTCTTCTGGACCACCGTGCACATGTTCATTCCCTTCGCGGTCCTGTCGGCCATCCTGCTGGCCGTGTATTTCGCCATCGACACGGTGCTCTTCAACAAGGAAGGCCGGCCCGAATCCCCTGACGCGGGACAGGACGGCAAACTGCGGCTGGAAGGCACCCACAACCTGCTCCTGCTGGGCGGCGTCGTGGCCGGCGTGCTCATGAGCGGCATGTGGAAGCCCGAGGGCGGGGTGACCGTCTATCATGTGCATGTCGAACTGCAGAACATCGTGCGCGACGTCCTGCTGCTCATCCTGGCCGGCGTCAGCCTGAAGACCACGGCCGCGGAGATCCGCCGCCGCAACGAGTTCGACTGGGAGCCCATCCGCGAGGTGGCCAAGCTCTTCGCAGGCATCTTCATCTCCATGATCCCGGCCATCTCCATTCTGCGGGCCGGGATGGACGGCGCCCTGCGCGGCGTCATTTCCATGGTCAAGACGGCCGAGGGTATGGACAACCATACCATGTACTTCTGGCTGACGGGCACGTTGTCGAGTTTCCTGGACAACGCGCCGACCTACCTCGTCTTCTTCAACACCGCGGGCGGCGACCCGCAGCGGCTCATGAGCGAGGCGGGGACCCTCCTGGCCATTTCGGCGGGCGCGGTGTTCATGGGTGCCAACACCTATATCGGCAACGCGCCAAACTTCATGGTCCGGTCCATCGCCGAGTCCGGGGGCATCAAGATGCCCAGCTTCTTCGGCTACATGGCCTGGTCCGTGGGCATCCTGGTCCCCTGTTTCCTTTTGATGAACTTCCTTTTCTTCCATTAAGAGAATCACAGGCGCCATGAACGCCATGGAGACACGAACATGATAAAAGTCGAAAAAGTGCTGATTCCGGTGGACGGTTCGGATTCCTCCCGGAATGCGGCCAAATATGCCGCGCATCTGGTCAATTCCCGCAACCCCAAGCTTTATCTGCTGAATGTCTGGGAACCGGTCAACATGACCATCGGCGGCGAAATGGCCGAACGGTTGCGTGCAAGCGCCGAGGCCAAGTCCATGGCCCTGCTCGAAGAATTCAAGAAGATTCTCGAGCCCTGCGGCATGGATGTGGAGCTCATTTCGCGCAGCGGCCGTCCGGACTACGTCATTTTGAACGTCCAGGACGAACTCGATTGCGACCTCATCGTCATCGGTTCGCGCGGCCTCTCGGTGCTGGAGAACGTGATCATGGGCAGCGTGGTGACGCGCGTGCTGGAGGGAGCGAATTGCCCTGTGCTGGTCACGCGCAACCTGCGCTTCAAGTACCTGAAGGATGCGTGCGGACTCTAGCCGCCCGCTCCGCACATTGACGGATTGTTGGCAGCCGGCCTCCGCGAGGGGGCCGGCTTTTTTTGGGCTGGACCCCGTGTTCGCTTCAAAGGTTTCACGGCCGAGGACAGGCAAGGCCGCGCAACCTGTTTAATTGGACAAACAGTCGATTTCCAAAGGGTATTGCCCAGTTCGCTGATATGGCATATGCACCCATCGTGCGTGTATCGGGGCCCGTGGAACCATGTTCCGGGCTTCGTGCGTGGATGGGCCCCAGACCTCCTGCATTGGCTCGACGTGTCCGGGTCCGCCCCATTGGCCGTTGGTAATGATGATGCCCTGCGCATCATTGACGACCAGGGGCCTGTTTTTTTGGAAAGGAAAGAGGAGATGAGAGGCTGGGCATCGGCCACGATGCCTTCAATGTGTACGCGAACGGGGTGCCGTCGCTTGCGGCGGTCCAAAAGGAGAACATCGGATGCGAAAGAGTTCTGTCTGGTTTTTTTGCCTGGCGGTCGTCGGCCTGGCAGTTCTTGGCGTGTTGCCGGACGTTTGGGCTTCCGGCGGAGACCTGCACCATGCAGCCGAAGAGATTGGAAAGGAACTTGGCGTGTTGTGGGTCGTCCCCTTTGCCTGCATGCTCCTGTCCATCGCCGTCATGCCCCTGGCCGTTCCGCATTTCTGGCATCACCACTACGGAAAGGTCGCGGCGTTCTGGAGCGTGGCTTTTCTGGTCCCCTTCGCCATGAGCCACGGTTTCGACCTGGCCCTGTACTCCGTGGTGCACACCATCGCCCTGGAATACGTCTCGTTCCTGATCCTGCTCTTCTCGCTCTTCACCATCGCCGGCGGCGTGTGCCTGCGCGGCTCCCTGGTGGGCAAGCCCGTGGTCAACACGGTCATCCTGCTGATCGGCACCCTGCTGGCGAGCTGGATGGGAACCACCGGCGCGGCCATGCTGCTCATCCGGCCGCTGATGCGGGCCATTTCGCACCGCAAGTACAAGGTGCACACCATCGTCTTCTTCATCTTTCTGGTGGCCAACATCGGCGGCAGCCTCACGCCCCTCGGCGACCCGCCGCTGTTCCTGGGCTTCCTGAAGGGAGTGTCCTTCTTCTGGACCACCATACATCTTTTCATCCCCTTTGCGGTCATGGCGGCGATCCTGCTGAGCCTGTACTTCGTCATCGACACGGTTCTCTTCAACAAGGAAGGCCAGCCCGAATCCCCTGACGCGGGTCAGGACGGCAAGCTGCGCCTGGAAGGCACCCTGAACCTGCTTTTGCTGGCCGGCGTCGTGGGCGGCGTGCTCATGAGCGGCATGTGGAAGCCCGAAGGCGGGGTGACCGTCTATCACGTGCACATGGAGCTGCAGAACATCGTGCGCGACATCCTGCTCCTCGTCCTGGCCGGTGTCAGCCTGAAGACCACGGCCGCGGAGATTCGCCGCCGCAACGAGTTCAACTGGGAGCCCATCGTCGAAGTGGCCAAGCTCTTCGCCGGCATCTTCATCACCATGATCCCGGCCATCGCCATCCTGCGCGCGGGCATGGACGGCGCCCTGAGCGGCCTCATCGCCATGGTGTCCACGGACGGCGTGGCCAACAACGCCATGTACTTCTGGCTGACGGGCGCCCTGTCGAGCTTCCTGGACAACGCCCCGACCTACCTTGTCTTCTTCAACACCGCCGGTGGCGATGCCAGCTTCTTGATGGAGCATGTGCACACCCTCATGGCCATCTCGGCCGGCGCGGTGTTCATGGGCGCCAACACCTACATCGGCAACGCGCCCAACTTCATGGTGCGCTCCATCGCTGAATCCAGCGGCATCAAGATGCCGAGTTTCTTCGGTTACATGGCCTGGTCCGTCGGCATCCTGATTCCCTGTTTCGTGCTCGCGACCTTCCTTTTCTTCTAACCGAATGCGTAGACGGATTTTTTCCGCAACGGAGATACAAAGATGATCAAGATCGAACGAGTGCTGATTCCGGTGGACGGCTCGGATTCGTCCAAGAACGCGGCCAAGTACGCCGCGCACCTGGTCAATTCCCGCAATCCCAAGCTCTACCTGCTCAATGTCTGGGAGCCCATCAACATGACCATTGGCGGTGAAATGGCGGAAAGGATGCGCCAGAGCGCCGAAGCAAAGGCCATGTCGGTTCTGGAGGAGTACAAGAAGCTGCTTGAGCCCTGCGGCATGGACGTGGAGCTCATTTCGCGCAGCGGCCGTCCGGACTACGTGATCCTGAACGTTCAGGACGAGCTGGACTGTGACCTCATCGTCATCGGCTCTCGCGGCCTTTCGGTGCTTGAGAACGTGATCATGGGCAGCGTGGTGACGCGTGTGCTCGAAGGGGCGACATGCCCGGTCCTGGTCACGCGCAATCTGCGGGGCAAGTACCTGCAGGGGGCCTGCGGGATCTGATTCCGGCAAGGGTCTGAAAATGGTGAAGCCGGCTCCCTTGAGGGGGCCGGCTTCTTTCATCTGGTCGTCATGCCGTATTTCTTGAGGCGGTATTGCAGCGTGCGGCGGCTGATGCCCAGGGCCTGGGCCGTGCGTTCCCGATGCCCTGCGTACCTGCGCAGGGTTTCTTCCAGCGCGTGGCGTTCGGCGGCCTCCAGAGGGTTTTCGCCCAGGGCCAGATTTGGCAGGGCCGACACGGGTTGGGCGGGGGAGAGAAGGTGCTCCGGGAGGTCGCGCACGTCCAGCATGTCGCCGCGGCAGAGGATGAGGGACCTTTCCAGCACGTTCTCCAGTTCGCGGACGTTGCCGCGCCACTCGTGGCGGGCCAGGGCGTCCAGGAACTCCCGGCTGACGGAGCGCACCGGGCGGTTGTTCTTCCGGCAGAGCTTGGCCAGCAGGTAGTCGACCAGCAGGGGGATGTCCTGGGCGCGCTCGCGCAGGGGCGGGATGCGGATTTCCAGGACGTTGAGGCGGTAATAGAGGTCCTCGCGGAATGTTCCCGCGGCGATCATGGCCGGCAGGTCGCGGTTGGTGGCTGCGATGAAGCGCACATCGACGCTGACCGGGGTCACGCTGCCCAGAGGCTCGACAATGCGCTCCTGCAGGGCGCGCAGGATCTTGGCCTGCAGGGTCAATGGCAGCTCGCCGATCTCGTCCAGGAAAAGGGTGCCCCCGGCGGCCAGCTGGAAACGTCCGGGCTTGTCCTGGGTTGCGCCGGTGAAGGCTCCGCGCACATATCCGAAAAGTTCGCTTTCGAGCAGGGTCTCGGGCAGGGCGGCGCAGTTGACCTTCACCAGCGGCCCGTCCTTGCGCAGGCTGTGTTCGTGCAGCAGCTGGGCCACCAGTTCCTTGCCGGTGCCGGACTCGCCGAGGACCAGCACATTGGCTTCGCTCGGGCCGACCTGTTCAATGAGCTCAACGACCTTTCGCACCGCAGGACTGTCGCCGATGATGCGCGTTTCGCGCAGGTGTCCGATCTGTTTCTTCAGGTCCCGGTTTTCACGCTTCAGGCGCACGTGGTCGGCCGCCTTCTGGACCACGGCCAGCAGCTCGTCGTTGTCCGTGGGCTTGGTCAGATAGTCCCAGGCCCCGGCCTTCATGGCTTCCACGGCGCTGCCCACGTTGCCGAAGGCCGTCAGCATGATCACGGGCGGGCAGTTTTCGCCCTCGCGCAGGCGTTGCAGCACTTCCTGGCCGCTCATGCCGGGCATGCGCATGTCCAGCAGGACGACGTCCACGGGCCTGGTGCGCACTGTGGCCAGGCCGGCCGGGCCGTTGTCGGCCTCCAGGACCTTGAAGCCGGCATCGCCCAGGACGACGCGGACCATGAGCCGGTGCGCGGGTTCGTCGTCGATGATGAGCACGGTGGGGGTCATGACGGGCTCTCCGTTTGGCTGTGGTTGCGGGGGAAGAAGAGGGACACCGTGGCGCCGGCGCCGGGCGCGGTCTCGATGTCGATGCTCCCTCCGTGTTCCTGCATGATGGTGTGCACGATGGCCAGCCCCAGCCCCGTGCCCTGGTCGCGGGTGGTGAAGAAGGGCTCCAGGGCGTGCTCGCGTTCTTCGTCCGACATGCCCCGGCCGTTGTCCCTGACCCTGACCCACGTCCCTTTATCGTCGCTTCGGCTTTCGAGCCGGATGAGGCCGCCTTCGTCCGGCAGGGCCTCCACGCTGTTCATGCCCAGGTTGATGAGGGCCTGTTTGAGGGCGTCCCGGTCGGCCGTGACGGCGCCGGCGTCGGGATCGTGCTCCAGGCGCCCGTTTCTGGCGGCGATGTCCATGGACAAAAGAGTATGCACCTCCCCGAAGACCTCCGCAAGTGGGACCTGGGTGAAGGTCAGCTGGCGCGGACGGGCCAGGAAGAGAAGGTCCGTGATGACCCGGTTCAGGCGGTCGGCCTCCTGAACCATGGTGCGGGCGTACAGCTCTTCGGGGTCCCTGCCGGCCAGTTTCTTGGCGAAGAACTGGGCGAAACCGCGCAGGGCCGAGAGCGGGTTGCGTATCTCGTGAGCCACGCCAGCGGCCATGCGGCCGATGGCGGCCAGCTTTTCGTTGCGGTGCAGTTCCCGCTCCAGGCCGGCCAGTTCGGTGCGGTCCCGGACCAGCATCAGGCTCTGGCCCGATCCGTCCTTGAGGGGCAATTGCAGAATTTCCAGGAGCCTGTCTTCGGTTTTGAGCGTCGACCATTCCTGACCGCCGCGCTGGCTGGCGGACAATCCCAGGCTGTCGAAAATCCGCTCCAGCGGCTCACCGACGAGGGGCGCGCCCGCCATGATGCTCTGGGCCGCCGGGTTCGCGGCCACGACGGTCCCGTCCGCCGACAGGGTCAACAGGCCGTCGGGCATGTTGTCGAGCAGCCTCGCGTTGAAGGATTCCAGGCGTTGCAGCCTCCGGCCTTGTTCCTTGCGCTGCAAAAAGCCCATCAGCAGCAGCCAGAAGACGATGGTCACGGCCAGGATGTAGCCCGTCTGGAGGATGGCCGTGCGCTTGTATTTGCCGAAGGCCGCGAGGTGCTGGGTCATGTCCACGCCGATGAGCAGCATCGGGGGCTTGTGGTCCGGCGGGCATTGCCCGTCCGCGCAGTCCGGGGTCATGTCCAGGTGGCTGATGCGCCCCAGGACCAGGATGGGCTGGCCCTCGAAATTCATTTCCCCGCTCCATTCCCCCGCATTGCCCATGCTCTCCCAAGCGATGGTCGGCAGCTGGCTGTTGATGGCCTTGGGATCGTCGTGGGACGAGAACAGGATGTGCCCCAGGGGGTTGTAGAGGCCGATGAAACGGGCGTCGGAACGCTTGATGTATTCCTGGAGCAGGTCTTTGGCCAGGGCGCGTTGGAGGCGCAGGAGGGCGTTGACGTGTTCGGCCGACGCGGGCAGGCGCAGTTCGCGCCGAAGGTTGATTTCGATGCCGGCCGCGATGGCCCGGGCCGTGACCACGGCGTGTTCGCGGAAGGTCTCCTGCTGCTGCCGCAGGTTGCGCCAGGTGGAGAAACTCAGTGCCAGGCCCAGGACGAACACGGCCATGGTGGCCACCATCATGATGGTGCGGCTGCTGCGGGAGGGAAGAGCGATTTCCATGGCCTGCCTCGTGGCTCGAAAAGGCAAAGGCCGCAGGGGGTGCGGCCTTTGCCAGGTACAGGGAGGGAGTGAGCGGTTACAGGGTTTGGGCTGGCGGTGCGCAGGGTGCGTGGCCGGCACCGGGACCGGCGCCGCTGGAGTTTGCTCCGCACCCGGCTCCGGCTCCGCAGCCTTTGCCGGATTCCATCGGAACGGGTTTGCCGGTGATTTCGGACAGCTCGACGCGGTAGTCGGCGTTGAGCTTGGCCTTCTTCGCCTGCAGTTCGTTCACTTCGGCCACGGCCTTGTCGATGGCCGCCTTGTCCGCCGGTACTGCGGAGAACAGGGCTTCCATGGCATCATGCCTGGCCTTGAGCTCTTTGTGGAGGGCAAAGAGCTGTTCGTGATGCGTGTCGGTCAGTTTCTGGACCTTTTCCTGCTGCTCGGGGGTCAGGCCGGACATGAAGTCCTGGTAGTGTCCCTGTCCCGGACAGCCGCCTTTGTAGGCCTGGGCCCCTGCAGCGAGGAAGAGGACCAGAAGGAGGGAGAGAGTAGCGGTTCTGAGGTACATGCAAGCTCCTGTCACACTGTGGAGGTAGTGGTGTGATTTCTGGGATCGGAATAGCACTCGCCGTGCCAAAAGGTGGAGCTCCGTGATTTCGGGATGTTGCGATGAAGGCCGCCGGGAGGTCGAGGCGGAGTGGCGCTCTTTTTTGCACATATCGACGGATTTGTGCAGCACTTGTGCAGTGCGCCCGGCCTTGCCTTCGGTCCGGAAAGGATTACCATACCGCATCACCATTTCGACACAAGCCTGGCTTCAGGCGCAAGGAGGTCCATATGTGCAAGGGTTGCGGATGTCTTCGAGGCAAGACCACGACAACGGTGGTCAAGCATGACCATGAGCATTCCCATGGGGATCTGACCCACAGCCATCCCCACGATCACGATCACGACCATACCCACGACGACAAGAAGCCTGCTGTCCACGAAGACCACAAGCACTAGGCCTGTCGCGAGTTCAGAACCGGGCTGCCGCGAGGCGGCCCTTTTTTTTCGGAGGTGTGCATGGAAGAGACGGGAATGATCGTGCTCGGGCACGGGAGCAGGAGGCGGGAAGTAGGCGCGGCCTTTGAGGCCATGGTCGGGCGGGTGGCGGAGCGGATGCCCTTCGTGCGGGTTCTGCCCGCGTTCTTTTCCCTGGGCGAGCCGACCCTGGCCGACCAGGTCGGCGTGCTGGCCGGTGCGGGATGTTCACGCATCGTCATCATGCAGTATTTTCTCTACAACGGCGTGCATATCGAGCAGGACATCCCGGCCATGGTCGCGGAACTGCAGCGGAAATATCCCGGCGTCGAATTCGAGCTGCAGCCCACCCTGCAGGACGACCTGGCCATGGAGCGGTTGATCGAGGCGCGCCTGCGCGGTTCCTTGCCGTTCTGAGGGGCTTGCCCGGTTGCAGGGACGGAGGCGTCTTCGGTCAGGCACGCCCTCATGACGGATTGTCGCCCGTTGCCTCTGATCCCTGACGCTTTCGTCGCAGATCTGGCACACATCTCCCGTATGTTGCGTCAACGCCTCGGAAAGCCGTATCCGGATGGTCCGGACGGCAGCCCGGGGGCAACGCAGGAGACGGCCATGTCGCACATCGGAAACATGCATCGGGGAATTGAACGGCAGTTGCGGGACAAATACAGGAAAATCGAGGAAGAAAACGCATCCTTGCTCCAGCTTCTGCTGCAGCACCAGGGCCAGGAACCGGACCTGGCGGATCAGGCAAGTACGGCTTCCGCCCAGGACTGGAACATGATACGCTACAATCGCAATATCACGCTGCTGAAGGACATCACCGTGGCCCTGAAGGCCATAGACAACGATTCCTACGGGATTTGCGAACTTTGCGGCGACAGCATTGCGGACCGCAGGCTGCTGGCCATTCCGGGCGCAAGGTTCTGCATCGAGTGCCAGGAGATGATCGACGCGAACCCGGGGGAATTCGGGCGGACCGGACTCGGCGGCGGGATATTGGCGGCCGTGTGAGCGGCCGTCCTTCCTCAACGGTCCGGACCGGGGCCAGCGGCCCCTGAGGATTTCGGGTTCATGCAGAAAAACTACGTCCTCGACACCAATGTGCTCATCGACAACCCCTACTGCATCCGCACCCTTCGCAATGGCCAGGAGAACCGCGTCATCCTGCCGTACACGGTCCTGCGGGAGCTGGACAAACTCAAGCGCGAGGCGCGCGTGGCCCATATCGTGGCCCAGGCCATCGCGGCGCTGCAGGACGATCCGGACATCCTCTTCCTCCCGCCGCGGACGTTCACGGACGCCGAGAGCAAGAGCGGCGACGACCTGATCCTGGACGAGCTGAAGGACAGCGGCATCGAGTCGCCCATCCTGGTCACCAACGACCGTATCCTGCAGCTCAAGGCCCGCATCCATTCCATCGCCAGCGAGGGCTTCCGCGACTCCAACCCCTTCCGCTCCGAATCCCAGTCCTACACCGGCTTCGTGCGCGAAGGCGAAGAGCCCATCCCCAACAGTTTCGCCTGGGTCGGCGGGCAGCCGTACATGCACGCCACCTCCGGCCCACGGTTCATCGACTACCAGCACAATGTCTGGAACGTGAGGCCGCGCAACGTCTACCAGAACCTGGCCCTGGAGCTCATGCTCGACCACTCCGTGAACCTCGTGACCCTCCAGTCCGAAGCCGGGTACGGCAAGACCTTCCTGGCTCTGGCCGCGGCCCTCTTCCTGGCGCTTGAGCAGAAGGACAACCCCTTCCGCAAGATCTACCTGGTCAAGCCCGTCATCGAGATCGGCGCCAAGCTCGGCTACCTGCCCGGCGACCTTGAGGAGAAGATGGCCCCGTACGTGCGCTACGTCGGCGACCTGCTCATGAAGCTGCACGAGCTGCGCCCGGCCAACCGCATCTTCATGGACAGCGAGGGCGGCAACTTCCGCTTCAACCCCAAGCGTTTCGAAATTCTGCCCATAGCCTTCATCCGGGGCATGAACCTGGAGAACGCGGTGGTCATCGTCGACGAGATGCAGAACCTGTCCCGCACCGAGACCAGGGCACTGCTGACGCGCATGGGCGAGAACGTGAAGTGCATGTGCCTGGGCGACACCCGCCAGGTGGACAACCCCTACCTGAACGAATCCAACAACGGCCTGAACTGGACGGTGAAGATGCTGAAAGGGCTTCCCGGCTACGGGCACATCGTGCTCAAGGGCGAGCGCTCGCGCGGGCCCATCACCGACATGGTCATCAAGACCGGCCTCTGAAATCCCTCCGGGACGCGGATGACCGGGCTCCCGCCCGCTCCGCGTCCCTCCGCCCTTAAGCCGCGGATATGGCGGCGTCCCTGTACATCTCCCATGTGGCAAGGAAGGCCGAGGCAAAGCTTCTTTCCTCGGCGAAGCGCCGTGCATTCTCGCCCATGGCCCTGAGCCGGGCCGGGTCGGAGCAGAGATCGCTCATGGCCCGGGCCAGGGCGCCTGAGTCCCGGCCGGACACCACGACTCCGGTGCTGCCGGGGGCGATGTTCTCCATGGGGCCGCCCTTGTCGCTGACGATGACCGCGAGCCCCGAGGCCTGCGCTTCGAGGACCACATTGCCGAAGGTGTCCGTGGTGGACGGAAAGACGAAAAGGTCCGCCGATGCGTATGCCTGGGCCAGGGCCTCGCCGTGCAGCGTGCCGGTGAAGATGGCCGGCAGGCCGGCAAGTTCCCGTTCCATTTCCTCCCTGTAGGGACCATCGCCGACCACGATCAGGCGCAGGTCTCGTCCCCCCGATTCCCCCCTTGCCCGGCGGTAGGCTTCGACCAGGATGTCGAGGTCCTTTTCCCTGGAAACACGGCCGACATAGAGCATGTTGAGGGCGCCCGGCCCGGCCCATGGGCGGTAAAACCCGTTGCGTTTGGCCGGGTCGAATCTGACGGTGTCCACGCCGCGCGGATAGACCCTGATGGCCCGGCGTTCCACGCCAAGCGTCTCAAGTTCCTCGGCGATGGCCTGGGATGGGGCGTAGACTATGTCCATCTGGCGGTAGAACCAGGACATGTATTTGCGGGTCATCTCCTCCAGGCCCTGGTCTCCGGTAAGGGAGGCGACATACTGTGGGAACGCCGTATGGTAGGTGCCGTGGATAGGTATCTGCAGGATGCGGCTGATGCCCAGCGCCGCAAGCCCGACCGGGCCAGGGGTTGCGGCGAGGATGAGCGCCGGATCCAGCTCCAGGCTGTATTCGAGCATGGCCAAAAACGGCGGGTAGGACAGGTTCAGTTCCGGGTATTCGGGCATGGTGAAGGAACCGACGGGCTCGAAGGTCTTGAGTCCGGGGCCGTCCTGTCCCTGGCCGCAGGTCACCACCGTCATGCCCTTGCCTCTGGCCCTGGCCTGTTCCAGTTGCTGCCGGATGGTCCATGACACGCCGTTGATGTCCTCGAAAGTGTCCGTGAAGTGGGCCATCCTCCATGGGGCGCCGGCGTCGTGCCCGAAGGCGCGGGCGCAGGAGCGGCTGAAGGAACGCTCCCGGGCGAAGAGGCCGAAGGACACGAAGTATGGGACCAGCAGCGCATAAAGGGAGCCGGCGGTGCCGATGGTGCTGAAGACGTCGAAGATGTCCGCGCCCACGGCGCTGGTCAGCAGCCGGTCAAGGAAGGAGGAGAGGAGCTCGTCCGAGGCCCTGCCAACAAAGCGGAACCACTCGCGGTCCATGTCCGCTCCGCGCTCGCCGCGAGCCAGGGCCGAGAAGCCCGGGTCGGACTCAATGATTCTGGTGGCCTCCTTGAGGAGCAGGGTCTTGATGCCGTCGGCGTCGGAGAGGCGCAGGTAGGCCGAACTCCTGCGCCTGCCGATGGCCGAGTGGAGCCTGGAAAAAAGTCCCTCGCCGCGGGAGGCGGCCCCTCCGAGCACGTGCTCCGCGAACTGCAGGCAGCGCATCCTGGACGCGGCCTGACCCATGCCCGACCTGCTGCGGTAGAACTGCCATGCGATGGAGTAGAGGTTGCGCGCAAGGGCGTGCCCCGTGGCCGGAGTGCCGCCGGGCCTGGCTCTGAGAGACCGCACTTCGTCCAGGAACGCGGCGGCGGTTTCCCCCCGGGCCAGGGTGTGCATGCTGGCGATATTGAGTCCGGAGTGGTCGTCGGAACCTCCGGTCATCCCTTTCTTCCAGGGACTTGGCCCGGCGGGCGCGAGGCCGTGCCGGTCGGCGAGGACGTCGATGATGTCGCGGTCAAGATCGTTCAGGATGCCCTGCAGGACCCTGTTCTGCAGATCGTCGCGGCATCCGTTGGCCTCGAAGATGTCGAACAGGAGCAGGCACTTCTCGAAGTGCTCCACCTGCAGCTTCTCATTCACGGCGAAGAGCGGATGGGCCAGGACATGCAGCAGCCCCTCACGGCGCAGGTATGCGCTCAGGTCGTAGATATTTTCGCGCAGCCGCTGGATATCGCGGTGCTGGGCCTCGGTGATGCCGTACACGAGCACATGCACCTTGCACTTGTCTTCGGGGAAATGGGCCGTGACTTCCTCGCTCAGGAACGTGCCCGGCAGATGGGCGATCTCCAGCGCGCCGTCGATGACGTTGTGGTCCGTGATGGTCACGAAGTCCATGCCGGCGGCCAAGGCCCGGGCATGGATGAAGGACGGCTCGGTGAAGCTTTCGGGGCATCCGAGTTTTTTCAGGACCCATTGGGAAGGGCGGCTGGAGAATTTGGAATGTACATGTAGATCGGCTTTGCGGACGGTGGTCATTATTATACCTCGTGGCTGTTTAGCTTCGCTATCCTCTGATAGAAACTTCAATGTTACAGTAATGCGTCTTTTGTGCGCCAAACTTCATGGAATACTTGGCGTATATTTGGCTGTCACAATACTGTGACAGAGTTGTTGCTGTTTCGCGATTGACTTTGCTGTGTGGATCGAACAGACAATTCTCATTTCTGTCCACCACCACGAGTGTAAGGAGAAGAACATGGCATCCAAGCGAAAATACAACTGGCGGCTTTCCCGGTCCGAGGCTGCCGACCTGTTGCACAAGCTGGCCGACACCCTGGAGGAAGGTTCCGAAGAGGTGGGCGGGTACGGCATCAGCCTGGCTGAGCTGATCAAGTTCAAGATCAAGATCGACCTGAGCGAATGCGACTCCATGGAAGTGAAGTTCACGGGCAAGGGGGAGAAGGTCTGCGGAGGGGAAGAATCCTGCGGGTCGAGCGGAACGTGTGAGAAGTACTCCTCCCTCAAGAAGAGGATGCAGGTCTATTTCAAGGCCATGCGCGAGAGCGTGGCGGCCGGGCAGATGCCTTCGCGCGAGATCGTTTCGGTCTTTCTTTCGGATTCGGAGAAGATGATCTCCTACCAGGGCTATGGGGACGAGTTCTATCCTGAATACGCAGAAATCTGCCTTCGCCTGCGCGCAGCAGTGGACGCCGAAGATCAGCCCTGCGCCGCCGCAGCCGTCAACGAATTGGCCCAGGCCAAGAAAAGCTGCCACGAACGGTACAAATAGGGGAATCCATGCGTTCGACCTCTCCCCTGAATCCGGCAGCCTGGGACCCGGCCATCACCGAGCGGGACGCAGCCCTGTTCGACAGCCTGACGAGCACGGCCCTGGATGACGAAACCCTGGCCGACCTGGCCTCTCCGCAACTCGTTCTCCCCGCTCAACGCAGCGTCATGGCCGTGCACTGGCATCCGGAATTCGTGCCCATGTCCGTGGTCCGCGAGCGGGTGACATCCATGTACCCCGGCATGACTGAAAGCCTCATCATCCCCACCCAGCACAACTGGATCATGGAATACGACGGCGAGTTCAGCGGGGTGGAGGTGGACTGCTATTCGCACGGCTTCAACCAGAAAGTTCAGCTGCTCCTGCACTTCAAGACCACGCGGCTGGCGCAGGCTCACACCATGCGGGCCATGCTCAGCCACACCCGCACGTACAGGGCTTCGCAGCTCTTTGACTTCATGCACACCATCACGGCGCCCCTGGAGGACAGGATCGAGGAGGCGGCCCGGACCACGGGCGCGGACCTCGAGTTGGTGGAGTTCGTCCGGCACCATGTGACCAAGATACAGCACATGGTGGAGGCACGGCAGGATGAGCTGCCAGAGGACGCCCTCAAGAACAAGCTCCTGCGGAATTATTTCAACGCGCTGCGGTCAGGTTTCGACGGTGAACTCATCGATCGCATCCAGACGTACCTTTCGGCGGTCAAGGCCATCGTCAAGCGCAACTTCACCCTCAGATACTTCTACCGCACTTCCGAGATCATCGAGGAGGCCCGCTCCCTGGGCGCCGGTATCATCATTCCCCACCCGGAACAGTTCTGGCCCATCCTCCTGGCCGATTACGACGTGGACGGATACGAGGTCTGGAACCCGCAGTCGCAGCGTTACACCGACTTCCTCATTTCCGCCGTGGGACGGGCCAACGCATGCGCCGGGCCGTCTTCGCGCAGGAAACTCGTCTTCATGGGCGACGACACGCACATGGGTGAGAAGGTCAAGGCCGTGGCCGAACAGAACCCCGAAAAGGCGGCCCGGGAAATAGGGTATCAGCCCGCCTGGGACGACCTGGAAATCTCCAAACGCCTCATCCTTTCGGGCATGAGCCGCGAAATCGTCATCCGCGAGTATCGCGAACGCCTGCTGGGTTGAGAATAGAGGACGCATCATGTCTCAAGACGAAAAATTCGAGTTCGAGTCCGTACAGGACTGCCGGACCATCCAGAAATACCTGCAGGCCTTGCAGGAAGGTTTCGAGCAGGGACGCATCGTCCTCAGCGCCGATGGCTCTGAAATCTGCTTGAATCCGGCGGGTTATATGAAGTTTCAGGTGGCGGTGAAGAAGAAGGGAGCGGAAAACAAGCTGTCCCTCAAAGTCGTCTGGAAGGACAAAAGCGACCAGACGCTGGAATCGGGCACCATCTCCATCACCACATAGGACGCGCAATGCTTAAAAATTTCGAAGGATTGGATGAGAATTTCCGGTTTCTGATCCTGGAAGTGCAGAACCAGATCAAGGCCACCATCGAGTTTCTGCTCGCCCCCACGCCCTCGACGTACGACAAGATCATCAGCAAGGACGACTACATAGACAACTTGAAGAACGTCATCGAGAACAAGTGCTTCACCACCCTGAACCAGACCAAGCTCGGTCCCGAGCAGATGAAATACCTGCGCGCGGTGCATGTCATTTCCATCAACCTGGAACGCATCGGCGATTATTGCGTGAACATAGCCAAGCAGATGGGCTATCTTTCGAGCGCCCGTTTTCTTGAAAATTTCGATTACCGGGAGAGCTTCCTCAAGATTCATCAGACGGTCAGCGACATCCTCCCCGCCCTGCAGAAGGCCAACCTGTCCGGGGCCCTGGCCATCTGCCGCATGGAAGACGAACTTGACGCCATGTACAAGGAGAACTTCGACAAGATCATGATCCACCTGCGCATCGGCCGCAACGTGGAGGATCACATCACCTCGCTCTTCATCATCCGCTATCTGGAACGCATCGGGGACAGCCTGCTCAATATCGGCGAAGCCCTGCTTTTCGTCATCATCGGCGAGCGCATCAAGATCCAGCAGTTTCAGGCCCTGCAGCGCAACCTGACGAAGTCGGGCCTGCAGGGCGAGGTCACGGACGTCGATTTCCAGGGCATATGGGGGTCGCGTTCGGGGTGCCGCATCGCCAGGGTGGAAGAGAAGAAGTCACTCCAGGCCCGGGACTCGATCTTCAAGGAGGGGAATCTGCGCAAGATCCGCCAGGAAAAGATCAACCTTGAGTGCTGGAACGAGATCTTCCCCGGCTTGGTCCCCAGGGTGTTCAGCTATCAGGAGGAGGGCGAAAACGCGTCCCTGCTGACGGAATTCCTGGCCGGTTGCACCCTGGACGAGGCCATCTTCAACCCCGACGAGGAGATCCTCAAGAACGCGCTCTTCATCTTCGAGCAGACCCTGCAGCACATCTGGGAGCAGACCTTGAACAGGTTTGCGCTGCCCACCAGCATGATGCGCCAGGTCGGGGACCGCATGTCCTCCATCCTGCAGGTCCACCCGGAACTCATGCGGCCGTCCATGGCCATGAACGCCCTCCCCATCCCGTCGGCCAGCGAACTGATCAAGGGTTGCATGGACATAGAGGCCAGGTATCCGGCCCCCTTTTCGGTTTTCACCCACGGCGACTTCAACATCAACAACGTCATCTACAACCACCAGACCCAGAAGGTCTATTTCATCGACCTGCACCGCTCCCAGCACGCCGATTACGTGCAGGACATCTCCGTCTTCCTGGTCTCCAATTTCAGGCTGCCCGCCTTCGACCCCCTGTCCCGCGGGCGCATCACGCAGACGATCGGAAGCTTTTACTCCTTCGCCAAGTCTTTCGCCCTGGCCCATGACGACCCGGGATTCGACATCCGGCTGGGGTTGGGTGTGGCCAGGTCCCTCTACACCTCCACCCGGTTCGAACTGAACCGGACCTTTGCCCACGAAATGTACAACCGCGGGCTTTTCCTCATGGAGAGGCTCACGGAGAAAAGCCCGGAAGAGCTGGATTTTTTTTCCTTCCCCCTGGAAATACTCAATTATTAGGAAATGAACATGAAGATAGGAGTTGTCGGTACACGCGGAGGCTGGTCCTCGGAGCTGCTGGCGGACACGGTGGCCGCACGGACGGGCTTTCGCCTGCTGGTGGACATGGAGCAGGTCTGCCTGGACCTGCACAATGGCAAGGCCTGGTTTCAGGACGTGGACCTGGCCTCCCTGGACGGTCTCATCGTCAAGAAGATCGGCGCGCGCTACTCGCCGGACCTGCTGGACCGGCTGGAGCTGCTGCGCTTCCTGGCCGAGCGCGGCCTGCCCATTTTCTCTTCCCCGCTGTCCATCATGCGGGTCCTGGACCGTCTGAGCTGCACAGTGACCCTGCGTCTGGGAGGCATCCCCATGCCCCCGACGACCATCACCGAGTCCGTGGACGAGGCCCTGGCCGTCGTGGAACGCTACGGCGATGCTGTGTGCAAGCCTCTGTTCACGTCCAAGGCCCGCGGAATGACCGTCATCAGGCACGGGTCCGGGGCCAGGGCGGCCGTCGAGGCGTTTCATGCCGAGAACCCCATCATGTACATGCAGCAGAAGATCGAGTTGCCGGGCCAGGACTTGGGGATCGTTTTTCTGGGCGGAAAGTACATGACCACCTACGCCCGCTGCGGAGCCGGCGCCTGGAACACGACGACCGAGTCCGGCGGGAAGTACGCTCCGGCCACGCCGTCCCCCGGGGCCATCACCATGGCCGAAAAAGCCCAGGCACTTTTCAACCTCGATTTCACCTGCGTGGATGTGGTGGAGACCGCCGACGGTCCCGTGGTCTTCGAAGTTTCGGCCTTCGGCGGTTTCCGGGGGATTCAGGATGCCTGCGGCCTGGACGCCGCGGCCATGTACACCGACTACGTGATGGAGAAGATACGTGGAATCTAGACCAAGCTGTTCCGAACTCGTCGACCGGCTGAGCGCAGGCGTCGACACTCCCCACCGCGTTTATCTGGCCATGGGCGACTGCCGTTTTCTGGTCGAGAGCAACTCCGCGGACCTGCACCGGGAGCTGACGTCCTACTTCGCGCCGTTTCTCTGCGCTCCGGGTGAGGCGGACATCCGTATTACCGCCCTGCAGTCCCCGGTTCCGGACCTGGGCCTGAAATTTACGGTCAAGGAGCCCGACCCCGGCAAGACCAAGGTCAAGGAGGAGTGGGCCGACCTCCCGGACGGACGTGTCGTGCGCAAGCGCCTGACGGGCCTGCATTTTCTTTTCGGAGAGGGGCGGAATCTGGCCGTGGGGGACTGCGAGGGCAACCCGAACCAGATCGTCAATTTCGTCAACAATCGCTTCATCGAACGCAAGCTCAACGACGGGTGTCTGCTGGCCCACGCCGCGGGCGTGGCCGTGTGCGAGACGGGCATGGCCATGGCCGGCTTCTCGGGCATGGGCAAATCGACCCTGGCCCTGCATCTGGTCAGCAAGGGCGTGACCTTCGTCAGCAACGACCGGCTGATGATCCGGCCCGGGTCTCCCTGCCCGGTCATGTTCGGGGTGGCCAAGCATCCGCGCATCAACCCCGGCACGGCCCTGCACAACCCGGATTTGCAGGACATCATCACGGAACAGGACAAGGAGCGCTTTCTGCGCATGTCGCCGGAGGAACTCTGGACCCTGGAGCACAAGTACGACGCGCTCATCGACCAGCTCTTCGGCCCGGACCGGTTCATCCTGCAATCGCCCATGCGCTATCTGGTGCTTCTGAACTGGCGCCGCGACATCGCCGTCACGCGCATCGAGGAGATCGACGTGCACCGGCGGCATGATCTGCTGGCGGCCTTCATGAAGGACACCGGCCTCTTTTATCTGCCTTCCGGGAGATACGCGCCCACGGCCGCGGATTACGCCGATGCGTTGCAGGGGTGCAGGGTCTTCGAGATCAGCGGGGGAGTTGATTTCGACCATGCCGCCGATGGCTGCCTGCGGCTTTTGGAAAAGGCATGAGCCGGGCCGCCTTCCGCGTCACCCGGGAAATACGGCTCCCGGACAGGGTCCGCGTGGCCCGGACCCTTCGCAGTCCGGACCTGGGGCCGCGCATCCTGTTCTTCACCGGGGGCACGGCCCTGAAGGAGACGAGCCAGGCCCTGATCGGATACACCCACAATTCCGTGCACCTGGTCACGCCCTTCGATTCCGGCGGCAGTTCGGCCGTGCTGCGCCGCCATTTCGACATGCCTGCCGTGGGGGACCTGCGCAACCGGCTCATGGCCCTGGCCGACCGCAGCCTGCACGGTTATCCCGAAATATTCGACCTTTTCGCCTACCGCCTGCCCAGGGATTCAAGTCCCGCGCAGCTTCGCGTCGAGCTGGAGGCCCTGGTCAACGGCCGCCACCCGCTCATTTCCAAAGTCTCGGATCCCATGCGCAAGATCATCCGCCATCATCTGCAGATGTTCGAAAAGGCCGCAGGCCCGGATTTCGATCTGCGCGGGGCGAGCGTCGGCAACCTCATCCTTACGGCCGGCTACCTCGAGAACAGGCGCCACATCGACCCCATCGCCTACATCTACTCCAAGCTGGTGCAGGTGCGCGGCGAAGTGCGGCTGCTCATCAACGCCAACCTGCAGCTCAGGGCGCAGCTCGAAGGCGGCGGCCATGTCATCGGCCAGCATCTGATCACGGGCAAGGAGACTCCCCCCCTGGGCCGACCCGTCACGGACATCGCCCTTGTGGACCCGGCCAGGGGAAACACGCCCGTGCGCCCGATGATCCGCGACAAGATCCGTGCGGCCATCAGCGGTTCGGACCTTATCTGTTACCCTGTGGGCAGCTTCTACAGTTCTTTGATCGCCAACCTGCTGCCTGCGGGGGTCGGCAAGGCCGTCAGCCAGACGCCATGCCCCAAGGTTTTCATCCCCAACACGTTTCACGACCCCGAGAGCATGGGCCTGTCCCTCGCCGGCCAGGTGCGCACCCTGTTGCGGCACCTGCGGGCCGACGACCCGGACACCATCGCCATCGGCGACGTGCTCGACTTCGTTCTGCTGGATCCGGCCGTCACCTATCCCGGCGCCAAGAACCCGGAACGCGAACTGGCTCCCCTGGGCATCCAGGTCATCAGGACGCCTCTGACCGTCAGGGAAACCGGCGCCATCGACCCCCACCTTCTGTGCCAGGCCCTCATCTCCCTGGCATGACAACCTCCCGGAGGACATCATGGGAAAAGACAAGTTCAAATCCAGAAACATCATGACCAGGGACGAGCTGAGCGCATACCTCGAAACCGTGCTTGCCGGGCTGAAGCAGGGCTCCCTGATCCTGGACAACGAGGATCGTCCGCTCATTCTGAGGCCTTCCGACGCCATCGAAGCGGAGCTTGAGATCAAGCAGAAGGCCGACAAGGAAAAGCTGGAACTGAAGTTGTCGTGGGTACCCAACCGGATGCAACCCCTCGCCCCGGTTGCCGCCCAGATCGACGCGCCCATTCTGACCCAGGTTCCCGGAAGCGGGGAAGCAAAAAAAAAATGAGCACGCCGTCGAGATGATGCCGGAAGAAGTGGGGCCCGGGCTTGAAGAGGAGTCCCAGGAGGCGGCGGCCGGGAGTCATGAGGAGGACGATCCGTGTCCTGCGGACGTTGCGCCCCGCGGGGTTCTCCCTTCCTCCTTTTCCACCCCGGCCGTGAAATCCCTGCTGGCCGTCATCAGCGAGGCGCTGGCGGGCGGGAACGAGGTCCGGCTGCCCGGGCTTGGCGTGCTGATGGTCAGGACCAGCCCCGCCCGCATGGGCAGAAATCCCCGCACAGGGGAGAGTATCGCCATTCCCGCCCGCAACAGGGTGCGTTTCAGCCTGGCCGGGGAGCTGCGTTCAAGGCTCAACCCCTGTCCTCGGTTGGCGTCCCGCTGTCACGCAGGCGTTACCGTGCGGCCGCAGGACCGTAACAATCCGGAAGCATCCTGATGCATATCTCGGTTTCAGGAGCTTCGCATGAGCATTCTTACTACCTGCCGCAGCCTGTTCCGGGGGCGTCTCCCCGGGCAGGCCGTGATCCAGGTCACCACCCGCTGCAACGCCCGTTGCGTGCAGTGCGGCATGAGCGCTGACCGGCCCTTCAGCC
>CALMTS010000002.1 GCA_937872685.1 uncultured Desulfomicrobium sp.
CGTCCGCCTGGTCCTCAGCATGTTCCTGATCCCGGTGTGCGTGGGCCTGGACCTCTGGGTCGTCAGGCTGGTCAAGACAGCCTCCCGCGAAGAGGCGGAAGCATTCACTCTCGACGTCGGCGCGGGCGAAATTGACGCTGCGACTGACGCGGCCCAGTTTCGATCCATCCCGCAGAAGAAGGGGCTCAGGGTGTATTATCCGCTCATTCACAAGGTGCTGCGGATGGCATTGATCGTTTTTCCGGTCTTTTTCATGTTCAGGATGTGGGGCGTCGAGATTCCCGTGGGCTGGCTGTTCGCGCGTGACGTGCTCGGCATTCTCCTCGTGGTCGTGGCCTGCCTTCTTACCTGGGAGATCATCAGCATCCGCATCGACCGCCACCTGCAGGAGGAGATGGCCCTGTCGGGCGTCAATCCCGAAGAGATGGACGAAGGCGGCGGGACGGGCGGGTCCCGCAAGGCGACGCTGCTCGTGCTGCTGCGCAAGTTCCTGCTGGCTGTTCTGGTGGTCATGGGATCGCTGATGGGTCTTTCCGCATTGGGCGTGGACATCGCGCCCCTCGTTGCCGGGGCGGGCGTGGTCGGCCTGGCCATAGGCTTCGGCGCCCAGACACTGGTCAAGGACATCCTCTCCGGCATCTTCTTTCTCATCGACGACGCCTTCCGCGTCGGGGACTACGTCGTGACCGGCTCGGCCAAGGGGACCGTGGAGCACATTTCGCTGCGGTCCATGCGCCTGCGGCATCCCCGGGGCATGATCTACACCGTGCCTTTCGGCGGTCTGAAGATCCTTCAGAACTACAGCCGGGACTACATCATTACCAAGCTCGACTTCCGAATCCGCTACGACGCCGACATCGAGAAGATTCGCAAGGTTATCAAGCGCGTCAACAAGGACATCCAGGCCAACGAGGAACTGAAAAGCGGGATGCTCAGCGACATCAAGTCCAACGGCGTGCGCGGGATGGAGGATTCGGCCATGATCCTGCGCGTCAAGTTCAAGACCCTCCCCGGAAAGCAGTTCGTGACGCGCAAGGAAGTCTACCGCCGCATCCAGGAAGCGTTCCACAAGAACGGGATCGAGTTCGCACACCGCAACGTGACCGTGTATCTGCCGCCGGAGGTGCAGTCCCTCCTGGCCTCGAACGGCACGGCCGACAAAAGCGCTGTCGGCTCCGCCATCAGCGGGGCCGCTGCCGCTGCCGTGCTTCTGGAGGAAGAGGAGACGGCGCGCACCGCAGCCGCGGCGGCTGCCGGGGCGAAGCCCGAAGAGTGAGCGAAAGCGGGATCAGAAGCCCGTCTATGGTTGGTATTTCGTCCTTGGGGCGAAATATGGAGACTTTTCGGGACACGTCTTTGTCAACGACAGCTGTTATGATTCAGGATGATATGTATATCCAGTCGGTTGTCTTAAAAAATGAATTCACGCCGATTTGGTTCGTATTTTGATGGAGCAGTACGCATGCACATGGCTATCTTCAAAATCTATCCGGCTCCGGGACACGCTCCAGCAGTATTGGATGTGCTGGAGTCCATGAAGACGGCACTGGCCTCGTCCAGCGACTGTTTGGACTGCACCGTGGCCTTCGAAACGGGCGAGGAGGGAGCCATCGTTTACACCGAATGTTGGCACTCCATGGCGGCGCTCACGTCTCACCTGCGGTCTCACATTTTTTTGAGAGTCCTGGAGGCCATGGAGTTTTCGCGCAGCACGCCGAAGGTCATGTTTTTTGATGTCTCGGAAGTCGGGGGCATGGATGTGATCGAGGTGGCGCGGGCCGTCTAGCCGTTGAGAACCGCATGAGCCGCGGGTGATGCAGGTCGCAGCATGCACCGTTGTCGTGTCGCTCTACGCGACATGCGATGGCCCGGCGGCGGGAATCTTGGCTCCTGATCAGCTTTTTCTTTATAACATTACTTTATTTGTGGAGGACTACGTCATGAAAAAGATTCTTGCCATCTCTCTGCTCCTCTTCCTCGGCGCCTGCGCCGGTAAGAGCACCACCAGCGAATTCAACCCCGCCGACCATTTCCTGGGCAGCGACTACGCGAATCTGGTGGCCATTCCGGACCTCAAGGGTGGTCTTGGCTGGCGCAATCCCGATTTCAAACCGGCCGACTACACCGCCATGTACATTGAGCCCGTTGTGCTCTGGCACGCCGAAGACCTGTCCAAGGAATCAGGTTTCAAGCCGGAGGAGCTGGAAACGCTTGCTTCATATTTTCATGACGTGCTGACCAGGGTGCCGGACGGGCAGAAGCTGCAACTCGCCGCCCAGCCGGGTCCGGGAGTCATCAGTCTGCAGGCCGCGGTGACCGAGGTCGAGGCCAGCAGCCCCGTGTCCAACGCCCTGAGTTCCGTCATTCCCGTGGGCATCCTGCTCTCCGCGGGCAAGCAGGCTGCCACGGGCCAGGCCATGGGCGTGGGCAAGTGCGCGGTCGAGGTGCGGTTCGTCGATTCGGTCTCCGGCGAGAAGCTCGCGCTCTTCGCCGAAACGAAGGTCGGCAAGAAGTACAGCGCCTCCGGGTTCACCAAGACCGGGCAGACCGAGGAGGCCATGGACGAGTGGGCGGCCCTGATGAAGGAACGTATCGACGCGCTGTGGGGCCAGGGCAAATAGCCCTCTGAGGGACGTATCCCGGTCGATGGGCAGGGGCGGGGTTGCTCACACCCCGCCTCGCTGGGAATGGCGAGAGAGCGGGGCAGGAAAAGTGCCGCCGGCCCTCCTGGTGTGGGGCGTTGGATCTTATCGCGGCCATGGCCTCGATCCCGCCGGGCGTCTTCGTCTTCCTTTTTTGAGGATTCTTCCCCGGGAATTCCAGAAGGCGTTTCCCCAATGCCGCGTCGATTGCCGTCCTCGGCGTGTTCCTGTTCATGGCTTCGAACTTGGCACTGTTGCCCATGTACCTTCCGGCACTTCATGCAATGTCCAGGGACGGCTTTCAGCCTGCCGGCTTCGTCAAATGCGAACCTCAGATCCGGAACGAGAAGTCGGCCGGCGGGTAATGAGATGGCTGGCATACAAAGCATCAACAACGAGGAGATGACATGATCCAGAGCATCAGAACGATTTTCCCCACCGCACGCGTCCTGCCGGGAACGCTCATCTTTGGCATGCTCTCGCTCTTTCTGCTGGCCGCCTGCAGCCGCGACCAGCAGCAGGAAGCCGCGCCTGAAGTGATCCGGCCGGTGAAGATGGTGACAGCGGAGTCTGCCGCCAATTCCATGAGCCTGAAGTTTCCCGGGACGGTGCGGGCTGCCCAGCGGGCGGATATCGCCTTCCAGGTCGGAGGGACGCTGACACAGATACCGGTCGGAGAGGGGCAGTTCGTCACGGCGGGCCAGACCATCGCCCAACTGGATCAGCGGGATTACCTGAACAACCTGCGCAACGCCCAGGGACAGCTCGGTCGGGTCAACGCGGCGCTGGCGAGCGCGCGGAGCGAATACGACCGCATCCTGCGCATTCAGAAGCAGGACCCCGGCGCGGCCAGCGAGAGCATGGTCGTCAAGCGGCGTGAGGCCCTCGATCAGGCCAGGGCGGAACTCGAGTCCGCGCAGGCGGCCGTGGCCGCTGCCCAGAACATGCTCGATTACACGACCTTGCGCGCTCCCTTCGGCGGCGTCGTCTCCAGGCGGCATGTCGACAATTACCAGGAAGTGCAGGCCAAGCAGACCATCGTGAGCATGGACGACATTTCGTCTCTGGAGATTCTTGTGGATCTGCCCGAAAGCGTGGTCGCGACCATTGGGGAAGCCGACAGGAATCCCGGTTCCGAGAGCCTTGCCAGCGCGGAGTTCTCCACGGCCCCGGGCAGGGAGTTTCCGCTCAAGGTCAAGGAATTTTCCACCAGGGCGGATCCCAAGACGCAAACCTACCAGGTCGTCCTGCAGATGGACAACCCCGCGGACGTGTCCATCCTGCCCGGGATGAGCGCTTCCGTGGCGGCCCGGGAGCGCACGGCGAAAAGCCGGGACGCATTTTTCGTCCTTCCCGCGGTGGCTGTATTCGCCGACGAGCAGGGCGCATCCAACGTGTGGGTGGTCGATCGGAACACGATGACGGTTCAGCGCCGCAAGGTCGTCACCGGAGACCTCACGGGTACGGGGAGCATCCGGATCACCGACGGGCTGCAGCCTGGCGAGATGATCGCGGTGAGCGGAGTCAGCCAGCTCAGGCAAGGCATGCAGGTGAAGCCTTTCAGCGGTACGTATTGATATCCAGCCGAGGAGAATGACCATGAATATCGCGGAGTGGAGCATACGGAACAGCGTCATCACCTGGGTGCTGACAGTCCTCCTCCTGGGCGTGGGCTGGGTGTCCTTCAACAACCTCAGCAGGCTGGAAGATCCCGAGTTCACCATCAAGGACGCCCTGATCGTCACGCCGTATCCGGGAGCCTCGGCGGCTCAGGTCGAGGAGGAGGTGACCAACCTCATCGAGAAGGCCTGTCAGGAAATGGGGCAGATCGAGAGGGTGGAGTCCCGGTCGTCGCGGGACATGTCCATTGTCCAGGTGACCATGAAGGACAAATACGACAAGACGGCCCTGCCCCAGGTCTGGGACGAGCTGCGGCGGAAGGTGAACGACTATCAGCGGCAGCTGCCGCCGGGCGCGGGCCCGTCCATCGTCAACGACGACTTCGGCGACGTGTACGGCGTCTTTCTGGCCATCACCGGCGAAGGTTATTCCCCCAAGGAGATCTACGAATACGCCAAATTTCTCCAGCGCGAGCTGCTGAAGGCCCAGGACGTCAAGAGAATCAGCATGTACGGCGTCCAGTCCGAGGCGATCTACATCGAGATGCGCCGCGAGAAGATGGCCCAGTTCGGCGTCGCCCCCGCGGACATCTTCGCGGCGCTGCGCGCCAAGAACATCCCGGCCAGCGGGGGATACCTCGCCCTGGGACAGGAATACATCCCCATCAGTCCCTCGGGCGAGTTCAAGTCTGAACAGGAGATCGGGTGGCTGCTCATCAAGGGACGCGGCGCCGACGCCCAGAGCACCGTGTTCCTGCGGGACGTGGCCGACATCAAACGCGGCTACCAGGAACCTCCGGCCTCCCTGCTGCGCTATGACGGCAAGCCCGCCGTCGGCCTGGCCATCTCGACCGTGCAGGGCGGCAACGTGTCCGTCATGGGCGCGGCTCTCGACAGGCGGTTCCAGGAGCTTGAATCCATGCGGCCTGTGGGCATGGAATTGAACGTCATCTCCCATCAGAGCCGGGCCGTCGAGGAGGCGACCTCAGGTTTCCTCATCAACCTGCTGGAGGCCGTGGTCATCGTCGTCGTGGTGCTGCTCATCTTCATGGGACTTCGCAGCGGCCTGATCATCGGCGCCGTTCTGATGGTCACCATCATCGGCACCTTCATCTTCATGGACATGGGCGCCATCACGCTGGAGCGGATCTCGCTCGGGGCACTTGTCATCGCCCTCGGCATGCTGGTGGACAACGCCATCGTGGTCACGGACGGGATGAAGGAGAAGATGAACCGCGGGATCGACGCCATCACCGCCGCCCGCGACATCGTGTCGCAGGTGGGCGTGCCCCTGCTCGGCGCGACCTTCATCGCCGTCGCGGCCTTCGCCTCCATCGGCACGTCCCAGGACAGCACCGGCGAGTACTGCCGCACCCTCTTCTACGTACTGCTCATCTCGCTGCTCATGAGCTGGTTCACGGCCGTGAACACGACCCCGCTGTTCTGCAAGACATTTCTCAAGGTAAAACCTCTCGGCCCGGAAGGAGCCGGCTCCTCCGGGGCCTCGGGCGGCGGCAAGTTCTTTGCCATGTATCGCGGCTTCCTGGAAACCTGCATCCGTCTGCGCTGGGTCACCGTGGCCGTCGTGGTGGGGTTGTTCATCGCCTCGGTGATCGGATTCGGCACCCTCAAGAACAGTTTCTTTCCGGACTCGACGCGGCCCCAGTTCTATGTCGACTTCTGGTTCCCAGAAGGGACGGACATCGGCGAAACCCAGCGCCAGCTCGAGCTGGCGGAAAAGAACCTGGCCGGGCGCGAAGGGGTGACCCATACCACGACCATGATCGGCGGCGGGCAGGTCCGCTTCCTGCTGACCTACACGCCGGAGAAGCAGTATGCCTCCTTCGGTCAGATTCTCGTGGACGTGGACGATTACCGGAAGATTGCGCAACTGACCCGGCAGGTTCAGAGCGATCTGGACCAGATGTTCCCGCAGGCGATGATCAATGTGCGGCTCTTCGTTCTCGGGCCCTCCACGGGCGGCAAGATCCAGCTGCGCCTGTACGGGCCCGACTCGACGGTGCTCAGGGAACTGGGCGCCAAGGCCGAGTCGGTCCTGCTGGACGAACCCCAGGCCAAGGCCGTGCGCAACGAGTGGCGTCAGATGGTCAAGGTCGTGCGGCCGCAGATGGCCGAAGTGCCGGCGCTCAGGGCGGGCATCGAAAGACCGGATATCGCCAAGGCCTTCGAGTCGGTCTTCGAGGGGGCCCGCGTCGGCATCTTCAAGGAACGCGATGAACTGATCCCGATCATCGCCCGCGCTCCCGAAGCGGAGCGCGCGGATCTGGACAGCATGAACTCCATCCCGATCTGGAGTCCCGCGGCCCAGTCCATGATCCCCATGGGCCAGGTCCTCAGCGGCATCGAGACGGTGTTCGAGGACGCCCATCTGTGGCGGCGGGACCGGTTCAAGATGCTGCGCATCCATGCTGACCCGCGCGAAGGGTTGCCCAGCGAGGTCATGGAGCGGGTGAAGCCCAGGATCGAGCAGGCCCTCGGCGTGGACGTGGGCGCGGTGCTCGGCAGAAACATGGCGCCTGGCGAGGATCCCTTCGCCGCGGATTACGACGCGAACACGCTCAAGGTGCAGTACTCCGACATGTGGCCCCTCAAGGGCATGCCCGGCTACTATATGGCCTGGGGCGGAGAACCCGAGGATTCGGCCAAGGCGACCTCGCGCCTGGCCAGTTCGATCCCCATCTTCTTCGGGCTCATGGTCTTCATCGTGATCTGCCTCTTCAATTCCCTCAAGAAGACCCTGGTCATCTGGCTCACGGTGCCCCTGTCCGTCATCGGCGTGACCGCGGGCCTGCTGATCTTCGACCAGCCTTTCGGGTTCATGTCGCTGCTTGGCCTCATGAGCCTTTCGGGCATGCTCATCAAGAACGCCATCGTGCTGATCGACCAGATCAACGAGGAACTGAAAAACGGAAAATCGCCCTACGAGGCCGTCATGGAGTCAGGAGTGAGCCGCATCATCCCAGTGTCCATGGCCGCCCTGACCACGATCCTTGGCATGCTGCCGCTCGTTCAGGATGCGTTCTTCGTGTCCATGGCCGTGACCATCATGTTCGGCCTGGGATTCGCGACGGTGCTGACCCTCATCTTCGTGCCAGTGCTGTACACGATCGTTTACGGGATACGGCGTGAGGGGTGACATCATGAAGGATAACACGGGAGACAATGCAATGGCTGGCTACACGAACAATCCCGGGAGCGTCCCGTGGCTGAAGACGATGGCCCTGACCCTGGCCCTGACGTTCATGGTCGGCTGCGCCGTGGGGCCGAACTTCGTCCGGCCCCGGCCGCCAGAGATGGCGGACTGGAGCGAGAAGAGCGAAGCGCTGGTCCGTTCCGAAAATGCGGAACTGGCCTCCTGGTGGAAACAGTTCGGTGATCCTGTCCTCGATGACCTGGTCGGGGCCGCATGCCGGCAGAACCCGTCGCTGCATGTCGCCGGACTGCGCATTCTTGAGGCAAGGGCCCGGCTCGGCATTGCTGTCGGCAACCAGTACCCCCAGCTGCAGCAGCTGAACGGGCAATACGCGGACTACGGCCTGAGCGAAAACAGTCCCAACACCAGTGCGTCCATCGATATTGCATACGCCACGGTCGGGCTCGGATTCGACGCGGCCTGGGAACTGGACTTCTGGGGCCGTTTCCGCCGAGCCGTGGAATCGGGTGCCTGGAACCTCGATGCAAGCATCGCCGGTTACGACGACCTGATGGTCACCCTCACGGCCGAAGTGGCGCGCGTGTACGTCACCCTGCGCACCCTCGAGTCGCGGCTGGCCATCGCCCAAGAGAACGTGGCCTTGCAGGCGCGCTCGCTGCAGATCGCCCGGGTTCTTTTCGAAGGCGGCGACGTGACCGAGCTGGATGTGGCGCAGGCCGGATCGCTGCTGGCCAACACGCAGTCCTCCATCCCGCGCCTGCAGGCCCAGATCCGCCAGGCGAAGAACGCGCTGGCCGTGCTCCTGGGCATGCTCCCGGGCGAGGTGGACCACATGCTCGGCGGCCCGGGGATGATTCCCGCGGTTCCCGCCGCCGTGGCCATCGATGTTCCGGCCGGGATGCTGCGGCGGCGTCCGGACATTCGCCTCGCCGAGGCGCAGATGGCCTCCCAGTGCGCCCTCATCGGGGTCGCCCAGGCGGATCTTTATCCGCACTTCACGCTCTTCGGCTCCATCGGCCTGTCGGCAAGCAACGCGGCTCTCACGGCGGCCGGGTTTCCGGGCGGAAGCTCCCTTGGGGACATTTGGAACGCCGACAGCATGCAGCATTACGGAGGGATCGGTTTCGGGTGGGA
The DNA here is from genome assembly GCA_937872685.1 of uncultured Desulfomicrobium sp. GTDB lineage: Bacteria > Desulfobacterota > Desulfovibrionia > Desulfovibrionales > Desulfomicrobiaceae > Desulfomicrobium. The sequence goes on from CALMTS010000002.1 coordinate 8,571, forward strand.
CATTTTCAACTACGGACGCATCAAGAACAATGTCCGCGTCCAGGACGCCCGTTTCCAGCAGCTCGTGGAGAACTACAAGCTCACGGTGCTCAAGGCTGCCCAGGAGACGGAGGACGCCCTTTCGGGATTCCTGCGCTCACGGGAGGAAGTCGCGTTTCTGCAGGAGAGCGAGACGGCGGCGACCCGGTCGGTGGAGATTTCCATGATCCAGTACCGGGAAGGGCTGACCGATTACCAGCGGGTTCTCGACACGCAGCGGTCCCGGGCCCAGGCTCAGGATCTGCTGACGTCTGTCCGGGGAACGGTCATGGTCAATCTGGTGGCCGTCTATAAGTCCCTGGGCGGCGGCTGGGAGAGTCGCGCCGGCAGGGATTTCGTGCCCGAGGACATCAGGCGCGAGATGGCCGAACGGACGGATTGGGGGCAGTTGCTGGAGCCCCGCGAATCCGAAACACAGAATGGCCGGCAGGTGAACTGGCGCTGGCCGGACTGGTAGGAGCGGGCATGAACAGGACCGGCAGTCGGGGGCGCGCATCGCGCTCCCCGCTTGTAAAGATCTTTTCGGGCAGGTTTTCCCTTCTGCTCGTTTCGATCGTCTTCGCCTTCGCCCTGTGTCCGTTTCTGGATGGATTCGTCCGCATGCAGATGCTGACCGACATATATCTGACGGCGATCCTGCTGGCTGCGATCCAGGCGGTCTGCGACAGGAGAAGAAGCTTCCTCATCGCCTTGGCCCTCGCCCTTCCGTACATCGTGCTGAAATGGTCCGGCTTCGCAGCCGGAGCTTCCCTTGCCTGGCATTTGGAGGAACTCTTCGGGGCTTTTTTCGTCGCGTATGTTCTCGGATTCATTCTGTCCTTCATCGTCCGTCAGCATCGCGTGACCACAGACGTGATCATGGCAGCGGTGTGCGGGTATTTTCTGCTCGGCCTGATGTGGGCCTTCGTATATTTCTTCGTGGAGGCGGCCCTGCCCGGCTCCTTCCAGCTTGCCCTGGGGGCTTCTGATGTCAGCGCCAATTTTATTTATTTCAGTTTCGTGACCTTGACCACGGTCGGGTACGGGGACGTGCTGCCTCTCTCCAATGCGGCCAGATCGCTGGCTGTTCTGGAGGCTGTCATGGGGCAGCTTTACCTGGCCGTGACCATCGCCCGTCTCGTGGGGATCCAAGCCTCTCAGGCGCAGGCCGACGGGCATGAGTGACTCTCTTTCGGGTGACATTGGTCTTTGCGTGCTCACGGCGTGAACCGCGCAAGAACATTTCTTCAGCTACGTATTTCGAATACGTATTTCCCTGATTTGAAAATATAAATTGCTTTGATCTCAATTTATGGCGTCAGATACATGTCTTGATGTGCCTTTCATGGACACGGATCATTCAACAAAGGAGACTCTGTCATGAAAAGAAAGTCAGTGATGGTGATTCTTGCGATTTTTCTTATGCTTCCGGCCTATGCCGGCGCTGCGGTAACAGAGGAGGACTTTGTGGCGGGAACGACGCAGAATCTCATGAACCTCTGCACGGCATCCGTCGACGATCCTCTGTATCATCAGGCGGTGAACTTCTGCCACGGGTATCTGGTAGGCGCCTTCCAGTATTATGCCGCCGCGGCCGCTGGACCGGATGGCGTCAAGCTCGTCTGTTTTCCGGAACAGCCTCCGACCCGCAACCAGGCCATCGGAATGTTCATCGATTGGGCCAAGGTCCATCCCCAGTACATGCAGGAGAGGCCGGTCGAAACGGAATTCAGGTTTCTGATGGAAACATGGCCGTGCGCAAAATGAGACGGCTTCGCTGAACCGGCAGGAGCTATCGCGGATCAGGAGAATTCTGTATTCGTATCCACAAACAAAGGAGAAGACCGTGAAAAAGATATTTCTCGTCATGTTTCTGGTCGTGGGGATCGGACTGTCTGGATGCTCGGGCATGTCGGACACCCAGCAGCGTACCTTGAGCGGCGGCGCCATTGGCGCCAGCGCCGGCGCCATCGCCGGCGCCATCGCCGGGAACACTGGCATGGGCCTGGCCATAGGGGCGGCGGCCGGCGTGGCTGGCGGGTACATTTACGATCAGCACGAAAAATCCAAGGAACAAGCGTACAGGCAAGGGTACGACGCCGGGCAGAAGACGCCTCAACAGTAACCTGCGGGGGGCTCGCGTCTGATTTCGGTTTTGTCGGGTTGCTGTGCTGCGGAAGCCCTCGGGTACATCTGAAACGAACGCCGTATGCCATGTTCAGCATTGAAGTGTGGGGGCCTGAGGCTCTGCTGGTGAACGCCGGCCCGACTCCACGTGCGACCCCGGAAAATCACAGGGTGGCGGAATAACGCCGGCACCCTGTGATTGCGTTGCGGCGGATGGGCGTTCGTACGTTCCATGCTGTGAAATTATTCGTGTTTGTTCTTGATTCGACTGCTTCTTCGTGCCAAACAATAAAGAATATGAGAAAAGGTCTTACGTGATGTTGTGAACGTTCCGTGGGGTGGAATGGCCGAGATCACCAGCGTTCGTTTTCCGGCTGCGTTCAGGCTCCATAACGAACGTATCCCCAACCCTAAACTTACCGGTTCGGCATGAAAGACATCGGCAATCTGCAGACGCTCGCATACGCCATTTCCGCACGAATGGTCCGCGCCACATCCGCAACGATGGATCAGGATATCATGGACTCACTGGCCGAGACGGGGGCGCATTTACAGGCCGATCGCGTTGGGCTGGTTTCAGTGAACGAAGGCTCGCCAATAGCGAAAGTTATCCTCGCGTGGTATTCTGAAGGGACGACACGGGTTTCCTACGAGACGGACATTGCCGAGCTGTTCCCGTGGGGCTATGAACTGATGGTCAGAAGATGCCAGATCCACTCCATCCCCAAGCTCTCGGACTTTCCGCCCCAAGGGCGTGTGGACCTCAAGACGCATGAATCGATCGGCACGAAAACGATCCTGAGCATCCCATTGATGATCGGCGGCAAGGTTCGTCACATTCTGGCGGTGCATGCGACGCGTGCCGAAAGGGACTGGTCCGGGGAGATCGTTCCCGTGGTTCGCATGATTGGTGACATGTTCGTCAACGCATTGCAGAGGCGCGAATCGGAAATCGTCCTGCTGACCGTGCTCAACAGGTTGAATCTGGCCGCGGATTCGGCGCGCATCGGAATCTGGGAGTATTTTCCCGAATCAGCCCATTTCTGGGTCACCAACAAGGTCAGGGAGCATTTCGGGTTTCCGCCGGATCTGCACGTCAGTCTTGAGGAGGTGCTCAAGAGAATCCATCCCGATGACAGGGACAATGCATCCAACGCCCTTTTCAAGCTGATCAACAGCACAGGAGTGGAGTCTGTCGAGTACCGTGTCATCGATCACGGTGATTCGACCCGTTGGTTGCTCAGCCGGGGTCGCGTGGTGGACAACTGTCCGCAAGGCCCGCCGCGGCCCATGGGGGTGACGGTGGACATCACGGCCAGAAAGAAACTGGAGCTGCAACTCCGGGCCAAGGTCGAGGAGATCGAGGGCCTCAAGCGGCAGCTGGAACAGGAGAACGAGTACCTTCGTAACGAGGCCGCAATACAGGAAGACCAAAACGAGGTCCTGGGGACCTGTGAGAAGATGCGTACAGTCATGCGTCAGGTGCACCAGGTGTCCAAGACGGGCAGCACAGTGCTGCTCACGGGGGAGACCGGCACGGGCAAGGGGCTCATCGCGCAGACCATTCACCGTCTGAGCGATCGCGCCAAGAGGCCCATGATCCAGGTAAACTGCGCCGCCCTGCCCGGGGCCCTGGTGGAGAGCGAACTGTTCGGCCGAGAGAAGGGCGCGTTTACGGGAGCTTTGAGCAGGCAGAAGGGCCGTTTTGAGATAGCCGACGGCTCAACCCTCTTTCTCGACGAAATCGCCGAAATGTCGTTCGAAACCCAGGCCAAGCTCCTGCGTGTCCTGCAGGACGGTGAGTTCGAGCGCCTGGGCAGTTCGCAGACCATCAAGGTGGATGTCCGCCTGATCGCGGCTACGAACCGTGATCTGGAGGAGGAGGTCCAATCCGGCCGGTTCCGGCGCGACCTGTATTACCGTCTCAACGTCTTCCCGATCTTCGTTCCCCCCCTTCGGGAGCGCGTCGAGGACATCCCCCAGCTGGTCTGGGAATTCGTCGGTGAATTCGGCGAGCGCATGGGCAAGAAAATGCGCAGAATCTCCACCCGTGACATGAATGTTCTGCAATCCTATCCTTGGCCGGGCAACATCCGCGAACTGCGCAACGTCATCGAGCACTCTCTGATCGTCAGTCAGGGCGACACCCTCGAGGTACAGCGGATGTCGCTGAACAGGCCGGCCATGGACGAGTCGAAATCCCTGGAGGAGGTGGAGCGCGACTACATCCAGTTCATCCTCAAGACCACCAAAGGACGGATCAAGGGTGCACGGGGCGCGGCTTCCATTCTGAAAATGAACCCGTCGACCCTCTATTCCCGCATGCGCAAGCTCGGCATCTCCGGAGAGACCGCCTGAGCCGGAAGGTGGTATTTCGTCCCCGCATTGAAATGTCGCCCTTTATGTCGGCTGCCATCCTTGTTCCCGAGAATCCGGCCGCCATTTTTTCAGCTTTCAAGGACAATTGCATGACACAATTTCTGTCGCTGCGGTTGGTGCGTTTTTTGATGGGGCCTTCTTGGCCGGCTCTTTGAAAGAACCTCAAGAGCGAAATCTGCTGCGCGAGCGCCGCAGATTCGTAAACAAACACACCCATCACACTACAGCACAAGGCAGGATTTTCGGCATGAATGAGAGAAACGCTTTTCGCAAGGAACCTGGATTTCCGAAACGTTCGCATGGGTTGGCGGTGCTTGCGGGGCTTTGCGCCCTGGCTTCGTGTCTCCTGCTCCTTTCACCTTCCGGGAGCCTGGCGTCCAGTGCCACGGTCTATGTGGAAGGTGTGCCGGGCGGGGTCATCGTGAACACCGTCGAGGTCAGCGCCAAGGTCATCGACATCGATCATGAGAAGCGCGTCGCCACGCTGCAGGACACGAACGGGAAGACCTTTACGGCCACGGCCGGCCCGAAGGCCGTGAACTTCGACAAGGTCAGCGTCGGCGACATGGTCAACATAACCGTGACCGAGGAATTCGTCGTTTCCGTGGTCGAGGATGGCGCGCCCCCCGTGGAAGCATCATCAGCCGCCGCGGTCACGGCTTCCAAGGGTGCCCAGCCCGGCGGCATCATCGCCCAGACCAGGCAGGTCGTCGGAACCGTTACGGCCATCGACTTGCAGAAGCGGACGGTCGAGCTGCAGTTCAACGACGGAAGCACCAAGGCTTTCCCCGTCCGCGAGGATATCGACCTGACCCTGCACAAGGTGGGCGACCAGGTGACGTTCCGCCTTACCGAGACGGTGGCCATACGCGTGGAGAAGCCCTGAGTCCTCCCCGGGCGTTCTTTCTCCCCAGGGGAGAGCTCGCCCGGGCCCCCGATGACGCAACCCGCCGCGCTACCCGGAGGCGTTTTCAAAGGTTGCCGGGATACATGGTGTGCGTTTCCAGATTCGGACCCGGTCACCGGAAGGGGGCATGATATGTTCAGGACTATTCGAGAAAGGAATTCGGATCTGCTCCTCAGGCGCGCCGCCGCGGACATGTGCGAAAAAATCCGTACGGCCCTTGCCTCGCAGGACAGCGTGAACGTCGCCGTGCCGGGAGGCAGGAGTGTCGCGAAGATTTTCGAGTCCATGCGCGCCGAGGCAGTCGACTGGACCCGGGTCCATTTCTTCCTCGTCGACGAACGACTGGTTCCCATTGACCATCCGGACAGCAACTTCAGGCTGCTCATGGAACACCTTGTCGGCCCCCTGGCCCGGGAAGGCAAGATGTCTCCCGCCAACGCCCATCCCTTCATTCTGGACACGTCGGTCCCCGACCGCGGGGCGAGGGCTTACGAACAGGTCCTCAAACATCATGGGGCCCGGTTCGACGTCGTTCTGCTGAGCGCCGGAGAGGACTGTCACGTCGGGGCGCTGTTTCCCGGCCATCATTCCTTCGCCGACTCGCACCACGGCTTTATCGTCATGGACGATTCGCCCAAGCCGCCGCCGGGCCGGATGACCTCGTCCCTGTCGCTCGTGATGAGCGTCCAGGCCGCGGTGCTCCTGGTCGTCGGCGAGGAAAAGCGAACCGCCTACCGGAAGTTCAGGGACGCCTCAATACCGGCATCGGGCTGTCCGGCAAAATTGGTGATAGGTATGAAGGACGCCACTCTTTTCACGGATCTGGATTGATACCCTGCAAGGACGGAAAGGACAGCCGTGGAAGATCAGACCGGCCATGCCGTGAACGAAAGCCCTCCGGCACATAACGATGCGGGCATGAACGTCGTGGCCTGTCACAGCTGCGATCTCCTGACGCGGCCCTGTGGTCGGCCCGGGACCGTTTCCCTTTGTCCTCGTTGCGGTGCGGTTCTGCACCGGCATAAAAAGAACGGCATCGAAGGACCCATGGCCTTCGCCCTGGGAGGCCTGGTCCTCTTCGCCATTGCCGTCTCCAATCCATTCCTGGCCATGAAGAGCGGCGGGTTCGTTCAGGAAACGACGATCCTGACGGGTATCATCGAACTCTGGAAGCAACACCTCTTCGTGCTGGGTGGGCTGGTGCTGCTGACGTGCCTGGTCATTCCGCTGGGCCAGCTGATGGGGCTTCTGTACATCCTCGTACCCCTCAGGCTGGGGAGACGCGCGCCGGGCGCGACCCAGATTTTCAGGGCCATCCGCCATCTCAATTCGTGGGCCATGATGGAGGTTTTTCTCATCGGCATCCTGGTGGCCTTGGTCAAACTCGCCAAGATGGCGACCATCGTCCCGGGAGTGGCCGTGTTCGCCCTGGCTCTGCTGACCGTTGTCACCACAGCCGCCATGACCACCCTCGACGCGCCCCTGGTCTGGGAGCGCCTGGACCCGCGCCGATGAATGCCCGCTCGGAATCCGCACTGAGACAGGGCTTTGTGGGCTGCCACGACTGTGACCTGGTCGTCAGGGCCGACACGCTGCCTGCGCACCAGGCGCGCTGTCCCCGCTGCGACGCAGTTCTGCACGCCCGCAAGCCGCACAGCATCGCCCGCGCCTGGGCCCTCCTGCTGGCTGCGGCCATCATGTACATTCCGGCCAATATTCTGCCCATGACCTTCACCTACGCTCTCGGCTCGGTGCAGGCGGACACCATCATGAGCGGCGTGATCTATTTCATCCACAGCGGTTCGTGGGAAATCGCGGCCGTCATCTTCATCGCCAGCATTTTCGTGCCCCTGGCCAAGCTCGCCATTCTGGTGTTCCTGCTGGTGAGCGTGCAACTCCGTCTGCGCTGGCGGCCCCGGGACCGCACGGTGCTCTACCGCATCACGGAGCTTGTGGGCCGCTGGTCCATGGTCGACGTCTATGTGGTCACCATCCTGGTGGCCCTGGTCAAGCTCGGCGGCGTGGCCAGCATCGAGGCTGGCCCTGCCGCCGTATTTTTTGCAGTCGTGGTGGTGCTTACGATGCTGGCCGCGGAGAGTTTCGACCCCCGCATCATCTGGGATGTCATCGAGGAGGATTCATGACAGACAGTTCAGAAATGCAGTCCCTGGCGTCCCCAGCCCTGGTCAGGAAAAAGGGTGGCATATCCCTGGTGTGGATCGTCCCCATCGTGGCGCTCCTGGTCGGAGGGTGGCTCGTGTTCAAGGCCATGAGCGAGAAGGGGCCCGTGGTGACCATCACGCTGTCCACGGCCGAGGGGCTCGAAGCCGGCAAGACGAAGATCAAGTTCAAGGATGTCGTGGTCGGTCAGGTCGAGGACATCCGGCTGGGGGATGATCTCAGGCACGTCCTGGTTACGGCCGAGCTTTCCAAGGACTACGGACGTTTTCTGAACGACAAGACCCGCTTCTGGGTGGCGCGGGCGCAGATTCGCGGCGGCACGGCCTCAGACCTGAGCACACTCCTGTCCGGGGCCTACATCGGCGTGGACCCGGCTTTGGGCGGTAAGCCGACCACGAGCTTTGCCGGCCTCGAAGTGCCGCCGGTCGTCACGTCGGGGCTGCCTGGACGGCATTTTTGGGTCAAGTCCAAACGCCTGGGGTCCCTCAACGTCGGCGTCCCGGTCTACTACCGCCAGATTCAGGTGGGGCAGGTAGTCAGCTACGGCTTCGCGCCCGACGGGCAGAACGTCGACGTTCAGGTCTTCATCGAGGCCCCCCACGACGCCAAGGTCACGGCGAACACGCGCTTCTGGAACGCCAGCGGACTCGACGTGTCCCTTTCGGCCCAAGGTCTCAAGATCGACACGGAGTCCCTCATTTCCATCATCTCCGGCGGTCTCGCCTTTGACGTTCCGGAAGGGTTGGAGCCGGGAGATGCGGCAGGGGAGAACGCCGTTTTCAACCTCTATCCCAGCCGGGAGAGCATCCAGGAAAAAAGCTATTCCGTACGCCGAAAATGGATGGTCTATTTCGATCAGTCTGTTCGGGGCCTGAGCCCCGGCGCTCCGGTGGAAATCTACGGGATCAAGATCGGCGAGGTGACCAACATCGACCTGATTTACGACGAGAAGCTGAAGGACCTGCGCGTGCCCGTGGTGCTGTCCATCGAGCCCGAACGGATCGCCAACGTCCTGAAGGCGGTGTCGGATCAGCAGAACGTTCAGAGCGAACCGCTGCTGAGGTGGTTCGTGGAGGAGCGCAACCTCAGGGCGCAGCTCAAGACCGGCAACCTGCTGACGGGACAGCTCCTGGTCGACCTCGGATTCTACCCCGAAGAACCGAAGGTCCAGTTGGCCCACGAAAACGGCATGCCGGTCATACCAAGCATGGGCGGGTCTATCGAAGAGATTCAGGAGAGCATCGCGCGCATCACCCGAAGCCTGGAGAAGGTTCCCTTCGAGAGGATCGGCAAGAGCCTCGATCAACTGCTGAAGGAGAGCACTGTGACCGTCAGGGATGCCGGGGTCTTCGTCCGCAGGCTCGATGGCGAGACGGCGCCGATGCTGCAATCGAGCCTCGGCGCGCTGCAGGGGACCCTGGAGGAGCTGCAGCGGACCCTGGGCAAGGATTCGCCCCTGAACTACAATCTGAAGAAGACCCTCGAGGAGCTGACCCTGACCCTGCGCTCCCTGAGGGAATTGTCCACAGCCATCGAGAACCAGCCGCAGTCGCTTCTGTTCGGCAAAGGAGAGAAGAAGGATGAATAGCCTCGCAAGACGTCCGACTCTGCTAGGCCTGGCGCTGATGATGTTCCTTGCGGGCTGCGCCGGGAACGTGAAGACCATCTCCCATTACAGTCTCTATGCGCCCCAGGCTGCAGCGGGGGTGAGCGTCCAGGCGGACGGAGGCCCGGCCGTCAGCGTCGGTCCCGTGAACGTGCCGGACATCCTCAAGCAGACACGCATCGCCACAGGCGGGGAGGGCGGCCGCTACGAGTTGTCCGAGTACCATCGCTGGAGCGGCGAGGTCGACCGGGACATGTCCCGGGCCCTGGCCGAGCAGCTGTCCTTGCGGCTCGGCACGGAGAACGTGTCCGTTTTTCCCTGGGACCAGCACCTCACGCCAAGGTTCCGCGTCCTGGCGGACGTTCTGAGCATGGGCGGCGCTCTCGGCGTCCAGGCGACCCTGAGCGTGCGCTGGACCGTCCTGGACGCCGAGGGCAAAGGCGGCCCGGTCATCCGACGCTCGGAGTTGAGCGAAGACGTCGCCGCGCCGGACCACTCCGCCTGGGTCGCCGCCCAGCAGCGCAACATCGCAAAGCTGGGCCTGGCCATCGCGGAGACCATCCTGGCGGCCGGTCAGTGATGGCGGGGCAGCGGGGATCGGAGCCCAGGTCCAGATCCGTTCCTGAAGCGGGTCGAGAAGGGGTGGTACGTCCCGGGAGCAATCAGGCCATGCGGTACGCACCGGGTGACAGCACGGGAACACGGAGAGACACGAATGGACGATCTTGTCAGGAAGGCAAGGCGCTACGCCACCGAGGCGCATTCCCGCATTAACCACAGGCGCAAGTACTCCCTCGAACCCTATGACGTGCACCTGAAGGACGTTGCGGACATCGTGGCCTCGGTAACCGACGACGAGGAGATGATCGCCGCCGCGTGGCTGCACGACGTGGTCGAGGATACCCCGGCCAGCTTCATCGACGTCGAGCGGGAGTTCGGCCACGCCCTGGCGGAGCTGGTCGGTGAACTGACCGATGTCAGCCGGCCGTCCGACGGCAACCGCGCCACGCGCAAGGCCATCGACAGGGCGCGTCTGGCAGGCGTCTCGAGTCGGGCGAAGACCGTCAAGCTGGCCGACCTGATCGACAACTGCCGCGACGTCTGCGGCCACGATCCCGAATTCGCCAGAGTCTACCTGACGGAGATGGCCGCGCTCCTGGAGGTGCTCGGGGACGCCGATCCGACCCTCTACAGCCGGGCCAGAGCCATGCTGGACGCGAATGCGGGCAGGCTCGGCCTGTCCCTGACGGTCGTCGACGTTCTGGTGGAGACGCGCAAGGCGCTGCCGGCCAGCCTGGCATCCCTGGCAAGGATCGCCACTGTCTTCAGAGGCACCTTCGCCGCCAGGGACATCGCCCGCCCCCTGCCGTCGGTGGATTTCCCCCTGACGGCTGCCGCGGGTGAGATAATGGAACGGGAAGGTCTCCCCGTGCTCGGGGTGCGGCACGGCGGGAGGGTCAGTGGCTATGCCCTGCGGGAGGACCCGCTGCACGAGAGGGATTTCCGGCCGGGGCAGATCGTGGGGGACGGCGCCTGCTTTTCCGAGATCATCACGACCCTGAGTCTGCACAGTGTCTGTTTCGTGCGCGTATTCGACTCGGTGGCGGGGATCATCACGCGTGCCGACGTCGAACACCCCTACATGCGCATGTGGCTGTTCGGCATCATCACCATGTACGAGATGCAGCTCTCCTCCATCATCGAGGAATCCTGGCCCGGGGAATCCTGGCAAGGCCTCGTCTCGGCTGGCAGGCTGGACAAGGCCCGGCAGCTCATGGAGGAGCGCCAGCGCCGTGGGCAGCTCTGCTCGCTGCTGTCCTGCCTGCAGTTCTCCGACAAGATTCAGATCATGCTCGAGAACAAGGCCATGCGGGACATCTTCGGGTTTTCTTCGAGGAAATCGGCTCTCAAGATCTGCAAGGAATTCGAGTCCCTGCGCAACAATCTGGCCCATGCTCAGGACATCGCCGCCCAGGATTTCGCCCAGATCGCCCGACTCGCCGGGCGCATCGAGTCCATGAGGGACAACGAGGGCGCCCCGTCGCGGCGCTGAAAGGATGCCTCAGTTGCAGGTCGCAGAAAAGGGGCCTGCTTCAAAATTTCCGGTTTTTTTCTGGAAATGAGGGTGGACGTCCTTTTCGATCGCGACAGGTATGTTGCATGCCGTGATATTCAACCATTCAGAATATCACGACGTGCAAGGATGAGTATCCGTGCAGCAGCGGAACAGAATTCAAAAAGCATCTTCATCATTAATTGTGGCTTCACGCTGTACATAACGATGTCAAGGTCGGTGACGGCCGCATCGCACTGACCCCGCAGATGATCTTCTCGGCCGGCGAAACGGCCGAAGCCAAGTTCCGCTTCAACGGGTGCATCCCGAAGGTCACGGTGATGGTCGTGGCCAAATGGCCCGGACGGAACGGGTCGGCCATGCCGGCGGTTTATGCCTGGCTGATACAGCGGCGGGAAAAAGGGTGTGGACGTTGTCCCCGCCCCACGATAGGTGATGGGGCGTTTTCCGGGTGTTCGCCCGGGAACGCCCCTGAACCATCGAGGTCGCAGAGTTTGTCCACCAACAGAACCATCGCCAAGAACGCCTCCATCGTCTCCGGCGCGAC
>CALMTS010000003.1 GCA_937872685.1 uncultured Desulfomicrobium sp.
CACAGGACGTATTTGGCGGCGAGCACCTGGGCGTGGTCGATCTCACACCCCAAGGCAATGTTCTCAAAACCGCGAATCTCCGCCACCAGACGCCGCCGCAGATCCTCAAGCCCTTTTTCGTCCGCCCGCCGCTCCCCTCCCTGCGGGTCCAGGCCTTCGGCGCCGGGCGTCCGCAGGTAGACCATTTCGAGCAGCAGGTGCGACGCACAGTTGACCAACGGATTCAAACCGGGGGTGTAGTCCTCCAGAGAGGCCTGTTGGGCGACATACGCCGGGGAGCGCACGCTCTTTTTGTCCGGCGCCACGTGCACGGCCTCTCCTGGCGGCTCTGAGACTGCCGTTGACGACGCCTCTCCTTCAAAACACGTCTTGTCATTGTCATCGACCTGCATGCGTTACTCCTTGATGGCCCAAAATTGGAGTTGGATACCGGGGAATGTTCCGGAGACATGGAGGGCGAAACCGCCCGAAAGCTCAAGCTGCGCCAATTCCTCGGAGGAAATCTCCAGCTTGAAGTACGTCTTGCCGGCGTGAAAGGGGATCTGACGCGGGGCCACGGGCAGGACGCGCACCTTGATGCCCGGCAGTTGCAGCCGGACCAAGTCGCGAATGCGCTCCACAGAGCTGATCTTGAGCTGTTTCGGGATGGTGGCGCGCAGGGTTTCGGAATCCATGTCTGCACCCACAGCCAGAACGAAAATCGCCGAGGCGAGGAGGTTTCGGTCGTGGATGGGCGACACGAGAATGCCGTACTTGCGCTGCTGCAGCGGCAGTTCCACGGCGTGCTGCTCCAGGACCATGCTCAGCGCCTGCCTGGCGTGGCTCATCAGGTTCGAGAAAACGGCGTCCTGGGCGCTGTGGTCGTAAGGCATGAACTCCGCCGGGCGCTTTCGGGACTCGGCAAAGGTCGCCAGTTCGCCCACAAGGCCGAGGAGACAGACATAGAACTCCTCGGGGTGCAGGCAGGGAGCGCTGCCGAGATGCCGGAAAACGGGCTCCGCACGGTTGATGCATTGCAGGAGCCAGAAATCGGCCGCCTCGGCCGTGCCCGTCTGTCCGGCGCTGCTGACCCGCAAGGCCAGCTGGTCTCCGCGATGGGAGAGGAGGCCGACAATTTCCCGCAGATACCCCGACAACGCGGACGAGGCCGAAAGATGCAGGAAGGTCGGCATGAAATCCTTGTCCAGAAGAATCGTCCTGTCGGGCTTGCACTCCAGAATCTGGACCACGGGCATGCTGATGAAGCCTTTGACCTCGGTCTCCTCCTCGAGCATGAGCCGCAGGTCCAGGCGGCAGCAGGCCACTTCCACCTCCTTGCGGCTACCGGCGACACTGTCCCGGACTGGGATTCTGTGGGCGACGTACGGGGTGGAAATGCCTTGGAGCCCCTCCTGGCGCACCTCCGAAGCCCCTTCAGGCGACAGCGGCAGGGCGAGGGCGACCCGTCTGTTGGTGACCCCGGGGGTTATGTCCAGGGACAGGACCTCCTGCCCCACCTCGAAGAGCGTGCCGTCAGGCAGGAACCCCCTGGCCCGGTTCAGCACCACCTTGCCCAAGGGAAGATACTGCTCGTCGATGGAGAACTCCATGAAACCCCAGCCATGATGGACATGGGCCAGGGTCCGCATGCGGATCTGGGAGTCGACGTAGCGGTCCTGCTGCTGAAAGTGTTGCGGCCCGACAGCCATGCCCTCAAACCAGAAGATCTTCTCGGAAAGCATCGCCATCTCCTGCTCCCTATCTCTGCGCACCCGGCATGGACGGAAAAAGACTGCGCTTCACGGGCGTTTTCCGCACGCTTTCCGCCAGGGAGGAGGCCGCCTGGTCCGCCTCCTCCCCAGAAGGAGAGGTTTCCCCGACGGGATTGTGAAACTCCTTCACCGCATCCAGAGGATCCCAATCCGAGACATCTTCATCGGGAATGAGCGCAACCGTCACGTCGCGCAATTCGATGCCCACGGCATTGGACGCTTCGCAATCAATGGGTGCGACGGTTTTCCACCTGGCCCTCTCCATCTGCCTGAAACCGGCCAGCACGCCCAGGAACCTCGTTCCCTCGACCGGCTCGTACTTTATTCGCCGCGCTTCTCCCGGTACGAGCAGCACTTCGTCCGCCGCCAGGAGGTCGGCCCCCAGGACCTGCACGGGCGATTCGAAAAGGGGCCCGAAATCGGACTGGCTGAAGGCCAGATCCGAGCGCATCTCGTAAATCTTGACGATGACCGGCGACGGGCGGCCGGTATGATC
>CALMTS010000004.1 GCA_937872685.1 uncultured Desulfomicrobium sp.
GGTGTCCTCGGCCCCTGCCGCGACAAGCGGCAACCGCCGCAACTGGATCGCTTCGGCCTCGGCGTGGCGGACAAGCCCCAGATCAACGATATCCATGCTTTCTCCCGGGATGCCGCGCGCCGTTCATCACGTAGGCGATGCGGCGCGTCAAGGATGCCGACCTCAACCCGCAGCGCAAGGGCCCCTCATGATGAATTCCCCGGAAAATGTTGTTCTTTGGGGGCGTGGCGGGCCTGATGCTGCTGGTGGATTTCCAAGACAAAGCACGTTTTGTGCCACGCCATATGATCTGTCAAAAGCATACACGCATCAATCCCAAACGTGACGATGTATGACAAGATTGACCGCTAATCCGGATTTGGTTAGTCAGTTTGTAAGACATTTGGCAAATAAGCCTGCTTCTATTACCATATCGAAATATCAAATTATTTTAACCAGATTCGAATCATCGAAGGCCTAGGAAGCGGAAAAATTTTGCCGCAACCATAGCTTGACAATCGCGAATTGTAAGACAAGATAGGCCGCGAAACGGATTCATACGTCCAGGCTTTTTGACGTCGTCTGGCGTATGACAACAACGGAGAACACACAAAGATGATATACCTTTTTGCCTGGGTCGCCGTCGGGGTATGCTCTGCTGCGATTGCCGCCTACAAGGGCAGAAACATCTTTCTCTGGCTCGCACTGGGGGTCCTGCTGGGGCCCTTGTCCATGATAGTCGCCGGCTTCGTGTTGTCGGACCCAAAAGACGACCCCGCCGCGGCCCTTGCCCACAGAATCTGCCCCTACTGTTCGAACAGGCTTCATCCAAGCGCGAAGATGTGCAAATTCTGCAAGCGCTTCGTATAAGGGCGCGATCTTCCGGAACATAGGCTGATCCCCGGTTTCACGCTTCATCTCTTCCACGCCGGCCTCCTTGCCGGGCTCTGTATCGCGCAATCGCATCCTTCCATTGCCGGCCGGGCTGCCAGACGAATTGATTTTCCTCCTGCCCGGCATGTGCGGTTTGCGCGATCACACGCCTTGGCTCAACCCAAGTCCGGATCTCGACGCACTGCCCCCCGGCCGGCCACTCCGCTGCTGACTTTTCCTTCCAAGGGCGCTACAAACGTCCAGGCGGTCACGCACCATACGCTGTCCACCTGTCCGCAGGATGTGAAGCTCCGGCCCGCCCGTCCTGAAAATGCGCCACAAGGCGCTCCCCGGCGGAGGGAGGTCCGTGCATGCGGGAACGGCCACGCGCCGCACGATGGACGGATCTGGCCGAGGCGGCCAAGGCCTGGCCTGAAGGCCTTTATGCCGGAGCATGGGCGTCCGTATGTCCCGCACAACAACCGCCCCATGATCACGCCGCACAGGGAAATCCCTTCGACAGACAGGGGAAAACCCAAAGTGGCATCGCAAGGAGTTCAATCTTGCCTACGACACGGCCCGACTTCTACGAATCAAACGCCAAAGACTATTTCGAACGCACCAACCGCGTCGATCCCTCACCCATCCTCACCCCCCTGCTGCGCCACCTGCAGCCCGGCAGCGCCATTCTCGACATCGGCTGCGGATCCGGCCGCGACCTCAAATGGTTCAAGGCCAAGGGGTTCGACCCTGCAGGCCTGGAACGATCTCCAACCCTGGCCGTCATGGCCAGCGAGCACTCGAACTGCCCGGTCTCCATCGCCGACCTGTTCGACTACCAGCCGCCCAACCATTTCGACTGCATCCTGCTCATCGGCACCCTGGTCCACCTGCCAAAGCCGGAACTCCCGCGGGCGCTGCGCAAGATCATGCGCATGCTCAAGCCCGACGGGATCATGTACATGAGCATGAAGGCCTGGGGAGGCAGCGACATGTCTGAGGACGGACGGGTTTTCCAACTCTGGTCGGATTCGGAACTGCGGCGGGAATTCAGCCGCCTGGGCCTGGAAGTTCTGGAGCATTCGCGGAGCCGCTCGCTCCTGGGTAACAGGGACGTGTGGCTCGGGTATATCCTGAAGGTGGTCTGAAAAGAACGCCCGGCGTGACGCCGGGCTCTTGCAGCAAAGGCGGGCGGAAGTGTCCTGTCAGGAGTCCCGGAACACATCCTCGATGGTCTTGGCGTCGAGGATTCGCTCGGCCCATATGTCGAGTTGCCCGGCAGTGGCGGCACGAAGGCGCTCCTGG
>CALMTS010000005.1 GCA_937872685.1 uncultured Desulfomicrobium sp.
TCCTGGCCAGCGGACGTTTCTTCGGCAAGGGCCTGCGGGCCGACCGGCACCTGGTCCGCGAGGCCGTCTTCGACCTGCCTGTCCGCCAGCCGGAGAGCAGGACGCAGTGGCACAGGGCCCAGTTTTTCGACCCGCGCGGACACGAGATCAACCAGGCCGGCATCGAAACCGATGCGGCCCTGCGCCCCCTGGGACCGGACAGAACCCCCTTCCATCCCCGGCTGCATGCCGCCGGGGCCATTCTGGCCCACCAGGACTGGATGCGCATGAAGTGCGGGGCCGGGCTGGCCATCGCCACGGCCTTCAAGGCGGTGCGGGAGTTGCGCGAAACCTTGTAAACATCTGCGGACAGCGGGAGCAGCATGGACTTCTTTTCGACCGGCCTCACCCTCGCCTGCCTGAGCCTTTTCCTGGGCCTCGCCCGGCGCGTGCGCAACCGGATCGCGCACCGCCTGCCCGCCCCCGCCGTCTCCGCCCCGCGCCGCGGCGTGTTTCGAAGCCTCGCGGCCGGCGCGGCCGACGTCCTTCTGCTGCGGCGCACCCTGCGCACGGGGCCCGTCCGCTGGAGCGGCCACATGCTGCTCGTCCTGGGCTTCCTGCCCCTGCTCGTTCTGCACGCCATGGACGGAGTCGTGACGCGCCCGCTCTTCCCCGGCTACGAGCCGACCCTGGAACCCTGGCAGTCGGCCCGCAACGTCCTGGGCCTGACGGCCCTGGCCGGCCTCTGCCTGCTGGCCTGGCACAGGCGGGCGCGCCTGGCCGGCTTGAGCCGCCTGCAGGACTGGGCGCTGCTCGGCCTTCTGGCCTCCATCCTGGTTTCGGGCTTTGCCCTGGAAGCCGTGAAGATCGCCTCGCCCGCGGATTTCGAACGCATGGTCCAGGACTATTTTCCCGAGGCCGAAGGCGAAGAGCTCATCGCACTGCAGGCGTACTGGTCCGCCGAAAACGGAGTGCGCTTCGAACGCTTCCTGCCCGTGGCCCCCGAGATCCTCGAACAGGGCCGCGAACTGCACGAGGACCGCTGCGCGGGCTGCCACGCCCCCACGGCCACGGCCTTCGCCTCCCGCGCCCTGGCCGACACCCTGCCCGCCGTGCCTCCCCGGTCGCTCCCCCCGCTCTTCTGGCACGTGCACGTCGGCCTGTCCTTCCTGGCCCTGGCCCTTTTGCCCTGGGGCAAGTTCCTGCATCCCCTGTCCACGTCCGCCAATCTCCTGCTTCGGGGCGGGAGCCGCGAGAGCGCGCCGCCCGCCGCCCCCGTGGCCCTGGACGCCTGCACCCGCTGCGGCCAGTGCAGCCTGCACTGCAGCGTGGCCCCCAGCCACCGGGTCCTGGGCAACCCCGACATCCTGCCCATGGACAAGCTCGCGGACCTGCGCAGCCACCTGGACGGGAGGCTGTCCGCCGGCGAGGCGGCCGCGCTGGCCGAGGGCAGCCACATCTGCACCGAGTGCCTGCGCTGCACCGAGGTCTGCCCGGCCGGCATCGACCTGCAGGATCTGTGGATGGCCTCCAAGCGGGCCCTGTCCGAGGAGGGCCGGGCCGGAGTGGACGGCGAGATCCGCAAGCGCACGGCCGGCGAGTGGGCCCGCGAACTTTCGTCCCGCCAGCTGGGTAAGGTCGGCGGCACCGGCTCGGGGCTGTCGGACCGGGCCGAATCCTTCTGGGGCTGCGTGCAGTGCACGACCTGCACGGGCGTCTGCCCCGTGGTGGCCGTGAGCACCGACCCGTCCCGCGACCTGGACCTGACCCCCCAGCAGATCATGAATTTCCTGCGCATGGGCCTCAAGGCCCAGACCCTCGGCGCGCGCATGGTCTGGAGCTGCACCACCTGCTACAAGTGCCAGGAGCACTGCCCCCAGGGCGTGCCCGTGGCCGACATCCTCTACGAACTTCGCGAACTGGGCGCCGGTATCCTGCGCGACAAGGGAGGGCGCTCATGAAATACGCCTATTTTCCGGGCTGCAAGATCGCCCATCACCTTCCCGTCCACGGCACCAGCGTGGAGGCGGTCTGCGCCCGTCTCGGCATCGCCCTGGAGCGCCCGGAATTCACCTGCTGCGGCTACCCCGTGCGCCACGAAAGCCAGGACGCCTCGGTCTATTCGGCCCTGCGCTCCCTGGCCCTGGCCCAGGGCATGGGTCTGGACCTGATGACGCCCTGCAAGTGCTGCTACGGCAATTTCCAGCATGCGCGGCACCAGATCGCGCACGACGAAAAGCTCAAGCATCGCATGAAGTATTTGCTGGACGAGGAAGGGCTGCCCCTGCCGGAAACCGTGCGGGTCCGGCATTTCCTGCAGGTCCTGGACGACCGCCTCGACATCGTGCACGGGGCCGTCTCGCACCCCCTGAAGGGTCTCAAGGTGGCCTGCCATTACGGCTGCCATGCCTTGCGCCCTGAAAACATCACCCACTTCGACGATCCCCTGGCCCCGACGCTCTTCGAGCGCCTGGTCAGCGCCGCCGGGGCCACCCCCCTGCCCTGGGAGCTGCGGCTGGAGTGCTGCGGCTATCCCCT
This sequence comes from uncultured Desulfomicrobium sp., assembly GCA_937872685.1. GTDB lineage: Bacteria > Desulfobacterota > Desulfovibrionia > Desulfovibrionales > Desulfomicrobiaceae > Desulfomicrobium. The sequence goes on from CALMTS010000005.1 coordinate 2,518, forward strand.
GCGCGGCCGGGACGATCGCATCTCGGACCTGCTCGCGGCCAAGAAGCTGGCCAGCGCCGGGGCTTCGGGCGCGGACGTGCTGGCCACGGCCTGCACCTATTGCCAGCTGCAGTTCGGCCGGGAAAACGCCCTGCGGCCCGAAACCGTCACGGCCGTGCTCTTCCCGCAGCTGCTGGGGCTGGCCCTGGGGCTTGCGGCCGCGGATCTCGGCCTCGCGGCCGGCGCCCTTTCATGGCTTGAGAAAGAATGATTTTTCCGTAGAGTAAGCCCACCGCAACATACCTTTTCCGGAGGAGAACATGGCCCGCTACGTAGGAGCAGTCGACCAGGGGACCACCAGCAGCCGTTTCATCATCTTCGACGAGCATGGCCGCATCGTGGCCATGGACCAGAAGGAGCACGAACAGATCTACCCGAAGCCCGGCTGGGTCGAGCACGACCCCATGGAGATCTGGAACAACACCCAGGACGTCATCCGCGGCGCCCTGGCCAAGTCCGGCATCAAGGGCTCGGAGCTGTCGGCCGTGGGCATCACCAACCAGCGCGAAACCACCGTGGTCTGGGACCGCTTCACGGGCCAGCCCTACTACAACGCCATCGTCTGGCAGTGCACGCGGACCCACGATATCTGCAAGGAACTCATGGCCGACGGCGGCCAGGACCGTTTCCGGGCCGTGACCGGCCTGCCCGTGGCCACCTATTTTTCCGGACCCAAGATACGCTGGATTCTGGACAACGTGCCCGAGGCCCGCGCCGCCGCCGACAAGGGCAACGCCCTCTTCGGCACCATCGAGAGCTGGATCATCTGGTGGCTGACCGGCGGCCCCAAAGGCGGCGCCCACGTGACCGACGTGACCAACGCCAGCCGCACCATGCTCATGGATCTGAAGACCCTGGCCTGGGACGAGGAAATCCTCAAGGTCATGAAAATCCCGGCCCAGGGCCTGCCGCGCATCGTGCCCTCCTCCGACAGCGCCACCTGGGGCCCCACCAGCGAGGACGGTCCCCTGGGGGCGCGCGTGCCCGTCTGCGGCGCCGTGGGCGACCAGCAGGCGGCCCTGGTGGGCCAGACCTGCTTCGCGCCCGGCCAGGCCAAGAACACCTACGGCACGGGCTGCTTCCTGCTCATGCACACGGGTCACGAGCCCATCCAGTCCAAGCACGGGCTGATCACCACACTGGCCTACCAGTTCAGCGGCCGCAAACCCTCCTACTGCCTGGAGGGCTCCATCGCCATCGCCGGCGCCCTGGTGCAGTGGCTGCGCGACAACCTGGGCATGTTCTCCTCGGCCCCGGAGGTCGAGAAGCTGGCCCGCCAGGTGGAGGACACCGGCGGCATGTACATCGTCCCGGCCTTCTCGGGCCTCTACGCCCCCTATTGGCGCCCCGACGCCCGCGGCGCCATGGTCGGCCTGACGCGCTACATCAACCGCAACCACATCGCCCGCGCCGTGCTCGAGGCCACGGCCTACCAGGCCAAGGACATCGTCGAGGCCATGAACAAGGACTCGGGCGTGGAGCTGACGTCGCTGAAGGCCGACGGCGGCATGGTCTTCAACGAGCTGCTCATGCAGTTCCAGGCCGACATCCTGAACGTGCCCGTCATCCGCCCCAAGGTGGCCGAGACCACCTGCCTGGGCGCGGCCTACGCCGCCGGCATCGCCTCGGGCTTCTGGTCCGGCCGCGAGGAACTCTACAACAACTGGGAAGAGGACAAACGCTGGATCCCGGACATGCCCGAGGAAAAGCGCGCCGCCCTCTTCGCCGGCTGGCACAAGGCCGTGACCAGGAC
>CALMTS010000006.1 GCA_937872685.1 uncultured Desulfomicrobium sp.
GGTCGGACAGCCTTCTGAAATGGAGCTTTTTCGGGCTCAACGGCGGCCTGGCGGGCATGATGGTCTTCAGCCTCATTCCGTCTGGTTTTTTTCAATTCTACCACGCCATCAAGGAAGGCCTGTGGTTTGCGCGTAGCCCTGAAATCACGTCCAGCGAGTTCATCCGCACGGTAACGTGGATGCGCATGCTGCCGGATATCATATTTGCGGTGGGCGCGTTTTCGTTGTTGCTTTTCCTGCTGCGTTCAATCTGGCTGAGTTTTCTGAAAAAATCATAGAAGACATGGAGGGGCGGCATGTTCGCCCCTCCGAATGATCCGGATGTTTTGATATGTGTATTGCCATCAAAAGGGTTTACGATCCCATCGGTGACGACGGAACGCGTATTCTGGTGGACCGTCTTTGGCCACGCGGGGTGAGTAAAGACAATCTTCAAGGTGTGTGGATCAAGGATGTTGCCCCGAGCACTGAGTTGCGAAAATGGTTTGATCATCAACCGGACAAATGGCTGGAGTTTAAAAGTAGATATTTTGCTGAACTTGATTCCCGGCCGGAGTGCGTTGCAAGGATTGTCAATTTGGTTCAGGATGGAAGCGTGACTCTTCTTTATTCCAGTAAAAATAAAGAGTATAATCATGCTGTAGTGTTGCTTGAATATCTGCACTGTATTTTAAATAAATAGTTATTCATGCATATTAAAGGAGTTGAAATGAAATCCGTACAAGAACTGATGAATGAGCATGAAGGCATTCAGTTGATGCTTTTCATTTTACAAAATGTGGCGAAGAAGATTGTAGCCGGAGAGAATGTCCCAAGGGAAGAGATGGAAGGAATCATGGAGTTTTTGACCGTCTTTGTAGACAAATGTCATCACGGAAAAGAAGAGGATTTTTTGTTTCCTGCACTTGAAGCTGCTGGAATAGCCAGGGATGGGGGGCCGATCGGTGTGATGCTGCAAGAGCACGAACGTGGCCGCCACCATATTGCGGATATGAAAAAAGCGTTGGGAGATTTCACGGCAAGCGGGATCGAAGTTGCTGGATTTCAGAAAGCCGTGGAAGAATATGTTTCGTTACTGAATCAACATATTTTTAAAGAAAACAATGTGTTGTTTCCAATGGCGGAAAAAGTTTTGAGTGCCGATGATGACAAGAGATTGTTCGAGAATTTTGAAAAACTTGAAGTTGAGCGTATTGGTCTTGGGAAACATGAGGAATTTCATGCATTGATGGATACACTTGCAGATAAATACAGGTAAAGAGATGCTGTCGTAAAAAAGGGAAGCGGCCCATGAAGAGGACGCTTCCCTGCGATGGCGAGTGTGCAAGGAAAAGCCTACGTCCGTATCGTCACTTCCAGTCCAGCAGACGCTGCTGTCCCTCCAGAGCGCGGATGGCCGTGACGTCCTGGCTGACTTCGAGGCAGCCTAGATAACGGCCATCGTGTCTGACCGCGAAATAGCGGATGTGGATGAAGCGTCCGCCCAGTTCGATCCAGAATTCGGCCGTATCTCGCTCCCCGCTCTTGAACTTGACCAGAATTTCCTCGACCATGTGCACGCTCTTTGGGGGATGGCATTTGGACACCTCGCGGCCGATGATGCCCTCGCTGCGCGGGAATATCCGTTCGTCGGTCTGTGAGAAGTACTTCACGCGGTCGTCCGGGCCGACGAAGGTCATGTCGACAGGCAAATGCTTGAGCAGGGCGTTGATCGCTTCGGGTTCAAGCTGCCCGCAGTCCAGCGGTATCAGACCGGCGGCTCTTCCCTCGACGGTCGCCTCCCCGGCCGGAAGCCAGGCATCTCCCGGATCCACCCAGGCAAAGCCGATCTCCGCCTCACCCCGCCTGACCTTGCGCCAGTCCTCCTCGGAAAAGCTCTCGAAGACCATGGGCAAGAGGATGCGCTCCTCCTTGAAGACCATGTCGCGGACGGCGAGAACGAGTTCGGACACGGCCTCCACAGCCGGGGCGTGCTCCGCGGATTCCAGGCAGGACTGGGCCTTCTTGAACATGGCCCGGATGTCGTCATGGATTTCCCACATGACCTGCGGCGGGGCCGTCAGGCCGTGGGCCTCCATGATGGGGAAGAGCTGGTTTTCCTTGCGCTCGTAGTGCCGGATGATGGCGGCCAGGTCCGCGACCCCGTTTTTCAGGGCGCCTCGTGCCCCCGAATACCCGAGCGCGTCGCGCACGCCGCCCAGGATGGTCGAGAGATTCGACGCCTTTTCCTCGGCCAGGGCGTTCTCCGCCTGGAAGGTTCGGATGGGGTGCCCGTCGGGCAGGGGCGGCAGTTCGGGCGCATCGGAACCGGCGGTGAACAACTCGACATGCAGGTTGCAGAGCTTCTTGATTTCCGATTCCGGGATGCCTTCGGCCACGAGGCGCTGTTCCATGGCTCCGACCTCCGCCGGGGAGACGTCTTTGAGCAGTTCGTGAAAATCCTGCCGCAGGCTGTCGAGGGATTCGCCCCCGTGCAGGCGCATGACGATCCCCTTGAAGGCCTCGATCCGCTCCTCGCGCGACATGCCCCGTGCATGTTCCTCCTTCCCGCCGCTGTTGACCAGTGTGACGGAGTCGTTGGACTTTTTGAAGATCTCCACCGCGATGCCGGCGAGAAGATCGTCCGGTTCGAGCCCGCCCAGGGCCGCGGCCTTGGAGACCGAGGCGACGGCGGCCACGGTCTTGCGCAGCAAGGGGTTTTCCAGCTTGGAGAATTTCGGCGATTGCTTCACCAAATATTCGAGAAGAAAGGGATATGCATCGAGCAGGTCGCCGATTTTTGTTTTCAACGAAAGTTCCACGATACCTCCGGATTGATGTCAGCTATCCGCCGGGAATACGCTGAGATGTGGTGAAAGATGCGACACTGTAACGGAACATTTTTGAAATATGCAATGTTTTGCGTCAGGAAATTCATCGAAATCAGGCGGTGATCTGCCGACACATTTCCGAATGTGATCTCAAGCTTCAGGAATGGCTTCGCACACGGAAGGGGAGGGCCTCGACAGGGTCTGTCGGTCTATGTCCCATCGCCCGGATATCGAAGGCTGCACCGGTCGGCATCCGACTTGCTTGACTGCTTGACTGACCTGCAATTCTTTCCTGCCAAGGAGCGTTGACCATGAATCACGGCATT
>CALMTS010000007.1 GCA_937872685.1 uncultured Desulfomicrobium sp.
GTGGTCGATGTGCCCGGCCGTACCCATGATGACAGGCATGCGTCCCCCCTAGCTGCGGTAAAATGCGTTGTAAGCCTTGACGGTCGCGTACAGGTCCGCCTTGGAACTGATCTCGAAGGGGCTGTGCATGGACAGCACCCCGGGGCCGAAATCGATGATCTCCATGCCGTACACAGCCAGGTCCTTGGCCACGGTGCCTCCGCCTCCCTCGTCGACCTTGCCCATCTCAGCCATCTGCCAGGGGATCCCCTCCTGCGCAAGCAGCGCCCGGAACCAGGCCACGTACTCGCAATCGGCCTCGCTCGCCCCGTACTTGCCGCCGTGCCCCGTGAACTTGGAGAAGACCGGGCCAAAGCCCAGCAGGGAGGAGTTGTATTTGTCGTGGACGTCCTGATAGTCGGGGTCCATGGGGCAATGCACATCGGCTGACACGGCCTTGGTCCGGGTCAGGACGTGCCGCAGGGCCGTACCCGGCTCCCAGGCGTCGAGGATGTCGGCCAGGGCGTGTTCCATGAAGCGCGATTTGGCGCTCGTGGCGCCGTCGGAGCCGATTTCCTCCTTGTCGAAGAGAAGCAGGACTTGGGTGTGTTCCCCGGCCGGGGCGTCCAGGAAAGCACGGGTCGCGGTGAAGACGCAGAGACGGTCGTCCTGGCCGTAGCCGCCCAGAAGCGCCCGGTCCAGGCCGACAAAACGCGCCCTGCCCGCGGGCACGACCTGCAGTTCGGCGCTGAAGAGGTCCTCCTCGCGGATGCCGAAACGCTCGTGCAGCAGTTCCAGGACCCGCTGCCTGACCTTGGCCTCGTCCTCGGTCGACGCCGGCTCGTGCCCGAAGGCCAGGTTGAGCTTCTCGCCCACAAAGGCCTTCTCCACCGTCTCCTCGCGCTGCTTGCGGGCCAGGTGGGGCAGCAGGTCCAGCACGGTGAAGACGGGGTCGTCCTGAGACTCGCCGATGCAGACCCCAATGATCCGCCCGTCCGTGGTGACCACGGTCCCGTGCAGGGCCAGCGACCTGGCCAGCCACTGATATTTCTTGATTCCGCCGTAGTAGTGCGTCTTCATGAGCGCCACCTGACACTCCTCGTGCAGCGGGTGCTGCTTGAGGTCCAGATGCGGCGTGTCCACGTGGGCCGTTATCAGCCGCAGGCCCCGCGACAGGGGCGCACTGCCGCGGCGGGCCAGCAGCAGCGCCTTGGAGCGGAAGGGGATCATGGCCAGACCGCCGGACAGGTCCCCGGAGAACCCGGCAGCGGCGCCCTGCTCCATGGCCCAGGCGATGGTTTCCCGTTCGGTCTTGCAGCGGGTCAGAAAATCGAGAAACTCCCCGGCCAGTCCGTCCATCGCGGCGCGGTCACCGGCGGAGCCGTAGCGTTCCCAGCAACTGGCGGCCTTGTATTTCAACGCCTCGTCCATGACACTCTCCTGAAATGGCCTGCAACAGCCGAAAAATGAAAAAAAGGGAGCGGAATCGCTTCCAGCTCCCCAAAAAACCGAGGGCTACCCGGCATCAATCCATTTTATCGAAGAATTCCTTTTCAGCCCCGCACTTCGGACAGACCCAGTCGTCGGGAAGATCCTCGAAAGCGGTCCCTGCCGGAATGTTGTTCTCCGCATCGCCTTCCGCCGGGTCGTAAACGTAACCGCACGGACATTCCCATCTTTCCATGGCCATAACTGCCTCCGTTGGATTTGAAGTGAACGGGTTGAACTCTGGAGTGTTACTCGCTTTTGTCCTTCATGGCCTTGGCCAGGACGTCACCCAGGGAGCCGAGCTCGTTGCCGCCGGTCTGGGGCTTGTACCCCTTCCAGTCGGAGACTTCGTCCTTCTTTCCGGTGCCCAGGCTGATCTTGCGCTCGCGCAGGTTCACGCTCTCGATGCTGACCACGACCTTGTCGCCGGGGACAAGCTTGTCGAACTTGGTCTCGCCTTCGGCCCTGGCCATGACGGACTGGGGCAGAAGACCGGTCACGCCGGGTTCGAGGTTGATGAAGAGGCCGAACTGCTGGCGCTTCTCCACCGTGCCCTCGAAGGTCTGGCCCACAGGGTACTTCTCGGCCACGTTCAGCCACGGGTCGCCCTCGGCGTCGCGCATGCTGAGCGAAATGCGCTGCTTCTCGACATCGACCTGCTTGATCACGGCCGCGACCATGTCGCCGACCTGGACCACGTCGCCGGGCTTGTGGATGCGCTTGGCGTAGCTCATCTCGCTGACATGGACGAGCCCCTCGATGCCGGGCGCGATCTCGACGAAGGCGCCGAATTCCATGAGCTTGACGACCTTGCCCGTAACCTTGTCGCCGTCCTTGAAGCGCTCGGCCACGGTCTTCCACGGGTCGTCCTGGGCCTGCTTGATGGACAGGGAGAGACGGGTTTCGCCGGGCTTCTTGCCCGGGCTCGTGCCCAGGTACTTGACGCGCACGCGGTCGCCCACGGACAGCGCTTCCTCGGGGCTCTGGATGCGGGCCCAGGAAATTTCGGAGATATGCACCAGCCCTTCCACGCCGGGCACCAGTTCGACGAAGGCTCCGAAGGCGGCCAGACGCGTGACCACGCCCTCGACGATGTCGCCGGAGTTGACCGTCTCGAAGAAACTGGCGCTGGCCTGCTGCTGCTCCTCTTCCAGGAGTGCGCGTCGGGAGACCACGATATTGCGTCCGCCCTCGGTCAGCTTGGTGATGCGGAACTGCAGGGTCTGCCCGACATAATCCTCGGGGTTGGCCACATAGCGCGAGTCGATCTGGGAGACCGGGCAGAAGGCCCGGCGCTTCATGACTTCCACATGGAAGCCGCCCTTGATCTGCTCACGCACCTTGCCCTCGACGGGCACGCCGCTGGAGTAGGCGTCTTCGAGCATGTTCAGCCCGCCGATGCCCGTCAGGGCCTTGGACAGACGCACGCTGTCGTCGGTCAGCCCCACCACGTAAAGCTCCAGCGTGTCGCCCTCGGCAACGGACACTTCGCCGGCGTCGTTCAGCAGTTCCTCGCGGTCCACGATGCCGTCAACGGAGGCCCCGCAATCCACGAAAACCGACTTCTGACCGATGGAGATGACCGTTCCGGAAATCTTGTCCCCTGCCTTGAGGGCCGTCTTGCGCTGTGATTCGTAGGATGCGAACAGCTCGGCAAAATCTTCGCTCATGATTGACTACCTTACTTCAACGTCTTCCGTCATTCAAAACGGGATATGGAGTTAATGGACACCTGATCGGCGGGCGCGTGTTCGTGGTCGCCCTGGGCCTTGACCCGGACTTTCTCGATTTTCCTGACCACATCCATCCCGTCAATGACCTGACCGAAAACGCAGTAGCCGAACTCGTCCTCTCCCTGATGATCGAGGTCCGGGTTGTCGACCGTGTTGATGAAAAACTGGGCGCAGGCGCTGTGGGGGTCCGCGGTGCGGGCCATGGCCACTGTGCCTTCGAGGTTCTTGAGACCGTTGGCGGCCTCATTGGCGATGGGCGCCTTGACGGGCTTTTCGCGCATCATGTTGTCCAGGCCGCCGCCCTGGATCATGAACCCCTTGATGACCCTGTGAAACAGGGTGCCGACGTAGAAATCCTCGTCCACGTAGCTCAGAAAATTGGCCACCGTCTGCGGGGCCTTGTCCGCGAACAGTTCGACCAGAAACTCTCCCTTGGTCGTGTCCACCAGGACCACCGGATTGCTCATTCTCTCCTCCAAAAATGATCTCGATAAAAACGGAGCATAAAAATATACGGCTCCGGGCCGTTTGGCAAACTCTTTGCCGCTGTCCGACAAACCGGAAACAGGCGCCTTTCGCCGGGTGCCAAACGCCGCGGACGGGACCCTCAAAGCCGGCGCGCAGGGCGGATCTCACACGGTCCGCACAGGCCAGCGCCTCATCTTCGGATTCTTACTCGGCCTTGCCCTTGCGGTATCCCTGCTTGAAGTCGGCAGCCGCGTTCTCGACGCCCTTGACCGTCTTTCCCGTCACTTCGCCCATGGTCGAGCAGCCTGCGCCCAGAAAGGCGGCAAGACAGACCAGCACAACAACGTATCTCAACATGGCAAACCTCTTGTGGCAACGCGCCCTGAAGGCGCTTCCGCGGTCACGTTTCCTTTTCCATCGCAACGCGGTCGCACAGCCCACCGACTTTCCAGCCGTCGAAGGAGGCGTGGTCCTCGCGCGGTTCGACGTGGATGGTGATCTGGGCCCCCGCGATGGAACCCTGGATTTTCTCTTCGATGTCGCAGCACAGATCGTGGGACTGCTGAACCGTCATGGTGCCCGGCACGATCAGGTGGAAGTCGATGAACCTGACCGAACCGGCCCTGCGCGTGCGCAGGGCGTGATAACCGGCTTCCGCGCCTCCCACGGCGGCGATGGCCCCCGTGATCAGGGAAATTTCGTCGTCTGGCAAGCCCTCGTCCATGAGCCCGGACACGGACCGGCGGATCAGGGAAATTCCGGTCCAGACGATATTGAGGGACATGGCGAAACCCAGCACCGGGTCCAGGACCTGCCAGGACGGGGGGGCGAAAAGCATGACCGCCAGGGCGGCCACCAGCCCGGCCGAAGTCCACACGTCGGTCAGCAGATGCCTGGCGTCGGCTTCCAGAACGATGTTGTCATACTCCTTGGCGGCCCGCAGCATGACCCGGGCCGCGCCGAAGTTCACGGCCCCGGCGACCGTGGCCACCAGAATGCCCGTACCCAGGGATTCGAGAGGCTGGGGGCTCAGAAAACGCTGCACCGAGGCATAGGCGATGCCCGCCGCGGCCACGCAGATCAGCACCCCTTCCATGCCGCTGGAAAAATACTCGGCCTTGCCGTGGCCGTAGGCATGGCACTGGTCCGCGGGGCGATGGGCCGCGATGATGGCCATCAGGGCGATGATGCCGGCCGTCAGATTGACTACGGATTCCACGGCGTCGGAAAAGAGCCCCACCGAGCCGGTCAGGAAAAAGGCCCCGAACTTGAGGGCCATGGTCAGAAGCGAGGCCCCGATGGACAGGTAGGCGTATCTGCGGGCGTGAACCAGCATGAGGGACCTCGGCTAGATTTCCGGAGCGCCCGAAGGGACCAGGCATACGAAGGTCAGGGGCGCCGCGGCCGCATTGCGGATCTGATGCTCTTCGCCGCCGGGGACGAAGACCGCGTCGCCGGGGCCGACGGCCTCCCAACGTCCTTCCCTGAAGACTTCACCCTGCCCGGCGTGGAAAAAGATCTCGTGTTCCCAGGCGTGGGAATGGCGGGGCGTGAAGCCGCCGGCAGCGAGGTCGAAGCGGCGCATGCAGAAATTGGCGGCCCCGTCGGCCTGGCCGATGACCACGCGCCCCGTGACGCCCTTGGCCGCATCAGAATCGAAATGCACGGCCTGCGGGGCCGTGGTGGCAATGACTTTCATCCTATCCGTCCTCCTGGCGAAGCTGTCCGCCGGTCAATAATTCCAGACATCGAAAAAGTTGAACCCGATGAGCACGTGCACGTCCCTGCGCGCCGAAAGGAACACGCTGCCCCGCATGGGACGGAAGGAGAAGGTGCCGTTGTCGAGCATCCAGAAATCCTCCGGCACGTCATGCACGACGGCGAACGAATGGCGGCGCCCTGCGAACTCCACCGAAACCACGCCCAGGGTGTCGTCGGGGAAACCCGCATCGCGCAGCCGGTGCATGATGGCGATGGACTGATCGAGGCTGATGCCCTTGCCCTTGTCCAGGGTCACGGACGAGGGGCGCCACAGGTCTCCCAATTCGTGCTTGATCTCCATGAGCGTGCGGCGGTGGATGCGCCGCATCAGCGCCAGGTCCACAGTGCCCTTCTCGGCCTTGACCGGGCGGTCGTTCTCGAAAGTCATGGACTCCATCTGCGTCTTCTGCCACGTGCAGACGTCATCGTACAGCGGGCTGTTGCGGACCCGGTCGTTGCGCACCAGGGGCCGCCTGCCGGGGCGAAGGGCGTAGCCCCAGCCGCGCAGGGTCGAAAGGATGTATCCGGACCAGTACTTCAAGACATTCATGGCGTTCTCCTGACTGTCGGTGGACGCTTGTTATTCAGGATAGGGACGTTGTTTGTCAATTTGTGCCGAAACGTCGCGCCGATCCGCTCCTCGTTGACAAAAGGCCGCCGCCCCCATATTGATTGGGTATTCAATTTAACGAGTTAGGACGAATGAGAAAATCCGCCTCCGCCTGGACCTTGCGGTGGAGGCGACGACGCACCGCGCGCTGCGTCCCTGTTCTCCCGATCTCCAACCTTCACACGCACGAGAAGGACCGCCATGGCCACGGGACCGACAAAAAAAGAACTGCTGCTCAAAGCCGCCAAGGAACTTTTCAGCGAACACGGCTACTCCGAAACGACATTCAAGAAAATTTCAGAGCGCGCCGGCGTGGCTCTGGGACTGCTGACTCACCATTTCGGCAACAAGGAAAAACTTTTCCTGACGGCAGGGCTCGATGTGGTGCAGGAACTCGTCCAGACCATGCGCACCAACCTGCAGGGCGTGCCCAACGGCCTCGAAGCCGTCCGGACGTTCGCCAAGACCTATTTCGACTTCGCCCGCAACCCGCGCCAGGACTTCATGGTCCTGGTCCGCTGCTCCCCTTTCAGCGACCTCAAGACCACCGAAGACAAGGATGTCATGATCCGCAACTTCTCGGAACTCTATGACATCCTGCGCGAATGCGTCCAGCTCGGGGTCAAGGACGGCAGCATCCGGGAAGTGGACCCGCAGAAAGCCTCCGTCGTGGTCTTCTGCAATCTTGTCGGGGGCATCAGGCACGGCCTGCTCACCCCCTACGGAGACGAGCACCTCTTCGACGACATCGTCGAGTTCGTCATCTACGGCCTCAAGAAACGCTGATCCGAGGCCGCGGGACGCCCTGAAGGGCATCTCCCGGCAATGCGCGAACCCGCAGGGCGCCATCCTTCGCGGGACGCCCTCGCCGTTGTCAGACAAAATCCGGAAACAAGTGCTTGAGCTTGCCTCCGGACAAGGTTACGGGGGAAAAAACGTTCCGGCGGGCAGATAGCGCGCCGGCCTCGTCTGACGGTGAACCGGCCGTCGCCTCAACCTCAACGCCCCGCAAGGACGTATGCCCAGCAAGAGACGAAACACCCACCGCAGGCAGGTCAATCTCGCCCTCAAGCGCCCATCGCCGCCCTCTCGTCTCGCGCTTCCATTTTTCGCCTTCCTCGGGGTCCTGATCGTCGGCGGAGCGATTTCATTCAATTTCCTCGTTCCGGACGAAACGCAATCAAGCATCGACTACAGCGCCATGGGCGTGGCCTCGCGCCACGAATACCAGCCGGCGGAAAACGAAGAACTCCCGGCCGTCGACGAACGTGAACTCCCCGTGGCCGAAGCCCCCCGCGAACCGGAAATCACCCGCATGACCGGCATCGTCAAAAACGGGGACACCCCTTCCACCCTGCTGGAAGGGTGCATGGCCCTCCCGGAGATCTACAACCTCTGCAACGAAAGCAAGGACGTCTATCCCCTGAACAACCTCCGGGCCGGGCAGCCCTGGACCATGATCTATTCGGGCAACGCCCTGATCGGCCTGGAGTACGAGATCGATTCAGAGGAACGCCTGGTCGTCTCCCTGACGGACTCGGGCTACGAGTTCCGCCGCGAGGCCATCCCCTACGAAATCGAAACCAAGACCATCTCCGGGGTCATCGAAAGCAGCCTCTTCGGCGCCATCAACCAGGCCGGCGAAAACGACGAACTGGGCGTGCGCCTGGGCAATGTCTTCGCCTACGACGTGGACTTCACCCGCGACCTTCGCCAGGGCGACAGCTTCAAGGCCATCATCCAGAAAAAATTCAGGGAAGGGAACTTCGTCGGCTACGGCGAACTTGTCGCGGCCAGTTTCACCAACCAGGGCCAGACCTATTTCGCGTTCAGCTATACCAACAAGAAAGGCAACACGGCCTATTACGACGAGAAGGGACGCCCCCTGCGCAAGGCATTCCTGAAGTCCCCGCTGCCCTTCACCCGCATCTCGTCGGGCTATTCCATGAACCGCATGCACCCCATCCTCAAGTACAGGCGCCCCCACCAGGGCATCGACTACGCGGCCCCGGCGGGCACGCCCATCAGCTCCGTGGCCGACGGGATCATCGCCCAGGCCGGATCCAACAACTCCCAGGGCCGCTTCGTACGTGTCATCCACAGCAACGGCTATGAGACCATCTACAACCACATGAGCAAATTCGCCAAGGTTTCCAGGAAAGGGGCCAAGGTGAAGCAGGGCCAGATCATCGGCTATGTCGGCAGCACCGGGTACGCCACGGGCCCGCACCTGGATTTCCGCATGCGGCAGAACGGCAAGCTCATCAACCCCCTGAAGCTCAAGTCCATGCCCTCCGAGCCCATCGCGAAAAACGAGATGCCGAACTTCATGGCCGCCATCGCCGACCTGAGGTCGCAGCTTGAAGGTCCGGTCCGGTCCGCCGCCCTGGAGCAACAGGCCCCGGCCGCGCAGTAAGTCCGCGCCTCCGGCCCCCTTTGAACGGGGGCCCGTCCCCTCTCAATCCTGCGCTTCCAGGATCACCCTGGCCACGCAGGCCTCCCGGCCGTGTTCTTCCCCGAGCATGGCGACACGCACGTTTCCCGTCCCGTCCTCGTCGTGACGGACCAGCAGCCTGTCCCCGGCCACGACTTCCCGGGCGTAGCGGATGCCGATGCAGCCCGGGACCCGTCCGTCCGCAATGAAACGGGCCAGATGATCCGTGATCCAGTCCACGTAACGCAGGTTGTTCATGTGCCCCAATGCGTCCACGTCGCTGGCCCGGACCGTGCGGATTTCGGCGGCGTCCACCTGCTCGGGCCCTTCGATTTCCGGCAGGGGCCGGTCGAAGACCGGGGCGGGCAAAAGGTCCCAGGGGAGCGCAAAAAAGGATTCGGCCTTGCAGGGGCGGCGGGTCTTGAGGTCCAGCCCGAACCAGGCGCTCGTCCCCAGGGCCAGGACCCGCCCTTCGCGGTCCAGGATGCGATAGTCGCGATGGCAGAGGATGCGCTCGGTCCGGGTCGGCCAGGTGCTGACCCGCAAGGTTTCGCCAAGCACGGGAAACCGCTGGACCTGCATGGCCTGCTCGCGCAGAACCCAGGCGATGCCGCGCTGCGCGAGGCTCATGCTGCCGAAGCCCAGGCGCTCGGCGTGGCAGCCGGCGCTCTCCTGGGCAAAACGGCACAGGGCAGATATGGTGGCATGGCCCGTGGGGCCGGAGTGGTAATGCTGGACCGTCTTTTCGTGTTCAAAGAGGTAGCGTTCAGGTGTGTCCATGGCAACTCCCCGTATTTATTTCATGCAGCGGCAGGTATCCCCATTTCCCGCCAACGGCAAGGCGCGAAAGCGCCCCGGCCGGAGCCCGGCACCTGGCAGCCATCCCCTCTTGGTTGCATGAAAAGGCGAATACGCTTACATCATTTACGCACTGCCCCTTTCTTCTGTCTTAGGGCCCTTGAACCACGCCCCGCGGCGTCAACCCTTCAGGAGCGAACATATTGGCCCACGCGCACAGCAACCAGACAATTCTGATCGTTGATGACGAACCCATCAACATCAAGGCGCTGCAGCTCGTTCTCGGCGAGGAGCACAACCTCGTCTTCGCCACCAGCGGGGAAATGGCCCTGCAGATGGCCATGGACGAACCGCAGCCCGACCTCATCCTCATGGACATCGTCATGCCCGGCATGGATGGTTTCGAAGTCTGCGCACGGCTCAAGAACGACGATCGGACGCGCAACATACCCGTAGTCTTCCTCTCTGCCAGATGGGAGACCAGCGAAGAGGCCAAAGGGCTCGAACTCGGGGCCGTGGATTACATCCGCAAGCCCTTCAGCCCGCCCATCATCAAGGCGCGCATCCGCAACCATCTGGAACTCAAGAAGACCCGCGACCTGCTGGAAAACCTGTCCACCCTCGACGGCCTGACCAACATCCCCAACCGGCGCCGGTTCGACGAGATATTCATCCATGAATGGAACAGGTCCGTCCGCAACAAGGCGCCCCTTTCCCTGCTTTTCATCGATATCGACCATTTCAAGAACTATAACGACTACTATGGGCACCTGGCCGGAGACGACTGCCTCAAGGCCGTGGCCCGCGTCCTGCAGTCATCCCTGGGCCGCGCAGCGGACTTTCTGGCCCGTTTCGGCGGCGAGGAGTTCATCATCCTGCTCCCCGAAACGCGGGAGAACGGGTGCCGCTACCTGGCCGAGGCCATTCGCGGGGCCATCGAAAAACTGCACATCGAACACAAGGACTCGCCTGTGGCCGACCACATCACCGTCTCCATCGGGGCGGTGACCTGCATCGACGTGACGCGTTGCGACCGGGCCCTGCTCCTCGAACACGCGGACCGGCTCCTCTATCAGGCCAAACATGAAGGCCGGAACCGGGTCAAGTCGCAGACCGTGCCCGATCACGTTGAAACCTGAGGGGTTATTCATCATACGGAGGAAACGATGGAACTGACAGGAAAGCGCTTTGTCATTCTGGTCGACACGCAGTTCAACGACCACGAATTCTGGTATCCGTATTTCCGCCTGAAGGAGGCCGGAGCCGAGGTGACGGTCGTGGCCGCCAGGGCCGGGCAGACCTTCACGGGCAAGTACGGCACCCCGGTCAAGGCCGACAGTGCGCCGGCCGAAATCAACGTCGCGGAGTTCGCCGGAGTCATCATCCCCGGCGGCTACGCCCCGGACCACATGCGCCGGGACCAGAACATGGTCAGCCTGGTGCGGGCCTTCGACCAGCAGGGCAAGGTCGTGGCGGCCATCTGCCATGCCGGCTGGATGCTCGTCTCGGCCGGCGTCCTCAAAGGGCGGACCGTGACCTCCTTTTTCGCCATCAAGGACGACCTGGTCAATGCGGGGGCCAAATGGCGGGACCACGAGGTCGTGGTGGACCGCAACATGATCACCAGCCGCACCCCCGACGACCTCCCCGCCTTCATGCGGACCATCATCGCGGCCTGCAAAGCCTAGCGGCGAAGGCCCTCCGCCGTCCGGATGGCCAAATGAAAAGGCATGGATGCACGTCCTCGTGCGCCCATGCCTTTCTGCTTCGATGCCCGGCGAAAAAAACGGTTCAGCTCACCAGCCCGCGACTGAGCATCAGCCGCGAGATTTCGTGGAACAGCTCCTGCTCCCGCACGACGCCGATGACCTTGCCGTCGCGCTCCACCACGACACGCCGGCGGTTTTCCTCGCACAGCAGATGCGCCACCTGCATGAGATTCGCCTCGCAGTCCACCACAGGCGACCTGGGGTTCATGATGTCGCGCACCTTTTTCGACTCCAGTTCGCGCACCCGGCTGTTGAAGAAGCCCTCCCAGAACATGGGCGAAAACTGGGCGCAATGGACCAGGGCCCCGTCCTCGTTCAGGAGGTGCGACGGCCGGATCACCTCCAGCAGGTTGCGCATGGTCAGCACGCCGACGAGTTCCTCGCCGTCGAAGACGAGCACCGCGCGATGGCCGGACTCCATGACCAGTCCCGAAGAAATGAAGTTCTCGGACGATTTCTTGAGCTTCTCGATCCCTTCCCGCACCGTGCTCGACGCATCCACGCACGTGTACCGCTCGATGGGGATCATGACCTCGGTGACCTTCCGCTCCCGGACCTTTCCGGTGCGGGCCGACTCCACGGCGTCATGGATGCGGGCCACGAGCACGTCCACCGCACAGGGTTTGCACAGGTAGTCGAAGGCGCCCGAGGCGAAGGCCCTTTGCGCCCCACCGAGGTCGCCGTGTCCCGTCAGGATGATGACCTTGCAGCGGGGCTTCATGGCCAGGATGCGCGGCAGGGCTTCGTCCCCGCTCAAGCCCGGCATGCGGATGTCGAGGAGGACGACATCAGGGTTCATGGTCTGCAAAAGCTCCAGCACCTGATCCCCGCTCCCCACCAGCGTCGCGACGAATCCCTTGTGTTCCAGTATCTTGCCTATGGTTTCCCGAAAACGGGCTTCATCATCGGCAACGACGACATGCGGCCTGCTCACCATCGATCCCCCCTGTCCGTGCATGCCCCGGAGCTTCAGCGCCCCGAGGACAGTTTCCACATTTCGTAGGCCGTCCCGACCCTGTCCATCAGATGGGCCATCTCCACGGGCTTGATCAGAAAGTCGAACGCCCCGCCGGTCAGGCACGCCGCCGCATCGTCCGAGGACGCGTGCCCCGTGAGGATGATGACCTGAACGTCCGGCAGGCAGCCCTTGATGTCCCGGAGGACCTCCTGACCGGTCATCCCGGGCATCTTCAGGTCGAGCACCACGACCTGGCACTTCTTTTCCTGCAGGATGCCCACCACGTCCCGGCCCGCGGAGCACAGTTCCACCTCGAAGCCCTTGCGCCGGAACACCTTGGCCGCAGTGTGCAGATAGCTTTCCTCGTCATCGACAAGCAGGACTCGCAACGAATCGCCCATGATCACCTCGTCATTCACTTGAAAACGCCTCGCCGGGAACGCCTCGCCCGCACAACCCCGAATCCGCCCTACGCCACGCTATGCAGCAGGGGACGGCACCCGGGGCAGGAGGATGAAAAAAGTGGAACCTTGCCCCTTGACGCTCGTGAAGTCCAGAACTCCCTTCATGCTGCTGACGATCCCGTGGCACAGGGACAGGCCCAGCCCGGTCCCGCTCCCCGCCGGCTTCGTGGTGAAGAACGGCGTGAAGATGAGGGGCTGCTGTTCCGCGCCGATGCCCACGCCGTTGTCCGTGATGGCGATGCGCACCTTGTCCGCCCCCTCCGCCGAGCAGGAGATGGTGATCTCGCCCGGGCGGCCGGCGCCCTCGCCGATGGCGTACATGGCGTTGTTGAGAAGGTTGATGAGCACCTGCTGCAGCCTGCCGGGGTCCACGTGCACCAGCAGGCGGGCCTGGGGGATGTTCAGCTTGAGGGTGATGTTGCTGAGTTCGATCTTCTTGCGGATCATGGTCAGCACTTCCGGGACGAACTTGGCCAGATCGATGTTCTGCTCCTCGGCATTGCCGGCCCGGCCAAAGCTCAGAATCGAATGCGTGATGCGCGCGCAGCGGTCGATCTGCAGTTTGATCTGGCCGACGCTGGTCATGATCTCGTCCACGTCCTGCAGGAAAGCCTCGTCTCCCGCCGCCCTGTCCCGGAACTCGTGCAGGAGCATTTCCATGTAGGCCTGGTCGCTCTTCATGATCTGCAGGGGGTTGTTGATCTCGTGGGCAAATCCCGCGGCCATCTCGCCCAGTTCGGCCAGACGGCCGGCGCGATAGAGCTGCTCGCGCAGCTGCTCGCGCTCCTCGTCGCGGTGCAGCAGCATCTTCTCCACATAGCCGGTCAGGTACAGCGAGGACAGAAAGACCACGATGCCGCCGAAGAGCACGGACAACCCCACAAAGAGCAGCGTGGACTGCGTCACGCCGAAGAGGGTCCGGACCTGCTCGCGCGTGGCCAGAATCCACCCTCCGTGGCGCATGACTCCGCTGGCGTAGGCGATACCCGACTCGGAGTCCCGGAAGGCCGACCCGATGCGGTCCGGAAAGACCGGCCCCACCAGTTCCCGCTCAGCGGTCAGGACCTGCCCCCCGCTCCCGGCGATGACCTCACCCTGGCGGTTGATGAGGAAGACGTCGACGCCTTCGACCCGCATGTCCATGATGATGCGCGTGAACACCTCCGGGTCCAGGGACACGCGCAGGACGGCCGTCCTCCCGTCCACATCGAGACGCCTGGCCAGCACGAAATGCGGCAGCCCCATCTGGCCGGCCATGACCCCGCTGACGCTTGCGCCGCGCTCCAGGGCCTCGCCCAACCATTGCCCCGGCAACACATGGGAGCCCTTGTAGACTCTCGGCCCCGCATAGGCCAGCACCGTCCCTTCCTGGTCCACGAGAGCCACGTCGACGACCTCCCTGTGCTTCGCCTCCAGGCCGTCCAATGCGGCCTGCAGCGCGGACGGGTCGGCGCCGTCGGCGATCCGGCCATGAACCAAAACCAGATCGCCGAGGCAGTCGTCGAGATAGCGGTCCAGGGTGATGACGTAATGCTGCGTCAGGAGGGTCAGGCGATTCAGGGTCCCCTGCTGGACGTGGTTCCAGAAAATGTACCCGCCGG
>CALMTS010000008.1 GCA_937872685.1 uncultured Desulfomicrobium sp.
TGGGCCTCGTCCTGCAGAAGGACTTCGCCTGGCAGGATCAGACCGGCGCCCCGGCAGACCCGCAAGCCGGCAACATCCCCGGCGGCGCGCGCGACGTGCTCCGCTCGGCGGGCTTCAACGACGGCACCTCCGAGGCCTTCTTCGTGGACAGCGGCGTCTGGTCCGTGGTCAGCGGCCGCTACCAGGTCGCGCCCACGGCCCTGGGAGGCGACGCCCTGAGCGTCTTCTACGTCGACGAATACATCCCGAGTTACTTCGAGATGCTGGCCACCATCCGCGCCGTGAAGCCCACGGGCGGCTACGGCGCCAACGCCTACCTCGTCTTCGACTACCAGAACTCCGAGGACTTCAAGTTCGCCGGCATCAACGTGTCCACGAGCAAGCTCGAAATCGGCTTCCATGACGCCTCGGGCTGGCACGTGCTGGTGCAGGCCCCTTACACCTCATCCCTCAAGGCCGACACGGATTACAACGTGTTCCTGGCCCTGAACGGCGGCACGGCCACCCTGCGCGTCAACAACAAGACCACCCTGACCTACACCTTCGCCCCCCGCGTCGACGGCTACGGCATCGAGCACTTCCTGCACGAGGGCATGGTCGGCCTTGGCGCCGACAACTCCAGGGCGGCCATCGACAACGTGGCCGTGCAGCGCATCGCCCCGGAAATGACCTCCACGCGGATCGTGGAGTTCTCCAGCCAGGCGGAATTCGAAGGCCTCTTCCAGACGCCGGTGAACGGCATTGCGGACGGCGGCAGCCTGACCCTCTCCGCCGCGCCCGGCGGGACCGCCGTCGACCTCGCCGACATGCGGATCGCCCCGGCCTCGGTGCTGTCCCTCGAAACCGTCCTCCGGACGGCCAACCAGGGCGGCTTCGTGTTCGACTCCTACGGCCCGCAGGACTTCAAGTTCGTGGCCCTGTCCGTGGAATCGGGCAACATCCTCATCGGCCACAGCACCGCCAAGGGCGGCATCGTCATCGACGCCGAGCGGGTCGCGACCCTCGATTCAGGGACGGACTACACCCTCGGCATCACCATCGCGGAGCGCACCGTCAGCGTGACCCTGGACGGCGGAGCCGCCCTGAGCTTCGCGTTCAACGCCCTGATCACGGACGGCGAGTTCGGACTGCTGGCCCGCAACGGGGACGTCCTCTTCGACCGCGCGGTGGTCCGGACCGACGACCCGGCCTACGCCACCCCGGCCCTGCCCACGATCTCCGTGTCCGACGCATCGGTGACGGAGGGCGACGGCGGGCAGAAGACGGTCGAGGTGACCTTCACCCTGTCGACCGAGTGGGATGCTCCCGTGACGGTCGCCTACGCGACCGTGGCGGGAACGGCCCAGGCCGGTGAAGACTACCTGGAACAGAACGGCACGGTAACCTTCGACCCGGGCGAGACCAGCCGGACCGTGGCCTTCACGGTCAACGGCGACGACGCCGTCGAGCCCGACGAGACCTTCACCATCGAGCTCTTCGATTCCGAGAACGCCGTCATCGCCGACAAGGCGGGCCTGGTCACCATCGTGAACGACGACGCCCCGGCCCCGACCGTGCCGGCCATCTCCGTCTCCGACGCCAGCGTCCTGGAGGGCAACAAGACCAACAAGACCAAGGTGAGCGTGACCATCAGCCTGTCCGCGGCGACGACGGACACGGTGTCCGTACGCCTCAAGACACAGGACGGCACGGCATGGAGCGGGTTCGACTACGTGGCGGCCGACACGGCCATCACCTTCGCCCCCGGTGAGACGAGCAAGACCTACACCCTGACCGTCAACGGCGACAAGGTCGCCGAATTCGACGAAACCTTCGACGTCGTGCTCTCCGAGGCCGTGGGGGCGACCATCGCCGACGGCGTCGGCACGGTCACCATCCGCAACGACGACGGCACGCCGCTGACAGCTTCGGGCCTCGCCGGGGCGGAGATGGGCGGCGTGCTGCTGACGGCGGCGGAGCTTGAGCCCGTCGTCGACGCGGCCATCGCCCAGTGGGCCGGCGCCCTGGGCGAAGACGCCGTGGCTGCGCTCCACGACGTGGAGTTCCAGGTCGGCGACTTCTCGGGACGGGTCATCGGCCTGACCGGCGGGAACACCGTCCTCATGGACGCCGACGCCGCCGGCTACGGCTGGTTCGTCGACCCGACCCCGGGGGACGACGCCGAGTTCACCGCCGGCACGGCTCCGGCGGGCATGGATCTCCTCACGGCGGTCATGCACGAGTTCGGCCACATCCTCGGCTTCCGGGATGTCCCGGCGGCCCTGGATTCACTTATGAGCGGCACCCTGGAGGAAGGCGTGCGGCGCCTGCCCGACGGCCTGGCCACTCTGACCATGCCGCAGACCTCGAAGTCGAGCCTGCTGCACTTCGCCCCGCCGTCCAACAGCATCCCCTCCGGGTGGATCTTCGAGCACGGCACGGTGACCGGCGACACGTCCGGCAGCGGCTGGCTGAAGAAGCTCGCCAAACGGTTCAAGGGACGCGCGGCCCACGACACGCTTCCCGCCCTGGTCACCCTGACCCGCGGCGCGGCCTTCCATAACCCCGTCGAAGGCGCCGGGGAGACGGCGAAGCTGCTGGTGAACATGGAAATGCAGGCCGCCGCGAACACAGACGGAGACGGTGCGGCGGTCAAGAGTTCAGGCTGGCTTGGTGATTTCCTGCTCGACGGAAACGGCAAGGCCAACCCGAACAAGGGGCTCAAGATCGTGCTGTAAGGGAAAGCGTCCCGTTACCTCGCGGGGAGCGAACCCCGCAGCAATACAGGGAGTGCCGGAAACACCAGGAATGCGTTTCCGGCACTTTCCGTTGCGGAACAGATCGGACACTACGCCTTCTGCAATGGCCCTGCATGAAAAAACAGCATCCGGTTCGGGACAAAAAAGTGAAATCCCTTGACCCTGCAGGCGAAAAGGCGGTAGCGTTGACCCCAAACTTCTCTTTCCTTCCCATCACCTTTTTCAGGAGGAACCCGTATGTCCAGCCGCGGTCACGATGTGTCTGAAGCAGGCGTCGAGGGCGTCGCGCAGAGCGCCCAGATGAAGGTCCGCTGGGACGATTCCAACATGAAGAGCACCTACGCCAACGTGTGCAACGTGGCCGGGACGCGCGAGGAGATCGTGCTGCTCTTCGGCATGAACCAGGCGTGGCACGCCGGGCAGAAGGAAGTCACCGTGCAGCTCGCCGACCGCATCGTCATGAGCCCCTTCGTGGCCAAACGCCTGGCGCTCATGCTCGGCAACATCCTCAAGGACTACGAGAGCAAATACGGCAAGCTGGACATCGGCCAGCCCACCGACGTGCAGTAGGCTGACGGCGCGTCCCGGCCATGCCCGTTCGCGCCGGTCCACGAGGCTCTGAAACCGGAAGCGGCCTATGACCCTGAACACGACGGACGTGCACGGCGGCCTCGGGCCGACCGGCGCGCCGCCCCTCAAGGGCGACGCGGGTGAGATGTGGCGGCGTTTCGCCGAAGCCTCGACCCCCAGGGCGTTCTACGAAAGCTGGCTGGCCCTGCAGTGCCGCATGGTCCAGGGAGCGCATTGCGGCCTCGTCCTGCTGGGACCGCCCGACAGGGGGCCCTTCACCCCCGTGGCGGTCTGGCCGGATGCGGGCTTCGACGCGAACCATCTGGCCCAGGCCGCGGAACAGGCCCTCAAGGAGCGCCGCGGTCTCCTGGCCGAACACCAGTCGCCCGGCAGGAACGGCTCCCCGCCGCGCAGGTCCGCCCACATCGCCTACCCCGTCTCCGTGCTGGGCAAGGTGCACGGCGCGGTGGTCCTGGAAGTGGCCGGGCAAACCGACGAGGGCATCCAGGAAGCCATGCGGCTGCTGCACTGGGGCACAGGCTGGCTGGAGGCCATGCTCCTGCGGGCAGACGCACGGGCCGCCGCCGAAACCAACGACCGGCTGCGCAAGGTCCTCGACTCCGTGGCCGACACCCTCGACCACGACCGCTTCCAGGCCGCGGCCATGGCTTTCGTGACCCGGCTGGCCACCATGCTCGAATGCGAGCGGGTCAGCCTGGGCTTCGTCAACCGCGGCCGGTTGCGAATCCGCGCCCTTTCCCACAGCGCGGAGTTCGGCGAGCGCGCGAACCTGGTGCGGACCGTCGAAGCGGCCATGGAGGAAGCCGTCGACCAGCAGGCCATGGTCGTCCACCCGCCCCAGCCCGACGCCCTGCCCCTGGTGACCATCGGCCACGAAACCCTGGCCCGGCAGTACGGGGCAGGAACCATCTGCTCCGCCCCCCTGGGTCCTGACAACGCGCCCTGCGGCGCCCTGACCCTGGAATTTCCCCCATCGAAACACCTCGACGCGCACACCGTCGAGCTGATCAGGACCATCGCGGCCCTGGCTGGCCCCATCCTCAACACCAAGCGCAGGGAGGACCGGCCCCTGCTGGTCAAGGCCGGTGAAAAGGCCGCAGGGGCCATGGGGAGCCTCTTCGGTGCCAGCCATCTGGCCCTGAAGTTCGGCGGCCTGCTGCTGTGCATCCTCGCGGCGGTCCTGTGGTTCGCCGAGGGCATGTACCGCGTGAAGGCGCCCACGGTCCTGGAGGGACTGGTGCAGCGCAGCGTCTGCGCGCCCTTCAGCGGCTACATCGCCCAGGCCGCGGTGCGCCCCGGGGACATCGTGCAGGCCGGGAGCGTGCTCTGCCTCCTGGACGACCGGGACCTGCGCCTGGAGCAGGCCAAATGGGCGGCGCAGCGGGAGCAGCTCATGAAGGAGCATCGCGGGGCCATGGCCAAATTCGACCTGCCCCAGGTCAGGATCATGGAAGCCAAGGTCAACCAGGCCCAGGCCGAGCTGGCCCTGGTCGAAGAGCAGCTCGCCCGGGCCCGCATCACGGCCCCCTTCACGGGAGTGGTCATGAGCGGCGACCTGAGCCAGTCCCTGGGCGCCCCGGTGGAACGGGGGCAGGTCCTCTTCGAAGTGGCGCCCCTGGAGTCCTACCGGGTCATCGTCGAGGTGGACGAGCGCGACATCGGGGACATCGAGGTCGGCCAGGAAGGGCGCCTCGCACTGCCGTCCCTGCCCGACGAACTGTTTCCCCTGGCCATCAGCACCGTCACCCCCGTGCTGACGGCCAGGGAGGGGCGCAACTATTTTCGCGTGGAGGCCCGGGTCCTCAAGGTTTCCGGCCGGCTGCGCCCGGGCATGGAGGGAGTGGGAAAGATCGACATAGGCCGGCGCAGGCTGATCTGGATCTGGACGCATGAAATGGTCTATTGGGCTCGCCTCAAACTGTGGGCCCTGCTGCCCTAGGAAGACGCCATGAGAGCATCCCTGCACAGCCCCTCCTGGTACCGCGTGGCGACCCTCAGGCCGCGCCTGCGCGGCCACGCGCAGATCCACCGCCACGCCTACCGCGGAGAGCCCTGGTACGTGCTGCAGGACCATACCACCGGACGCTTCATGCGCTTCACGCCGAGCGCCTACCTGCTCATCGGGCTCATGAACGGAGAGCGCACGGTCAATGACATATGGGAAATCGGGCGGCTGCGCCTGGGCGACGAGGCCCCCACCCAGGAGGAGATGGTCCGCATCCTCAGCCAACTCCACGGGGCCGACATGCTGCAGTGCGACGTGCCGCCGGACACCCTGGAACTGCTGCGGCGCCACGAGAAACGCCGCTTCGGCAAGCTCACGCAGAATTTCCGCAACCCCCTTTCCATGCGCTTCAGGCTCTTCGACCCCGAACCCCTCCTGGTCCGCTGCCAGGGGGCCGTCAGCCCGCTTTTCAGCTGGGCCGGCGCCCTGCTCTGGCTCGTGGTGGTCGGCTGGGGCCTGTCCCTGGCCGGCCTGCACTGGGCCGAGCTGACCGAGAACATCACCGACCGGGTCCTGGCCCCCGAAAACCTCATTCTCATGTGGGTCATCTTTCCCATTCTGAAAGCCTTCCACGAGTTCGGCCACGCCTTTGCCGTCAAACGCCTGGGCGGCGAGGTGCACGAGATGGGCATCATCTTCCTCGTCTTCACGCCCATCCCCTACGTGGACGCGTCCGCGGCCTCGGCCTTCCGCAGCAAATGGGAACGGGCCTTCGTCGGCGCGGCGGGCCTGATGACGGAGCTGTTCATCGCGGCCCTGGCCTTGTTCGTCTGGGTCGATGCCGAGCCCGGTCCGGTGCGCGCGGCGGCCTACAACATCGTCTTCATCGCGGGCGTCTCGTCCGTGCTGTTCAACATCAACCCCCTGCTGCGCTACGACGGCTACTACGTCCTGGTGGACCTGCTCGAAATCCCCAACCTCGCGCCGCGGGGCATGAACTACCTCACGTATCTCGCCCAGCGCCACCTCTTCGGCATGCAGGACGCGGAACCGCCCTTCGCCACGCCGGGCGAAAAAGCGTGGTTCTTCACCTACTCCGTGGCGGCCTTCATCTACCGCATCTTCATCTACACCTTCATCGTCCTTTTCGTGGCCGAGAAATTCTTCTTCGTCGGCGTGCTGCTGGCCGGCTGGGCCATCGCCGGGATGTTCGTCATACCCCTGTTCAAGGCGGCGCGCTTCCTGCTCGCCTCGCCCAGGCTCGGACGCAGGAGGTTCCGGGCCATCGCCGTGAGTCTCGGCATGGCCGGCGCCGCTGCGGCGGTGGCGTGCCTTGCGCCCGTCCCCTTGAGCACGCGCACCGAGGGGGTCATGTGGGTCCCGGAGGAGGCCTTCGTGCGCGCCGGGGCCGAAGGCGTCGTGGACCGCATCGAGGCGCGGCCCGGCAGCGTGGTGCGTCCCGGGGAGCTGCTCGTCAGCTGCTCCGACCCCTTGCTGCCCGCCCGCATCGGCGTGCTCGAAGCCCGTCATGCCGAACTGGAGACCGTCTATGACACCCAGATCCTCACGGACCGCCTGCAGGCCCAGATCACGGCCGAAGAGATGGAGAACGTGGCCGGCCAGCTCGACGACGCCCGCCGGAGGGCCGCCGAACTGGCGGTGTACAGCTCGCGCGGCGGCACATTTCTGGTGCCCGACGCGCAGGACCTGCCCGGCCTCTTCGTGCGTCGGGGGGATCTGCTGGGCTACGTGGTCGAACCGTCGGCGGTGACCGTCCGGGTGGTGGTCCCCCAGCCCGATGCGGACCTGGTCCGGCAACGGACCCGGCGTATCGAGGTGCGCCTGCCGGAGAACTTTTCCGAGGTGTTGGAGGCGTCCCTCAAGCGCGAGGTGCCGGCGGCCACGGACCTCCTGCCCGGCCGCGCCCTGGGCCGGCCGGGGGGCGGCCCCGTGGCCATCGACCCGCGGGACGAGATGGGGCTGAAGTCATTCCAGAAGATGTTTCTGTTCGATATCGAGCCGCCGGCCGCGAAACTGGCCCTGAACATCGGCGGGCGTGTTTACGTCCGCTTCGACCACGGCCGCGAGCCCCTGGTCCGGCGATGGTACCGCGCCATCCGGCAGCTCTTCCTGAAGAGGTTCAATGTCTAGGGGAACGGCACACGCATGGGCCTCGGCCGGACATTACCCGGAGCGCGAGGAGAAGCGCGAGGCATGGCACGACCGGCTGGAGACGGCCCTGTCCTCCCTGGCCGTGCCATGGCTGCGGCCGCGGCGTGGCAGGCTCGACGCGATGGTGCGGCGCATCGGCCGCCATGGCGGACAGGCGGCGGGCATGACCGACGCGGAGCTGCTGCAGGCGGGCAGGCAGGCGGGCAGGCTCTTGCGCCGGGAAGGCTTCCGGGACGGCGCCGTGGCCCTGGCCTTCGCCCTGGTGCGCGAAGCGGCGTCCCGCAGGCTCGGCATGAGGCACTTCGATGTCCAGCTCGCCGGAGGCCTGGCCCTGGTGGACGGCATGGTGGCCGAGATGGAGACGGGCGAGGGCAAGACCCTGACGGCCACGCTGCCGGCCTGCGCCGCCGCCCTGGCCGGCATCCCCGTGCACGTCATCACGGTCAACGACTACCTCGCCGGGCGCGACGCGGCCGAAATGGGGCCCGTCTATGCGGCGCTGGGGCTGTCCGTGGGGGTCATCCGGCAGGGCATGGACCATGCCTCGCGCCGGGCCGCCTACGCCTGCGACGTGACCTACTGCACCAACAAGGAGGCGGCCTTCGACTACCTCAAGGACCGTATCGTCATGTGGGACCGGCCCAGCCCCATGCGGCTGCAGCTCGAACGCCTCTACGGCGAGGATTCCAGGGCCAATCGCCTGCTCATGCGCGGCCTGAGCTTCGCCATCGTGGACGAAGCGGACAGCGTGCTCATCGACGAGGCCAGGACGCCGCTCATCATTTCCGCCGACCCGCACAGCGCGACGGAACAGAACGTGTACCGTCTGGCCCTCAACGCGGCCATGGGCCTTGCGCCGGGCGATGACTTCGCGGTCTCCGGGAGCGAGCGCGAGGTGGAGCTGCACGAACGCGGCAGGGCCAAGGCCGAACGCTTCGACTGGGCCGAGGCCCGGGGATGGACCAACGCCCTGCAGCGGGAGGAGCTGGTGCGGCAGGGACTGGCGGCCCTGCACCTCTACGAACGCGACAGGCACTATCTGGTCCGCGACGGCACGGTCCAGATCATCGACGAATACACGGGCAGGCTCATGCCCGACCGCTCCTGGGAACGCGGCCTGCACCAGATGATCGAGATCAAGGAAAACTGCGAGCCGACCAGCCGCAAGGACACCTTGGCCAGGATCAGCTATCAGCGGTTTTTCCGCCGCTATCTGCGCCTGGCCGGCATGACGGGCACGGCCCGGGAGGTGGCCCGGGAGCTGTGGTCCATCTACCGCCTGCGCGTGGTCAGCCTGCCCACGAACCGGCCTTTGCGGCGCAAGGCGCTGCCCGGCCGCGCCTTCCCGACAGAAAGCCGGAAATGGGATGCCGCCGTACGGACCATCGCCAAGGTGCACGGCAGCGGCCGGCCGGTCCTGATCGGCACGCGGTCGGTGGCGGCCTCGGAACACCTGAGCGCGCTGCTGGAGGAGGCCGGCCTGCCCCACAGGGTCCTCAACGCCCAGCAGGACCGGCAGGAAGCCGAGATCGTAGCCCAGGCCGGGCAGCGCGGCCAGATCACCGTGGCCACGAACATGGCCGGCCGCGGCACGGACATTCGCCTGGGAGAAGGGGTGGCGCAGCTGGGCGGGCTGCACGTCATGGCCACGGAGCGCTCCGAGGCCGGCCGCATCGACCGCCAGCTCTTCGGGCGCTGCGGCCGTCAGGGCGATCCGGGCACGTACGAGGCCCTGTTCTCCCTGGAAGAGGAGCTGGCCAAAACCTTCGGACGCAGATTTCTGCTCTGGCCGGCGGCGGCGCTCCTCAGGTCGCCGATCCCCCTCGGGGGCCAGTGGGCCGGAAGGCTGCTGTTCCACCTGGCCCAGCGCAGAGCGGAACGGCTGCACGCGCGGCTGCGCCGCAACCTCCTGAAAATGGACGCCCGGATGGAAGACGCGCTGGCGTTCTCGGGGCGCATGGAATGAAGCGGGGTGCTATGAAAACGATATGCTTGCTCGCCTGTATTGTCCTGGCGCTGGCCGCCGGCGCGGCCCATGCCTTCCAGGCCAACGGCCTGATCACGCCGTACCAGGTCGTCAATGTCGGCAGCCCCCAGATCGGGGTGCTGGCCACGGTGAACTTCGATCGCGGCGATTCCGTGAAGAAGGGAGAGGTCGTCGCCACCCTGCACTCCAGCGTGGAGAAGGCGGCCATGGAGCTCAAAAGGGCCCAGAAGGAGTTCGCCCAGCGCAAGCTGGAGCGCATGAACCCCCTCTACCGCAAGGACGTCATCGCGGCCAACGACATGGACGAAGCCCAGACGGAGCGGGCCCTGGCCGAGGCGGACTACAGGTACTCGGCCGAGATCGTGAAGCGCCTCGAAATCCGCAGCACCATCGACGGAGTCGTCGTGGAGCGGTACATGGCGCCCGGAGAGTACGTCGAGAACCGCCCGATCCTCAAGCTGGCCCAGGTCGATCCCCTCTGCGTGGAGGTCATCCTGCCCTCGGAGATGTACGCCACGGTTACGGTGGGCATGAAGGCCGAGGTCTTCCCCGAAAAACCCGTAGGGGGAAGGCACGAGGCTGTCGTTTCCATCGTGGACCGGGTCATCGACGCGGCCAGCGGCACCTTTGGCGTGCGCCTGACCATGCCCAACCCCGAACACGCCGTGCCCGCGGGCCTCAAGTGCATGGTGGAATTTCCCGGCCAGGCAAAGGCCGAGGCCGCATTTTGAAGACCCGGACCTTGGGGGGAAGGCTGATGGACGACATGGACAAGATGCACAAGACTGCGGGTCAGGACCAGCCCTCGGCCACCCCTGCCGCCAGCCGCCCCTCTCGTCCCGGTTCCCCGGAGCGGCCGCCCCATGACGGCCGCCCGCCGGAAGGACAGGGGGCTGAGCCGTCGCAAGCCGCGAATGACGGGACGCTGCCCGGTGCCGCCCTCGACTAGGCCCTGGCGGACAACCTGCCCCTGTCCATCATGACCTACGACCGCACCGGCCGCATCACCTTCGTCAACCGCTTCCACCTCGAGACGTTCGCCAGGGGCCGCCTTGGCCCCGAGTTCTTTCTCGGGCTCCATCTGGCGGAATTGCCCGGGCTGGTCTCCGCAGGGCTGAAGGAGGCTCTCAACCGGCTGCTCCAGGGTACGCCTTTGACCCTGGAGAGCGTCCACGTTCCCCGCCTGTCGGCCGGAGGCTCGGCCTGGCAGAGCATCAGGGGCGTCCCGGTCTTCGAGGACGGCCGGCCCGCGGGGGGTATTCTCATTCGCGAGGACATCACCCAGCGCAAGCAGGCCGAGGAGTCCCTGCGGGAAAGCGAGCACCGCCTGAGGATCATCGCCGACAACACCCACGACTGGGAATACTGGCGGGGGCCCGACGGCAAATACGTTTGGGTCTCGCCCGCTTCCCGCAACATCACGGGCCTGGACCCGGACATGTTTCTCGGCGATTCCGGACTCCACATCCGCTCCGTCATCCATCCCGACGACCGCGAACGGTGGTTCGCCCACCTGACCGAAGCCGATTCCCTGCGGCCGAGCCACCGGGAGATGGAATTCAGGGTCGTCAAGCCGTCGGGAGAGACCGTCTGGGTCAGCCACGTCTGCAAGGCCATCTACGGCAAGGACGGGGAATACCTCGGACGCCGCGGTTGCAACCGGGACATCACCGACCGCAAACGGGCCGAGGATGAACTGAAGGCGACGGTGAACGAGCTCTCGGCCGTGCACAAGAGCGTCCCCGTCATCATGATGCTGTTCGACCAGGACACGCGCCTCAGGAAGCTCAACAGAGCCGCCATGTCCTTCGTCGGGCGCAACGAGGAAGAAATTCTGGGCCTGCGCTGCGGCGCCGTGCTCGGCTGCCTCAACCACATCGAGGCGGCGCAGGGCTGCGGGTTTGGACAGGCCTGCCAGTCGTGCGTCCTGAGACACGTCATCAGCGACACCTTCGCCGACCGCATGAGCAGGAGCGGCATCGAATTCTGGGTGCGGCGGCACCGCGGCGTCGAAGAGCGCTGCCTGCTGCTCAGTGCGGATTTTCTGGAAGTACGGCACGAACCCCGCATCCTGATCTGCGCCCTGGACATCACCGAACAGAAGTCCGTGGAAGCCAGGCTGGTGCGCGCCAAGGAGCAGGCCGAAGCGGCCAACCAGGCCAAATCGGAGTTCCTGGCCAACATGAGCCACGAACTGCGCACGCCCCTCAACGGCATCATGGGCATGATGCAGCTCCTGCAGACCACTCTCCTCGACGCGGAGCAGGACGAGTTCGTCTCCATGGCCCTGCGCTCCTCGGACCGGCTGACGCGTCTGCTTACGGACATTCTCGACATTTCGAAGATCGAGGCCGGGAAGGTCGAGATCGTGGAAGGCGAATTCAGCCCGGCGGAACTGGCCGAATCCGTTTCCGACCTCTTCAGCCTCACGGCCAGGGAAAAAGGCATTCCCCTGGCCTGCCACCTGGACCCGGCACTGCCGCCGCGGCTCGTCGGCGACGCGGCGCGGGTGCGCCAGATCCTGTTCAACCTGGTGGGCAATTCCCTCAAATTCACCGAGTCCGGTTCCATAGTCCTGGAGATCGCCCCGATCTCCCCGGCGGGGCCGGACATCCAGCGCGTCCTCTTTTCGGTTCACGACACGGGCATCGGCATCCCCGCCGACAAATTCGGGGAACTGTTCAAACCCTTCGTCCAGGTGGAAGCCTCCTACACGCGCACATACCAGGGCGCCGGCCTTGGACTGGCCATCGTCAGGCGCCTGGTTGACATCATGGGCGGGCACATCGCCGTGGAAAGCGAACCCGGACAGGGAACGTCCGTGCATGTGGCCCTGCCTCTGGGACTGCCCGGCGAAAAGCGAAGCAAAACCCGGAGCGCCGCCCCCGGAGCCTGCGGGACACGCCCGGGACTGCGCATCCTGCTGGCCGAGGACGAACCCTCCAACCAGCTGTACATGGAGAGGATGCTCGGCAAGGCCGGCCACGAGGTGGTCATGGCGGGGAACGGCCTGGAGGCGGTGGAACTGTGCCGCGGCCAGGCCTTCGACTGCGTCCTCATGGACATCCAGATGCCGGTCATGGGCGGCATCGAGGCGACGGCCCTGATCCGGGAGGACGAAGCCCGGAACGCCAGGCCACACGTCCCCATCATCGCCCTCACCGCCTACGCCATGACCGGCGACCGCGAAAAATTCCTGTCCGCGGGCCTGGACGATTATGTCAGCAAGCCGGCGAGCATCGAGGACCTGGAAGAGGCCATGGCCCGGAACTGCCGCAGGCCTTTGCCCGCATGAGCCGAGTTGCGGCTTGACGGCTCCCCGTCCGGGGCTTAAAGGAGCCGCTTGAAGGGGAGTAGCTCCTCCAGACCGGGTCAACATCACCGGCGCTTACGCGCTTGGCCCGATCGTCGGCGAAACGCCGATGAGCAAGACCTTCAGCATGACACGCATGCTGGAGGTTTTTTTTATGCCTCCGGCCAACCACTGGAGGTTCCATGAACACGCTTCTGCTTTGGGTTCTCTTTCACGTCTTCATCCTTGCCCTGCTGCTCTTCGACCTGGGCGTGATCCAGCGCCGGGACGGCGACATGAGCGTCCGCACCGCGCTGTGGTGCAGCCTGGGGTACATCGCCCTGGCCCTGCTCTTCGCGGCCGGCGTCTTTCACTTCGAAGGCTCGCAGGCGGGATACGAGTTCCTGACGGGCTACTTCATCGAGAAGAGCCTGAGCATCGACAACATCTTCGTCTTCCTGCTCATCTTCCTGCATTTCTCCGTGCCCCGGCACGCCCAGCGCAAGATCCTCTTCTTCGGCGTGCTCGGCGCCCTGGGCATGCGCGCGGCCATGATCTTCGCCGGCGCCGCGGCCATATCCGCCTTCCACTGGCTGCTCTACGTCTTCGGGGCCTTCCTCATCGCCTCGGGCGTGAAGATGCTCGTGGCCATCGACCAGGAGCCCGACATGTCGCGCAACCGCATCGTGCGCTTCATGCGCAGCCGCTTCCGCGTGACCGAAGAGTACGAGGGCGAAAAATTCTGGGTCCGCCGTGACGGCCTGTGGTACATGACCCCCATGTTCATCGTCCTGGTCATCGTCGAGGTATCCGACGTCATCTTCGCCCTGGACTCCATCCCGGCCATCCTGGCCATCAGCCACGACACGTTCATCGTTTATTCGTCGAACGTGTTCGCCATCCTGGGGCTGCGCGCCCTGTTCTTCGCCATCTCCGAGGTCGTGCACCGCTTCCACTACCTCAAGTACGGCCTGTCCCTCGTCCTGGTGCTCGTGGGCGTGAAGATGCTCGTGAACACCTGGTTCGGGACCAAGGTCATCTCCACGGAACTGGCCCTCTTCATGACCGCCGGCCTCATCGCGGCGTCCATGCTCTATTCCGTGTACCGCACCAGGCGCCCCTCCGCACAGGAAGCCCGCAAGGCCGGGCGCTGGTGGATTCCCGGCACCCCGGCCAAGGAAGAGCAGGCCCCTGCGGAACAGAACGAAACGACGAAGTGAAAATCCGAGCGCGGAGGCGGGATGTCCGCCTTCGCGCTCGCGTCTGCGAACACCCTTCAGCCCCGCATCCCCCTCCCCGCACGGGTCCTGGCTCAACGGCC
>CALMTS010000009.1 GCA_937872685.1 uncultured Desulfomicrobium sp.
GAGGCATGAGCGTGCGCGTCGAAGCGTTCCAGGGCGATCCGCGCGAGTGGGATGCTTTTGTCGCCACGATGCCTGGCGCCAGCGGCTACCATGATTTCGCCTGGCGCGGCATCCTGGAAAGCAGCTTCGGGCATGCGCCGTACTATCTGGCAGCCACGGAGGAGGGGGCCTTGCGCGGCGTCCTGCCCCTGGTGCACATGAAGAGCCTGCTCTTCGGCAATTTTCTGGTTTCCCTGCCTTTTGTGACGTACGGCGGGCTTCTGGCCCGCGACGAGGCATCGGCCAAGGCCCTGCTGCAGGCCGCCGAGGACCTGCGTGCCCGCCTTGGCGCGCGGCATGTGGAACTGCGGCACACGGGCGAGGTCAATCTGACCCTGCCGGCCAAGCGGCACAAGGTGGCCATGGTCCTGGCGCTGGACGGAAGCGAGGACGGCATGTGGGGAGGCGTGGGCGTCAAGGTCCGCAACCAGGTGCGCAAGGCCCAGCGTTCGGGGCTTGAAGTCGTGTGGGGCAGGGCGGAGCTGCTGGATGATTTCTACACGGTCTTCGTGCGCAACATGCGCGACCTGGGCACGCCGGTCTATGCCAAAAGCTTTTTTGCCAACGTGCTGGCCGGGCTGCCCGAGCAGACGCGCATCGTGCTCATCCGTTCGAACGCAAAACCCGCCGCGGCCGGCCTTCTCTACTGGCATGGCGACACCCTGGAAATCCCCTGGGCCTCGTCCATCCGCGACTACAACTCCCTGTGCCCCAACAACCTCATGTATTGGGAAGCCATCCGCCACGGCCTCTCCCTGGGCCTCGGCCGTTTCGACCTGGGCCGCTCCACGCCCGGGGCCGGGACGTTCAAGTTCAAGGCACAGTGGGGCGCCATGCCCGAGCCCTTGGCCTGGCACTATGTGCTCCCCGCCGGAGAGGCACTGCCCAACCTGACGAACCAGAACCCCAAGTACTCCCTGGCCATCGACATGTGGCAGCGCCTGCCGCTGCCGGTGACCAAAATCATCGGGCCCCCGATCGTGAGGTGCATCCCGTGATCGCCTCCACATTCAGCACCAAATTCCGCATGTTGCCGCCAAGCGCCGCGCCCCTGCGCCCTGCGGACATCCTGGCGGGCCTGAAGGCCATGGCCAACCCGCATGAAGCCTTGGATGGCTTGCGGGAAGCGGTGCAGAAGAAGTTCGGTGTCCGTCACGCCTTTTTCGCCACATCGGGCCGCGCCGGCCTCTCCGCCGGACTGCGAGCCCTGCGCCGTCTGAATCCGGAACGGGACGAGGTGCTGCTGCCCGCCTACACGTCCTTTTCGGTCCCCTCGGCCGTGGTCAATGCCGGACTCAAGGTCAGCCTCTACGACCTGCAGGCCGACACCCTGGCCCCGGACATGGAAAGCCTGGAACGGGCCATGGGCCCCAGGACCCTGTGCGTGGTCGCGTGCCATCTCTTTGGTTATCCCGTTGACTTGACGCCGATCGAAACCCTTTGCCGTCAGCACGGCGCGGCCCTCCTTGACGACGCCGCACAAGCCATGGGCGCAAGCATTGGCGGCAGGATGGCCGGGACCATGGGGGATGTGGGGCTGTTCAGTTTGAGCAGGGGCAAGAACATGACGGCCGTGGATGGCGGGATTGTGCTGACGGATCGTGATGATGTGGCCGAGGGCTTGGTGGGAATGCTTGCTCCGGAGTCGGGCGATCTGGCCACGTCCTTACGGCACGTCACCCAGTCGCTGATCCTTCTGGCCATGCTGCACCCAAGAGCTTATTGGCTACCGGCGTCCTTGCCGTTCCTGAACATCGGGGCATCGGTCTTTGCCCCGGAGTTCACCGTGTCCGGGCTTGATGCTTTCCGGGCAGGCCTCACCGGCAGCGTGCTGAAGCGCTTGGATTCCCTGAACGCCGGACGCCGAAACATGGCCGCGTCCCTGCTGGCCGGCCTGGAAAGGCTGGACGGAATCCGGACAATCCGCCCCATGCCTGATGCTGATCCCGTTTTCCTGCGCCTCCCGGTCCTACCCGAATCGGGCGCCTGGCCTGGTGGGCAGGTGCCGGAGAAGGCTGCTCTTGGAGTTGTTCGTTCCTACCCGCTGGCCCTGCAGGAGATCACGACTCTGAAGCCGCACCTTTCGGCCTCGGAAGCATGCCCGGTGGCGGCCATGCTGGCCAAGAATCTCCTGACGCTGCCGACACATGCCTACGTCAGGGATGACGATGTGGCGGCGCTTGGATCCTGTCTCAAAGATATTTTCGGGCGTGCCGACGGCGGGGCCATCTGGTTTACGCCCCGGTCGCCGCATATGGAGAAACGCGCATGACATTGAGCAGGCAGCAGACCTTCGTGGCCATGGCCGCGCTCCTGGCCCTCTGGGCCGTGGCCTATTACCCGGTGGTGCCGGAAATGGTGCACACCTGGTTCGGCCATTCAGATAATTCGCACGGTGTGCTGGTGCCGGTCATTTCCCTGTACTTCCTGTGGGCCAAGCAGGAGCAGATCGCCCGCACGCCCATTCAGGGCTCGGGCTGGGGCCTGGCGCTGCTGCTGGTCGTTTCACTGTTCTATGTCGTCAGCTTCCTGGGGGGCATCGCCGTTTTTCAGCGCCTTGCTCTGGTTGTCTCCCTCATCGCAGCGGTCTGGGCCTGCCTCGGCACGCAGATGCTCAAATGCACGGCCTTCCCCCTCTTCTTTCTCTTTTTCATGATCCCAGTGCCGGACACGCTGCTGAGTATGGTGGCTTTCCCCTTGCAGCTCGTGGCCACCAAGATCTCTGCCGACATGATCCAAATGTGCCAGATTCCGGTCTACCGCGAAGGCAACATGCTTTATTTCGTGCAGACCCAGCTTGAAGTGGCAGAGGCATGCAGCGGCATCCGCTCCATCATGTCGCTGTCGATCCTTAGTGTGGTTTTTGCATACATCTCGACAGGAAACTGGTGGCGCAAGGCCGTGTTGATTCTTTCAGCTATCCCGGTGGCGCTGGTTGCCAATATACTGAGGGTGACAGCGACGGGTATATTAGCGCACTTTTTCGGAGACCAGGTGGCGCGTGGATTTCTGCATGAGTTTTCGGGTTTGGTTGTGTTCTTTTTTGGGATGGTGATCATATTTGGTATTTATGTGCTGTTGAATCGAATTGGTGAGGAGAAATGAAGATTTTTTTGCCGCCGATAAACGCAGATGAATGTGGATTAGGGGATGAGATTTATTTGCCACAGATGTACACGGATGGACATAGATGGACTTGGATTGGGGGAAGAGATTTTTTGTCACAGATGTACAGGGATGGACACAGATGAATGTGGATTGA
>CALMTS010000010.1 GCA_937872685.1 uncultured Desulfomicrobium sp.
AATTCAAAACCGCATTCATAAATTCGCTGGCCAGTTCATATGTGATACAATTCTCCCCTCTTTGTCGGCTTCGTGGTCTACCGGTCGCTCACCCTTCGCGACGTGTTCGAACTGCTCATCGAGTCCGCCGAGACCTCCGCCGTCATCCTGGTCGTGATCGGTCTGGCAAGCGTTTTCGCCTGGGCAACGGCCACGCTCGGCATCGTCGACCCGATCACCCATGGCCTGGTGGCCCTCGGGGGCGGGAACTCCCTGGCCGTGCTGTTCATCCTGCTCGTGTTCCTGAAGATCGCCGGAATGTTCCTGGACGGCATCTCGATTTTTCTCATCTTCTGCCCGCTCATGATCCCCATCGCCAACGAATTCGGCTGGGACCTGGTCTGGTTCGGCGTGCTGATGACCTACGTCATCGCCCTGGGGCAGTTCTGCCCGCCTATGGCCGTCAACCTCATGGTGAGCTGCAGGCTGACGGGCGCATCCATGGAATCCACCGTTCGCTGGGTCGTCTGGTTGCTGCTGTTCATGGGCCTGGGCCTGGTTGCCATGGTCTTCTTCCCCCGGCTTGTTCTCTGGCTTCCGGATGTGCTCGGCTTCATGTGAGTGGATGGAGCCGGCACCTTCCCCTCCTCTTCAGACCGCACCGAAATCGAGGCACCGTTTTTGCAGTATTTCACGCTTCGGGGACAGACGGCGCGGACCTCTGATTTTCCCAGTGAAAACAGGCTATTTCATCTTCCCAACCTGCCTGCCACTGTGCGGGCGAGACCGCGGTGGCCTGCCGGCCGTTTGTGAACAACATCAACTTCAACCCTAAATCAGGATCGGGACCATGAGAAAATCCGTCGGGCGGGAAACCGCCGGAAAGCGATCGACAAAGCCCGCACCGCAACAGACCTTCGACGCGGATGCTCTCCTGAACACCATGGGCGGGATGGTTTTCGTGGCCTCCCCCGATTACCGCATCGAGTACATGAACGAGGCAGCCCGGAGAAAGATCGGGCGGGACATGACGGGCAAGCCCTGCTTCAGGGTGCTTCACGGCCTCGAGGAACGCTGCCCCTTGTGCATGGGCGAGCTCGTGCTGCAGGGTCAGACCGTCCGGCAGGAGATCCAGGGCCAGCTGGACAAGCGCTGGTACTCCAGCGTCATCACGCCCCTGCATCGGAAAGACGGTTCGGTGTCCATCCAGGCCCTCGTTTTCGACATCACGGAACAGAAGCAGTCCCAGGCGGCACTTGTGCAGAACGAAGCCCTTCTGAGGAGCATCCACCAGGCAGCCCCGATGGGTATCGGTGTTGTCAGGAGCCGGGTGCTGGAATGGACCAACGAGCCGCTCAGCCGGATGACGGGCTACACGGCGGAAGAGCTCCGGGGGAAAAGCGCACGGATCTTATACGCCGACGACGAGGAGTTCGACCGCGTAGTACGCCACAAGTATGCCGAGATCCACAGAACCGGGACCGGGAGCGTCGTCACGGTGTGGCGCCGCAAGGACGGGCGCCTGATCAACGTGTACCTGAGCTCGACTCCCGTCGACCCCGGCGACCTTTCGGCCGGCGTCGTTTTCACGGCCCTGGACGTCACGGAGAAGAGGAAGGCCCAGGACGAGCTCTGGAAGAGCGAGGAGAAATACCGGGCCCTCTTCGAAAACGCCGTCATGGGCATTTTCCAGAGCACGCCGGAAGGCCGCTTCCTCAGCGTCAACCCCGCGACGGCAAAAATGTGCGGTTTCGACTCCCCCGAGGAGATGGTGGCCGCCGTAACCGACATCGCCACCCAGCATTACGTCACTCCCGCGGAGAGGGATCTCTTCATCCGGGCAATCGAGGAACAGGGCTTCGTAAGGAATTTCGAGCACCGGACCTACCGCAAGGACGGAAGCGTCTTCTGGGTCTCCGTCAATGCACGGGTCATCCGGGACCGGCGGGGGAAAATCACGCACTACGAGGGTACCCACGAGGACATCCAGGGGCGCAAGGAGGCCGAGGAGGCCCTGCGCCTGAGCGAAGAGCGTTAC
The DNA here is from genome assembly GCA_937872685.1 of uncultured Desulfomicrobium sp. GTDB lineage: Bacteria > Desulfobacterota > Desulfovibrionia > Desulfovibrionales > Desulfomicrobiaceae > Desulfomicrobium. Next base: position 2,018 of record CALMTS010000010.1, read on the forward strand.
CGCGCCATTTTCGAAAACTCGCTCGTGGGCATCTTCCAGTCCACACCGGAAGGGCGTTACGTCCGCGTCAACCCCGCCTTCGCGAGGATCTACGGATACGAATCGCCCGAAGACGCGATCTCGTCCATCACCGACATCGGCGCCCAGGTCTTCGTCGATGCAGAGGACCGGAAGCGCTGCATGGCCATCCTGCGGGAAACAGGGACCCTCGAGCGGTTCGAGACCCGGACGCGGCGCAAGGACGGCAGCATGATCTGGACCGTGATCAATTCCCGCATCGTCCGGAATCCCGAAGGCCGAACGCTGTTCATCGAGGGGGTCGTCGAAGATATCACGGAGCGCAAACAGGCCGTCGACGCCCTTCGCACAAGCGAGGAGCGTTTCTTCAAGATCTTCCAGTCCAATCCCATTCCCATGACAATCGCGACCCTCGACGAGGGCCGCTTTATCGATGTCAACGATCGGGCAATCGAGCTGTCGGGATACCGGTGGGAGGAAATGATGGGGCGGACGTCCATCGAGATGGGGCTCTGGGCCTACCCCGAGGAACGGGACCGGCTGATTGTACAAATCCGGGAAACGGGGCAGTTGAGGGACGGGCTCGCCCACTTCCGGACCAAGGCGGGAAAAGTGGCGCCGGCCCTCTGGTCGGCCGACAGGGTGAGGTTGGGAGAAAACGAGGTGATCCTCACGACCATCCACGACATCTCGCAGCAGGTCGAGGCACAGGAAAAGCTTCGGCAGAGCGAGGCAAAGTACCGCCTGCTCGCGGAAAACGTCACGGACGTCATCTGGACGGCGGACTTGAACCTCTCATTCACGTACGTGAGCCCCTCGTCGGAACGGGTATTCGGGTGGAGCCCCTCCGAGTGGATGTCGATGCCGCTTCGAAACTTCCTGACGCCGGCCTCATTCGAGACGGCAACCCGACTGCTCCGCGAGGAAGCCGACGGACCCGGCCAGTCCAGAAGCGGGGAGCCCCGCGTCGTCACGACCGAACTGGAGCTTTACCGGAAGGATGGCTCCACGGGCTGGTTCGAGGTGTCGTCGCAGGTCATCCGGGATGGGGAAGGGAAACCGCGCTCCATCATCGGGGTGACCCGGGACATCGCCGAACGGAAGAGGGCCGAGAAGCAAAACGCCCTGCTGGAGCGCCAGCTGCGGCAGGCCCAGAAGATGGAGGCCGTCGGGACCCTGGCGGGAGGCATCGCCCACGACTTCAACAACATCCTCTTCGCCGTCATCGGCTATGCCGAGCTGTGTTTACAGGACATCCAGGACGAAGAGAGCCGCTGGAACCTCTCGCAGATCCTCAGCGCCTGCAGCCGCGCGAAAACCCTCGTGAACCAGATCCTCGCGTTCAGCCGCCAGGCAGAGCAGGAGCACAGGCCCCTCGACGTCGTCCCGCTGGCCAAGGAGGCCGTGAAATTCCTGCGGTCCTCCCTTCCCGCCACAATCGCTCTCAGCCTCGATGCCGACGTCACCAACGGCTTCATCCTCGGCGACGCCACCCAGATCCACCAGGTGCTCATGAACCTCTGCACCAACGCCGCCCACGCCATGCGGACATCGGGCGGCCGGCTGAGGATCCTCATCGACAATGCCGCCCCTCCCGCGGGGCTCCTGCCGGACGGGACGGACGGCAGCCGGCCCGAGGGCTTCCTGCACCTGGGCATCAGCGACACGGGACAGGGCATCGAGCCGGCCCAGATCAACCGCATCTTCGACCCCTTCTTCACCACGAAGGCCCCCGGAGAAGGCACGGGCCTGGGTCTTTCGGTGGTCTACGGCATCGTAAAGAGTCTCGGCGGCGCCATCGGCGTGGACAGCACTCCCGGCCGGGGAAGCACGTTCGACATCTACCTGCCTTCCGTCGCCGCCCGGGGGCAGGAGCCGGAGAGGCCCGTCGAGCCGATCCCCCGCGGCACGGAAA
>CALMTS010000011.1 GCA_937872685.1 uncultured Desulfomicrobium sp.
GTTGCGGCGCGGCCGATTTCCGCCGACAGGTTCTCGAAGACCCTGCGCAGCGAGGCCCGGTCCTCGGGGCTCAGGTTTCTGGTCGCCTCGGCGAGCTTCTGGGAAAAATCACGAAGATCCACGCTTACCTCCTGGTTGTCTCAGGCCCATTCAAGACCTGAATCGCTTCGTTCAAAATTTGCCGTAAGGCGTCGCTCCCGGCCCGTGAGGGGCCCGGTTCCGACGCCTGGATGTCAGTGCATGTCAGCTGTCCGTCCGATGTCCGCACCTCGCGCACCCCGTAGCCGACCTTGCGGACGTAGACGAGGTTCATGGGCGAGACGTTGTCGGAGGTGATGCCCTGGCCGGCAGAGCCGCTGCCCAGAGTCAGGGCTGGAAAAAGGTTGGTGGTCAGGCCCATGCCGCCGAAGGTCGCCGGGGTGTTGACCAACACGCGGCCCACGGGCTTTTTCAGGGCGAACTGGCGGACGACCTCCTCGTCGCGGGAATGGACGACCAGGGTGTGGGCACAGCGCTCGTGCAGGAGCAGCTCGATGCACTTCTCGCAAGCGTTGCGCCAGTCGTCCTCGACATAGAGGGTCAGGACCGGGGCCAGCCTCTCGCGGGAAAAGGGGTCGGACTCGGACACGAAGGACCGCTCCGCCACCAGCACGCGGGTGCCCTCGGGCACGTCGAACCCGGCCCGGCGGCCCAGGACCGTGGCCGGCAGCCCGACCAGGCAGGCGTTCGGGCGCCCGTGAGTGACGAAAAGGCTGCCCAGCCTCCCGGACTCCTCGTCGCTCATGAAATATGCGCCCTGCTCCCGCAGGGCCCGGCGGACGAGGTCCGCCACCGGCGCGTCCACGACCACGGCCTGCTCGGCCGAAGCCGCGATGCCGTTGTCGAAGACCTTGCTGACGATGACGTCGCGCACGGCGCGGTCGATGTCCGCCGTGCGTTCGATGAAGACCGGCCCGTTGCCGCTGCCGCCGTAGATGAGGGGCTTGCCCGCGGCCCTGGCCTCGGCCAGCATGCCCGGCACGCCCGTTATCATGACGAGCGACGTGGCCGCATGGCGCATCAGCTCCCGAGTGCCGCTCCTGGTCACGGTGCCGAGGTAGCCCAGGCAGCCTTCGGGCAGGCCGTGGCCGTGGGCGGCGGCGATCATGACGTCCAGCGCACTGCCGATGCTGCGGCTGGCGCGGGGGTGCGGCGAGAAGAGCGCGGCGTTGCCGGACTTGATGGCCAGAAGCGTCGTGCAGATCGTCGTGGACACGGGGCTGGTGGCCGGGCACAGGGCCGCGACGACCCCGACGGGCACGCCGATGTCCATGACGCCCCGCTCCCGGTCCCCGCCGATGACGCCCACGCAGCGCATGCCGCGCAGCCGGGCCCGAACCTGCTCGCAGACGAAGCGGTTCTTGATCAGCTTGTCCTGCCAGCGCCCGAAATCCGTCTCCTCCTGGCTCATGACCGCCAGGTCGCGCAGGTGCGGGGCCACGGCGTCGGCCACGCCCTCGACAATGGCGTCAAGCCTGTCCTGGGCGAACCCCGCCAGGCGTTTCTGGGCCTCCACGGCGTTCTCGGCCAGAATCCTGGCCTGCTGGATGGAGAGCAGATCGTTGTCGATGATCATGGCTGGGCCGCCTTTACGGGAGCAGATTTTCGAAGGCGTAGCGCCGGGTGATCCTGACCAGGTCCGGATGCGGCGTGGGGATGACCACGGAGCTGTAAACGGAGGCCCCCATCTTCTCCACGGCCTTCACTCCCGCGGCCACGGCCGAAGAACAGGCCGCAACGTCGCCCTGGACCAGTACGGACACATAGCCCGAAGCCACATTCTCGAAGCCGATGACGTCCACGTCCGCGGTCTTCTGCATGGCGTCAGCCGCTTCGAGCAGATGGACGATGCCGAACGTCTCGATGAGGCCCATGGCCCGCGGGCGTCCGGCCTCCGCGTCCCCGTCCACCGCGTACACGGACACGATGTCCGCCACGCCCTTGATGGGCCGGGGCATGACGTTTCTGGCCGTCAGCTTGCCGATCTCGGCAGCGCCGGCGGCTCCGGCGTCCACCGCGGCGGCCACTGCCGCCACATCGCCCTTGACCATGATGGTGACCAGGGTCGAGCCCACGTTTTCATAGGAGATGAGCTGAACGTTGGCCGCCTTGAGCATCCTGTCCGCACCATTGATGGCCGGCACCATCCCCAGGGTTTCGATGAGGCCCAGGGCCTCCTCGCCGTAATATCGCATATCGCTCCCGATCGAATGACGTTTGCTGCACCGCTCGCCGGCCATCTGGCCGGAGGCCGCGGTACGCCTGCTTTGCAACTGAGCCCGTCCCCTGCCCGCAGGTGAAGGCCAACCGGCTATTCAAAAAACATGCTCAGCTGATAAAATCATCATTTATCATTTGATATCGGGATATTAGAATATCATCAGGCACTTCTGGGACGGCTTGCCCGGTGTCACTCCCGGAGAGCTGCAACGGCGCCCCGGCCGGCTCGGGCAGGGCGCGGCGACAGGGCGCGACGCGACGCATGGCGCGAAGGCGAGTATTCACGGGAATCCGCCAGATAAATTCGGCGGCCGGCGCGTGCGACATGCGTGACGCACGCACCCGACAATGCGACACAACTGTCCGGTGCGCCTGTACGGGGCGTCCGCAAAGAAGGCGCCCCTTCAGGTGA
>CALMTS010000012.1 GCA_937872685.1 uncultured Desulfomicrobium sp.
CTCCGCCGAGACCAACGCCTCCGCCGAGATGAACCCTCCTGCCGACAACAGCACGGCGGAACTGGAAGAGCTCTACAGGCAGGCGCAGACGGCCATGGCCGCGGGCGATCTGGAGGCCGGCCGTCAAGCGATGACCGCCATGGTCGAGCACCCGAAGGCCCCGGAACCCTTGCGCGAAGAATTGCTCTACAATCTGGCCGACATCACCATGCAGCAGGGCAAGGGCGATCTGGAAGGCAACTTCACGGCCATCCTCGAGGCTTACGAGGCCGCCAAATATGCCAACCCCGTCTCCCGCAACGTGCCCGAAGCCCTGTACCGCATCGGATACCTGCATCTTGCCGTGGGCAACCTGCCCGAGGCGAAAGGCAACTTCGACCTGCTGCGACGCAAATATCCCGACAACCCGCGGGTTCCCATGACCGACGTCTTCTGGGGCGATCACTATCTGCGGGAAAAACAGTATTCCAAGGCCGCGGAACACTATCGTTACGTGCTTCAGAACTTTCCCATGAGCGCTGCGGTCAAACCCGCCAATGTAGGATTGCTCAAGGCCTACACGGAGTTGGGCTTTTTCGACAAGGCCATGGAGATCGTCAAGGACATCGAAAAACGCTGGCCGCGCCACTACATTGAAGACCCGTCATTCCTCATGGCCGCCGGCTATGCGGCCATGCTCAGCGGCAACAACGACCGTGCCCGGGAGTATTTCTGGGCCTACGCCAACATCGTTCCCGAAGCGCCGGACGCAGACGTGGCCATGGCCCGCATAGGGGACATCCACCTCAAGCAGAACAAACCAAACGCAGCCCGGGAGATCTACCACCGCACCGCCGAAGCCTACCCGGACCGCGAAGGCGGGCTCATCGCACAGATGCGCCTGGCCGAGGAGGGCGTGCTGGACAAGCCGTCCATCGGCGACATGGCCCCGGTCTTCGACCGTCCGGAGGCCAACCCGGAAGAGATCTACAACCGCATTCTGGAGCATACCGAAAGCCCTCTGGCCCCGGTAGCACGCTTGAAGCTGGCCATGTGGCGGCTGTGGAACAAGAAGTTCCCCGAAAGCCTGGAGGATGTGCGCCGCTTCCAGCAGGACTACCCGGATCACGAGTTGCTGCCGAAGGCGCGCGAGGTTGCGGACAAAGCCTTGCAGGACTGGATCATGCGCGACCTGGAGCAGGAAAACTTCCCCGCCATCGTCCAGAGTTGGCAAGACAATCAGGACCTCTTCGAGGGCAGGGAGCCCAATCCGGAAACCAGGCTCATCGTGGCCACGGCCTTCATGCGCACCGGTCAGCCGCGAGAAGCGCTGGACATGGCCAGGCCCTTTGTCTTCGGCTCCATACCCAAGGGACAGTACTCGGAACAGGGCATGGATCTGACCCTGAGCATGCTCGTGGATCTGCAGCAGTGGAAAGACGTTCTCGAATTGGCCAGACTGGTCGCGCCATGGAACCTGGGTCCCGATAGAAAACGGCAGGTTGATTACGCGTCCGCCCTGGCGCATGAAAAGCTGGATCAGCCCGCCCTGGCCAAGCCCCTGTGGACCAGGCTGGCCACGGATCTGGGCCTGACCGATACGCAGCGAGGCTACGCCCATTATTTCCTGGGCCGCGCGGCCTTGGCCGCCGGAGAACTGGAGCAGGCCAGCATCCTGGGCCAGGAGGCCCTGGAACTGCTGAAAAAGGAAAAGGACGACATCCCGAAGCTCAAGGAGAGCCTCGAACTGCTCATCCAGGCGGCCGACAGGAGCGGGCGGCCCCAGGAGGCCCTCGCCTGGAGCCTCGAGTACGACGACTACATCTCTTCCAAGGACCGCGGCTGGCCGGCGCACACCTACCGCAAGGCCATCCTGTTCCGGAAGAACGAGGACATGACGCGATGGCGAGAAACGCTGAACCGCCTCAAGGAGCTCTTTCCAAACTCGCTCTATGGCCGTATGGCTGCAGCTGAATTGGAAGGGGTTCGCCTGAAAGGGGAAGTCGAGAAATTTCGCTAGGAGGAGAGAATGAGCATCGATCGCGAGCCCGTTGTCGCGGGACAGTTTTACGCCGGCCGCCAAGACCAGTGGCTGGCCACGGTCAAGGCCTGCATGCGCGGGGAAATGGAACGGGAGGCCGTGACCAGGTTGGCCATGGTTCCCCACGCCGGCCATGTATTCTCCGGCGGCGTGGCGGGTCAGACCCTGGCCCGGGCCAGACTGACGGACACGGTTCTGCTGCTTGGCCCCAACCACACCGGCATGGGCGCCCCCCTGGCCGTATGGCCCGACGGCACGTGGCACCTGCCCGGCGCGGGCATGGACGTGGACGCCGAACTGGCCGCCGCCATCCTGGCCGCCGAGCCGGCCTTGAGCGCCGATCGCGTCGCGCATCTGCAGGAGCATTCCCTGGAGGTGGTCCTGCCCTTCCTGTGGGCCAAAAATCCGGACATGCGCATCGTGCCCATCGCCGTGGGCGACCCCCGGCCGGACAAACTTGCCGGCGCGGCATCCAAGATCGCCGAGGTCCTGATCGCGCTGGGTCGCGACGTGTCCGTCGTGGTCAGCTCCGACATGAACCACTTCGCTTCGGACGCCAAAACCCGCGTCGTCGACCAGCATGCACTGGACCGCGTCCTGGCCCTGGACCCCATGGGCTTCTACGGCACGGTGCGGAGTGAAAACATATCGATGTGCGGCGTGCTGCCCATGACTCTGGGCCTGCACCTGGCAAACATCCTGGGTGCGAAAAAAGCCGAGCTCGTCGCGTACGCCACGTCCGGGGAAGTGAACGGGGACATGTCGCGGGTGGTCGGCTACGCAGGGGTCATCATCGAATAGGCTGACCCGTGAAGGTCGAAAATGAGAGGGGGCCCCGCGGGGCCCCTTTTGCGTGGGAGAATCAGCCTACATGCTCGATGTAGGCTTCGAGGGTGTTGACCAGCAGCTGCGCGATGGTCATGGGCCCGACGCCGCCGGGCACCGGGGTCATGGCCGAGGCCACGTCCTCCAGGCCTGTGAAGTCGCAGTCCCCGACCAGGCCGAGTTCCGTGCGGTTGATGCCCACATCGATGACCACGGCCCCGGGCTTGACCATATCGCGGGTGACGAATTTTGGGATGCCCACGGCGGCCAGGACGATGTCCGCGGAGCGGACCTCCTCGGCGATGTCCCTGGTCCGCGAATGGCAGATGGTGACCGTGGCGTTCTTCTGCAGGAGCATGAGCGCCAGGGGCTTGCCCACAATGTTGCTGCGGCCGATGACCACGGCCTTCTTCCCTGCCACGTCGATGCCGTGCCGCTCCATGAGACTCATGATCCCCGCCGGGGTGCAGGACCGAAGGCAGGGCAGGCCCAGGGCCAGGCGGCCCATGTTCACCGGATGGAAGCCGTCCACGTCCTTGGACGGGTCGATCAGGTCCAGACAGCGCTGGCTGTCCAGACCTTTCGGCAGGGGCAGTTGCAGCAGAATGCCGTCGATGGCCGGGTCGTTGTTCAGGAAGAGGATGGTGTCTTCCAGTTGCGGCTGGGGGATGTCGGCCGGCAGGCGGAACCCCTTGGAGATGATGCCCACATCGGCGCAGGCCCTCTCCTTGTTGCGCACGTAAACCTGGGAGGCGGGATTGTCCCCCACCAGGATCACGGCCAGTCCGGGCGCGCGGCCATGCCGAGCCGCCAACACCGCCACCTGTTCCTTGAGTTCCTGACGGATGATGGCGGCCGTCTTTTTTCCGTCGATGATACGCATGATGTCCTCTGGTGCTGAAAAAAAGGCGCACCGGAGTGCGCCCATGATTGCTATTCCTCGTCGAACCAGTTGGCGGCCATGGCCGGTCCGAAGTACACGCCCTGGGAATCGAGGTCTTCCTCGATGCGCAGGAGCTGGTTGTACTTGGCCATGCGATCCGAACGGCACAATGAGCCGGTCTTGATCTGCCCTGCGTTCACGGCCACGGCCAGATCGGCGATGAAGCTGTCCTCGGTCTCGCCGGAGCGGTGGGAGATGACGGTGGCGTAGGAGGCCTCCTTGGCCATCTCGATGCAATCCATGGTCTCGGTCAGGGTGCCGATCTGGTTGAGCTTGATGAGGATGGCGTTGCCCACGCTGCGCATGATGCCGTCGGCCAGCAGCGCCGGGTTGGTGACGAAAATGTCGTCGCCGACCAGCTGCAGCCGGTCGCCCAGAACGTCGGAAAGGATCTCCCAGCCGTCCCAATCCGCTTCGGCCAGGCCGTCCTCTATGGACACGATGGGGAACTTGCCCGCCAGATCCGCGTAGTAGTCGGTCAGCTCGCGCGCAGTCAGGATCTTGTTTTCGCCGGCGAAATGGTACTTGCCGTCCTTGTAGAATTCCGAGGCCGCAGCGTCGATCCCCAGGGCGATCTGGCTGCCGGGCTCATAGCCTGCCTCCTCGATGGCCTTCATGATGTACTTGAAAGCCTGTTCATGGCTGGCGAAGTTGGGGGCGAAGCCGCCCTCGTCACCCACGGAGGTGGCCAGACCGTCCTTGTGCAGGATTTTCTTCAGGGAGTGGAAGGTCTCTGCACCCATGCGCAGGGCTTCCTTGAAGCTGGCCGCGCCCAAGGGCAGGATCATGAACTCCTGGATGTCCAGGTTGTTGGCAGCGTGGGCTCCGCCGTTGATGATGTTCATCATGGGCGCGGGCAGGACCTTGGCGTTGATGCCGCCGATGTACCTGTAGAGGGGCAGGCCCAGGAACTCCGCGGCGGCCTTGGCCGTGGCCATGGACACGCCGAGCATGGCGTTGGCGCCCAGGCGGGACTTGTTCTCGGTGCCGTCCAGGTCGATGAGGGCCTGATCCACTTCCACCTGGCGGACGGCTTCGAGGCCCACGATCTCGGAGGCGATCTCCTCCATGACGTTGCGCACGGCCTGCTCCACGCCTTTGCCGAGGTAGCGGTCGGCGTCGCCGTCGCGCAGTTCAAGTGCTTCGCGGGCGCCCGTGGACGCACCCGAAGGCACGGCGGCGCGGCCCGTGGCGCCGGATTCGAGGGTGACTTCGACCTCGACGGTGGGGTTGCCCCTGGAATCAAGAATTTCCCTGGCCCAAATACCTGTAATGGTGCTCATGATTGCTCCCTGGATGTATCCGGTGAATGTTTTTGGAAATATGCGGCCGCGAGGCCCTGCATGAGCAGGTCAGGGGCCAGATTGTCGATGCATGAGGTGATGGCGGCCAACTGCGGGGCGAAGCCGCCCGTGGCGACGACGCGCGCGCGCGGATCGTTCAAACGTTTCTTGAGCCGCCCCGTCAGGCCCTCCAGCAGAGAGGCAAAGCCGAACAGCACTCCGTGGTTGAGGCTCTGGCGGGTACTGGTTCCTATGTCCAGATCCGCGGTGTCGAGCTCCAGGCTGATCTGCGGCAGCTTCGCGGTCTGGGTGCCCAGGGCCGTGACCGAGCTGAGCACGCCGGGACAGATGAGACCACCCAGGTACGCGTCCCCCTGCACGCAGTCGAAGGTGGTGGCCGTGCCGAAATCGACCACGATGAGCGTGGGATCGTCAAAAAGCATCCGCGCGGCGAACCCGCCGAGCAGGCGGTCGGCGCCAACCTCCTGCGGCCGGGCGTAACGGTTTTCGAGGGGCAGCGGGATGTCGCCGGGCACGAACAGCGCCGGGCAGGAAAAATAGTTTTCGCAGGCCGTCCTGAGCAGGCTGTTCAGAGGCGGCACCACCGAGGACAGCACCCAGGCCCGCACCGCCCCCTCGGCCACACCCTCGCGGGCGCAGATGCCCGAGATGGCGAGCCCCAGCGAGTCTGCGGTCTCGCGGTTGGTGGAGGGCAGGGAATAGGTCCGGCCGAGGCCGTTTTCATCGGCCAGGCAGAGCTTCACGTTGGTGTTGCCAACGTCGAAGAGCAGGACAGGGCCCGCGGAGGGATTCGGTGCGCCGTGCATCATGGGTGCGGTTGTATCGCATTGGTTTGAAAACTCAAGGACCGTGTGGCATTTGCCCGCTTGTAACGTGGTTTTGATCAGGATAAGCCCGTCTACGGCATCACATTGCATCAACGTGGAGGAATCATGGCACTGAACAAGGAACTTCTGGACATTCTGGCCTGCCCCAAATGCAAGGGCGACCTGGAGCTGCTGCCCCGGGAAGAGGGCCTCAAGTGCGGCGCCTGCGGCATCGTCTACCCCGTGCGCGAAGAGATCCCGGTCATGCTCATCGACGAGGCCATTCCCGTGGCCAAGTGGGAGCAGGGCGTGCGCGAGAACAAGGCGTGAGCAAGAAACGGGAGCGCGAGCTCCCCGAGACCCTTGGCCTTCCCGCGGACGGCGCGGACAGCCACGCCCACCTCGACGGCCGGGAATACGACGTGGATGCCGTTCTGGAGCGCGCCCTGTCCTGCGGCGTGCGGACGGTGGGCAACGTCTTCCTGGGCCCCCAGGCCTACCGTGCGGGCCGCCCCCTTTTCGATGCGCACGCCGACGTCTTCTTCCTTCTGGGCGTGCATCCGCACGAGGCGGCGAAGATGACGGAAGAGGATCTTGCGGACATGCGGGCGGCCTTTCAGGAAGATGCGCGCCTGCGGGCGGTCGGGGAGATCGGTCTGGACTACTATTACGACTTCTCGCCGCAGCAGGACCAGCAGCGCTGGTTCCGCAGACAGCTCGCCCTGGCCCGGGAACTGGATCAGCGCGTCGTCATCCATTGCCGGGACGCCGAGGACGACTGCCTGGCCATCCTGGATGAAATGGGTTTCGCCGGGCGGCCCCTGCTGTGGCACTGCTTCGGCCTGGGGCCCGATTGGGCTCGGCTGCTGGTGGAACGGGGCTGGCACATTTCCGTGCCCGGCACCGTGACCTACGCCAAGGCGGAGGCGCTGCGCGAATCCGTCAGAACCATCCCGGCCGATAGACTGCTGCTGGAAACCGACGCCCCGTACCTCTCCCCCGAACCATACCGTGGCAAACGCAACGAACCTGCCCTGCTCGGGTTTACGGCGCGGGAAATCGCCCGGCTTCGCGGCGAGGACCTCCACGGTTTCTGGAAGCGCTGCGGGGACAACGCCAGGAATTTCTTCGGGTTAACCGTTTGAAGATTCCGGCCGCTCGATAATCAGCGCACCCTGCGCCAGCAGCAGACCCCGCAGGGTGAGTTCGGCGAAAGGCGTATAGCGCAGCTTGATGACGGCGCGGTAGCGGTCGACCACGCTCATGACCGCTAGGTTGTCGTAGCCTTCGAGCAAAAAGCGATAGAGAGCGATCTGGCTGCGCGGAATCTCGGCGTAAAGGACCCGGCTGGCGAGACAAGGCGCAACGAGGCCGCAGTCCTTGAACCGCTTGCGGCGACGCGCGGACTGCGCCTCAGAGCACTTCATGGCCGTCCCCGGTGACCACGACCATATGCTCCCAGCGCACCCCGCCCCAATCGGGATAGTAGAGGCCGGGCTCCACGGTGATGACCATGCCGGGCTTCAGGACCGTCGGCCGGATGGGCCCGACCCCCGGAGCCTCGTGGGTCTCCAGGCCAATGCCGTGCCCGAGCGAGTGGGTGAAATGTCCGGCCGCGCCATGACGCTCGAAATACTCCCTGGCCGTGGCGTGCAGCTCATCCGTGCCCACGCCCGGCGCGACCTTGGCGATGGCCAGGCGCTGCGCCTCGCGGACCAGGTCCAGGGTGCGACGGAACTCGTCCGTAGGCCTGTCCCCGACCCACCACGTCCGCGTCTGGTCCGAACAGTACCCGTCAAGACGCCCGCCCATATCGATGAGGACCGGGGTCTCCGGCCGCAGGGGAGCGGATCCCGGGGTGGCGTGGGGCAGGGCCCCGTTGGGGCCGAAACCGACGATGGGCGCAAAACTCAGACCCTCCGCCCCGCCTTCCCGAAAAAGCTTCTCCAGCATCCAGGCGACATCACGCTCGGTCATGCCCGGCATCAGGGCATGCTCCAGTTCCGCATAAACCCTGTGGTTCAGCGCGCAGGACGCCCTCAGCCGGGACAATTCCCCGGCATCCTTCACCGTGCGCAACTCCTCCACCAACCGCGGGGCCGGACGGAGGTCCAGGCTCTTGCCCAACTCCAGGTACATTTCCGCGCACATGGCATGGGTCTCGACCCAGAGCCCGGTGATGCCCAGGCTCTTCACGAACTCCGCAATCTTTTCCATACGCGGGGCGCCATAGATATGCACATGCTCTTCGGGCCAATGCCGCCAGGCTTCGACGGTGAACCGCGCGTCGGTCAGCAGCCAGTCCGGCCCGTCCGTACGCACCAGAAGACAGCCGGAACTCTCGTTGCACTGCCCGTCATGCAGCTCAAATCCTGAAAGATAATAGCGGTTGGCCGGCTGCACGACGAGCAGGGCGTCTATCCCCTGCGCGTCCATGAGGTCCTTGAGGGCGTTGAGGCGTTGCGACATGGCTTCTCCTGGGCTTGTGATAAAATTCCGGGGCGGCTTACGGCCCGTCTGCAGTCGGGGCCCCGGGGCAGCAGGGTTCAAGCGGTGCGTAGACTTCGACGGGCTTGAACAGACGGCGGTAGAAAAACTCGTCCCCCAGCCAGCCCACCACGCGGACCAGCAAAGCCACCACTACCAGGGTAAAGGCCACCCGCGCGAACAAAAGCCCGGAGGAATGCCCGCCGAGGACTGCCATGAGGATGGTGTCCTCAAAGACCGAATGGGACAGGCTCATGAGGCTCAGGGACGAAAAGATGTCCTTGGGCGGGACCTTGCCCGAGTGGGCCTCGTGCATGATCAGGCCCCCGCCGTAGGACAGTCCCATGACCATGCCGACGATGGTCAGGGTGCCCGCCTCGGGGCCGATGCCCAGGAGGCGAAGCACCGGGGACAGCAGACGCACGCACAAGGCGGTCAGGCCGACTGCCGTCAGCACGCGCATAACGGTGTTGAGCGTCGTGATGATGACAAAAACCATGCTCAGGTTCCGGACCTGCCCCAAAGCCCACATGACATGGCTTTCGTCCTGGAGCTTGGGCTGCCACATGAGCACGTTGGGTTCCTGCAGCCACCCGCCCCACGCATAGGCCTTGGACATCACCCAGCCCAGGACCAGGGCGCCGCCGATGCGCAGCAGGGCCTGGAAGGCCATCCTGGGTCCGGACTTGCTCACGACCTGCAGTTCGAGTGGCATGGAATGGGCGAGCAGGATCATGGTGCACAGCACCGTGACTTGAGCCACGCTCAACTGGTGATGCGCGGCCAGGGACACGAACACGATCATGCTGCTGTAGATGTTGTTGATCATGGCCGTGGCCCAGACCAG
>CALMTS010000013.1 GCA_937872685.1 uncultured Desulfomicrobium sp.
GTCGACGCCTGCAGAACAATCTGCGACGACTCGGAGCGTCTCTACGAGTACGACAGAATGGCAGGCCTCGACCCGAAGCCGCCGAACAAGTCGAGCTATCTGTCGAAGGCATGGCTGCTCGACGACGAAAGCCGTGAAAGGGCCGGACGGTGGGCCATCCGTGCCCACCGGGAGAATTACTTCCTCCTGTACACATACAACGGCAACCTGGACAAGGAGCCCTACGAGTCGGTCAACCCGGGCACGCAGCTGCAGGACGCCGAGTCCAAGTTCCAGATCAGCCTGAAGATGAAGCTCCTGGAGGACATCCCGGTATTCGGGAAGAAGGCGGATGTCTGGGCGGCTTATACGCAACTGTCACAATGGCAGTTCTGGAACTGGAGCAACTCCGCACCCTTCCGGGAGACCAACTACGAGCCCGAGGTCCTGTTCAACACCCGGATGGTCGACGATCTCGTCCGGCTGGGCCGGGACCCCCTTAAACTCCAGTTCATCCAGGTCGGACTGAACCACCAGTCCAACGGCCAGAGCGAACCCCTCTCGCGTAGCTGGAACCGCATCATGGCGAATTTCGGCTTCGAGTGGGAGCCTTTCGACGTCGTCCTGAAGACCTGGTACCGGCTGCCCGAAAGCGCCGAGAACGACGACAACCCCGACATAGACGCCTACCTGGGATACGGCGAGCTCTGGGCCGGGTACCGTGGAACGACATGCGGGATCGACTACCACTTCGGCCTCATGTTCCGCAACAACCTGCGTTTTGACGACGACAACCGCAGCACCCTGCAGCTCGGGTTCGATTTTACCTGCATCGGGCCTCTCAATTGTTACATCCAGTACTTCACGGGGTACGGCGAGACCCTCGTCGACTACAACCACTACACGAACCGCATCGGCGTGGGCGTGATGATCAAGGACTGGTAAGAGGTCGGCATGCGCGAACGAGTCACCCTGCGCAGAGCGCTGCTCGGGCTTGTCAGCCTCGGCCTGGGTGCCGCCGCGGCGTTTCTGTGGATCGAGCCCGCGCAGGCCGCCCGGGATGTGGATTTTACGGCACTCGAGAAAGGTATCGTCGAAGAGGTCAACCTGGCACGGACGAACCCCGGGGCATACGCCTCCTGGCTGAAGGGCCAGAGGAAGTACTACCGGGGGACACAGCTGAGGCGGCCCGGCGAGGTCACCGTCCGGACCAAGGAGGGGCTTGCGGCCTTGGACGAGGCGATCCGCTGGCTCGAGAAGCATCGGCCCGTGGGAGCCCTCGGTACTTCGCGGGGCCTGTCGCTTGCCGCGCGGGACCTTATCGCGCCCCAGGGGGCATCGGGCGGATTCGGTCACACGGGGCCCGACGGGAGCACACCCTCCGAGAGGATCGAGCGCCATGGCCAATGGGATTCCGTCATCGGCGAGAACGTCGCCTACGGGCAGCGGACGGCGCGGGACGTGGTGGCCGCCTTCATCGTCGATGACGGCGTGCCCGGCCGCGGGCACCGGACAAACCTCTTCAATGCGGCATTCCACGTGATGGGCGTCGACTGCGGTCCCCACTCCACCTACGGCACCACCTGCGCCATCACCTTCGCGGGAGGCTTCCGGGAGAACTGAGCCAGAATGCCGGGGCGATGAACAAACTCAATCGTCATCCCCGCGAAGGCGGGGATCCATGCTACAGATGGATTCCCGGTCAGGCCGGGAATGACATACGATGATATTCTGTCGCGTATCGATTTATTGCTTTTTCTCACCCCTCATCTTCTCGCCGTACAACCGCAGAGGCAGGACAAGCCCGAAGAAGGGCAACAGGTACATGGCTGCAGTCATCGTCTCCCGGGGCCCGAAGAACTGCGCCGAAAAGACGATCATGAGCACGTTGTTAATGTGGGCCATCATGACGGAGCCCGCCAGTCGGTCTTCCACTGAACTGAGGCGAAAGAACAGGATGCCGGCGACGGCGTATATCACCGACAGGACGATGCACACGAGGCACGCCTCGGCGATCAGCGTGGGTTCGCTGAAGAAAATTTCGGCGTACTTCGAGAAGACGCCGAGGTTGATGAGTGCGAACATGACGAGATTCACCGGGTAGGCGCGGCGGTTCGCAGCATCGAGCAGATGCGGCGCAAGCCGCCTCAGGATCTGCACGGCGGTGATGGGGACGAAGATGGCCAGGGCCAGCACCCGGAGCATGTCCCAGAAGGACAGGTTCACGCTCTGCGAGAGAACGAGTTCCACGACGGCCGGGAGGCTGAAGGGCACCAGGACCGAGGTGATGACCGTGACGACAAGGACCCGGGCGCTGTTGCCGCCCA
>CALMTS010000014.1 GCA_937872685.1 uncultured Desulfomicrobium sp.
ATGGGCAGCATCGTCAGGCGCCACGTCGAAGGGCGCAATGTCCGGTCCGTGCACCTGGTGGGCGGCACCTGCTGCCTGCGGGGCATGGAGGACGTCATCGCCAAGGAGACGGGCCTGCCCGTGTACAAGCCGGCCAACCCGCTGCTCGTCACGCCCCTGGGCATCGCCCTCAACTGCCGGGAGGGCGGCCATGGATATTGAAGCCCTGGTCCGCGCCGTCGCCGCCGAAGTCGCGCGGCAGCTGCAGACGCCGCGCGTCCGCGTGCTGATTCTGGGCGGGCGCGACGAGGTCGTGGCCGCGGAAACGGCCCGGCGTCTGGGCGGTGAAATTCTTTTCCGGGGGGAGGCCGAAGGTCCGTTCGACCATTACGTCCTGCCCCGCCTGACCTGTTCGGACATGGCCGATCTCGCTGCCGGCCGGGCCGCCGGCGAGATCATGGCCGAAGCCTTGGGCCTGCTCCTGCGGGGCGTGCCCGTGCAGGTCCTGGCCTTCGAGTGGCGCGAGCACGCGGCCACCGCGCCCGAGGCCCTGCTGCGGCTCTACGAGGGATACGAGCGGCAGCTCGCCGCCTACGGCCTGACCCTGCTCGAAACCGAGCGGCCGCAGACCCTGCGCACCCGCGCCACCGTGGTCACGGAGGCGGTCGTGCGCGAGGCGTCCGAAGCCGGTGCCCGTACCCTGCAGGTCCCGGCCCGCGCCATCGTCACTCCCCTGGCCGCGGAGACGGCGCGCACCCTGAACGTCACCATCAGCACTTTTTGAGGACCCAACCATGATCATCGCGAAAGTCATCGGCAACGTCTGGGCCACGCGCAAGGAAGATACCCTGAACGGCCTCAAGCTCATGGTCGTGCGCCGCATCGACCCGGCCGGGAACGCGGAGCGGGACAGCTTCGTGGCCGCCGACTGCGTCGGGGCGGGCATCGGCGAGCGGGTCCTGGTCGTGACCGGCAGCTCCGCCCGCAAGGCCCTGCGTTCGCCTGGCATCCCGGTGGACGCGGCCATCATCGGCATCATCGACGAAGTCGAAGTGCGGACGGAAGCCTGATGGACACCCTGGGCCTGGTCGAAGCGCGCAGCATCGCCGCTGGCATCGAGCTGGCCGACGCCATGGTCAAGGCCGCGGCCGTGGAGCTGCTGCGGGCCTCGACCATCTGTTCGGGCCGCTTCCTGATCCACGTCGGCGGCGACCGCGAAGCCGTGGGAACCGCCGTGGAACTGGCTCGCGAATCGGGCCGCGCCCTGGTCGGGAGCTTCGTCCTGTCGGGCGTCTCGCCGCAGGTGCTGGACGTGCTGAAGCGCAGCACCCCACCCGAACCCGGCGAGGCCCTGGGCGTGGTCGAGTGCCGCACCGTGGCGGCCGGCATCGCCGCCGCCGACGCGGCCGCCAAGAGGGCTTCCGTGACCCTGGCGAGGCTGGTCACGGGCCAGGGCATCAACGGCAAATCGTATTTCGTGATCAGCGGGGACGTGGCGGCCGTGGAAGAGGCCGTCGCCGCCGCCCGCTCCGTTCTGGACGCGCAGCTGGTCGAGGCCGTGGTCATCCCCCGGCCCAGCGTTGCCGTCATCCAAACCCTCATCAGCGTCGGGAGGTAAGCATGGGAAAGAAACTCATCCAGGCAGGCGACCTGGATGCCGTCATCTGCCGGGCGACCGGGAAGGTCTATGCCGACGGTTCGATCATCCTGACGCCGGGCGCCAAGGACGAGCTGTCCAGGCGCGGCGTGGCCATCGTCTACGGGCCGAAGTCCGGGGACGCGGGCTGCGCGGCGGCCACCGCGGGTTGCCCGGCCGGCTGCACGTGTCCGGCCTGCTCAGGGAAATCGGCCCTGGACTGCACGACGCTGGACGCGTTGACGCGCTCCGTGTCGGAAATGCTGAAAAATAACTGTCACATCACGGATGAAGAGCAGCTGAAGCGTCTGAGCCGTCAGGCCCTGCAGACCATCCGCGACAACATCTAACGGGTTCGGCCGCGTCACGCCCGCACAGGCGGGCAAGGCGGGGCGGGAGGCACTCATGAACGCATTGGGAATGGTTGAAACGAAGGGTCTGGTCGGTTCCATCGAGGCGGCCGACGCCATGGTCAAGGCGGCCAACGTTGAGCTCGTCGGCCGCGAGCAGGTCGGCAGCGGGCTGGTCACGGTCATGGTCCGCGGCGACGTCGGCGCGGTCAAGGCGGCCACGGACGCCGGGGCGGCCGCGGCCGAGCGCGTGGGCGAGCTGGTCAGCGTGCACGTCATCCCCCGTCCGCACCCCGACGTGGAAAAAATCCTGCCCAAGCGGGCCGCCAGATAAGCGCTCCGCATCTTCGAAGGACGAACATGAACGCGCAGATTGTCGAGAAAATACGCGATGCCGGGGTGGTCGGCGCTGGCGGCGCAGGCTTTCCCACGCATGTGAAGGTCAATGCCTCGGTGGACACGGTGCTGGTCAACGGCGCCTCGTGCGAGCCGCTGCTCATGAGCGATGCTGTGCTCATGGAAACGCAGACCGCGGCCATGGTTCGCGGCCTCCTGGCCGTGCTGGATTGCACCGGGGCGGGGCGGGGCGTCATCTGCCTCAAGGGCAAGCACCGCAAGGCCATGCAGGCGGTGCGCGAGGCGGCGGCCGCGGACAAGTCGGGCAGGCTCGAAGTCTTCGAGCTGCGCGACTTCTATCCGGCCGGCGACGAGCAGGTGCTCGTGCATGAGGTCCTGGGCCGCACCGTGCCCGAGGCGGGCATCCCGCTGCAGGTCGGGGTGGTGGTCAGCAATGTTGAAACCCTGTGCAACGTGGCCCGGGCCATGGAGGGCACGCCCCTGACCGAACGCTACGTGACCGTCACGGGCGAGGTGAAGCGGCACATGGTCGTCAGGGTGCCGGTTGGCACGCTGGTCGAGGACGTACTCGCCTTCGCTGGCGGACCGACCATCACTGACTACGTGGTGGTCGACGGCGGCCCCATGATGGGCCGGGTCCTGCCCGACACGCACCAGCCAGTGACCAAGACCACCAGCGGCCTCATCGTCCTGCCCCCGGACCACACCGTCGTGGCCCGCAAGGTCATGGACCCGGAGCGGGTGCGCCGCATAACCGCCACCATCTGCTGCCAGTGCTCCCAGTGCACGGACCTCTGCCCGCGCAACCTGCTCGGGCACAGGCTGCGCCCGCACCTGCTCATGCGCGCGGCCGGCGGGACCGACTTAGCCGCCAGCCCCGCGGCCCGCGAGGCGCTGCTGTGCTCCGAGTGCGGCATTTGCGAGAAATTCGCCTGCCCCATGCTGGTCTCGCCGCGCGAGGTCAACGCGCAGATCAAGCGGGCGCTGATGCAGGAAGGCGTGCGCTGGGACGCGCAAGGGCGCAAGCCCGTCGTCCACCCCTTCCGCGGCACCCGTTACGTGCCGACGAGCCGGCTCATGCAGCGTCTGGACGTGGTGAAGTACGACACCCATCCCGGCTTGGCCGAGGGGTTCGCGCCGCAGGTGGTGGAGATCGCGCTGAAACAGCACATCGGCGCCCCGGCGTCGTGCCTGGTGGCCGTGGGCGACAGGGTCGCCCAGGGGGACCTGATCGGTGAAATCCCGGAAAAGTCCCTCGGCGCGAGGGTGCATGCGAGCATCAACGGAACGGTCACGTCCGTGGCGGACGGCAAGGTTGTCATCAGGGCGTAAGGAGAGAGAAGTATGGTACGCGCAATCGGTTGCATTGAACTGAACAGCATCGCCATGGGCATGCACACGGCCGACGAGATGGCCAAGGCCGCGCTGGTGGACCTGGTCATGGCCCGGCCGACCTGTCCCGGCCGCTACCTGGTCGTGGTGGCCGGGGACACCGGCGCGGTGCAGAGCTCCGTGGACACGGGCCGCGTCATCGGCGGCGAGATGGTCGTTGATAGCTTCGTGCTGGCCAACGTCCACGCGGACGTCTTCCCGGCCCTGAGCGGCACCGGGCTGCGGGGAGCCGTCAACGCCCTCGGCGTCATTGAGACGAGCACCACGGCCTCGTGCATCCTGGCCGCCGACGCCGCGGCCAAGGCCGCCCAGGTCGAGCTGCTGGAGATTCGCTTCGCCGCGGGGCTGGGGGGCAAGGCCTTCGTGGTCATGACCGGCGACGTGGGGTCGGTGAAGGCCGCCGTCGAGGCCGGCGTGGCCGGGGTGGGCGAGAGCGGGCCCGTGCTCAGCCACATCGTCATCCCCTCGCCCAGCGCCGAATTCAAGGCGCAGCTCCTGTAGGCCGAACCATGCAGGACGCCAAGCAGCGCATCATCCAGGAATACGTCCCGGGCAAGCAGATCACCCTGGCCCACGTCATCGCCAGCCCCCAGCGCGACATTTACGTCAAGGTGGGGCTGGACGACGCGGCCGGTGACGCCATCGGCATCCTGACCATCACGCCGAGCGAATGCGTGATCATCGCCGCGGACATCGCCACCAAGGCCGCGGCCGTGGACATCGGGTTCCTGGACCGCTTCGGCGGCTCCCTGGTGCTGACCGGGGACGTGGCCAGCGTGGAATCGGCCCTGCGCGGGGTGCTCGAATACTTCGACCGCACCCTGCGCTACGCGTCCGTCGAAATGACGAGGTCATAGTGCCCGCCGTGCTGCTCATCGGCCAAAGCGGGTCAGGCAAATGTGCGCTGATCCGGGCCCTGGGCGATGCCACCTACGCACCCCGCAAGCTCATGGCCGTGGAATATCGCGGCCCCTTCATCAATACGCCGGGAGAGTTTCTGGAGAACAGGCGCTTCTACCCAGCCCTCGTCACCACGGC
>CALMTS010000015.1 GCA_937872685.1 uncultured Desulfomicrobium sp.
CTTGAGGTTACCCATCATGCCGTGGAGAATTTGCTGAACTTGACGTACATAACTCGTGAATCGTGGCCAAGACCTCGCCCACGTTTGGGACATGGTCGCGTCTTGGGGATGATGAACCGGCTGCCGCGCTGCACGCCTGCCAGGATGCCGATCTCCGACGACCCCTCTCTGGACGTTTTGTGCGGTGCGCAATGGTGGGCAGGGAAAGTCCACGAGCCTGGGTTGCTAGAATCTGTCCAGATGCTCCAGGATGATCTTCGCAACCTGGGCGTAATCGCCCTTGAAATGGTGGGAGCCGGGCAGGGCGGCGACGGTTGCGTCTCCGGGTTGCAGGTCGGGGCAGAGGGATGTCTTCTCATCCCG
This sequence comes from uncultured Desulfomicrobium sp., assembly GCA_937872685.1. Taxonomy (GTDB): domain Bacteria; phylum Desulfobacterota; class Desulfovibrionia; order Desulfovibrionales; family Desulfomicrobiaceae; genus Desulfomicrobium. Next base: position 364 of record CALMTS010000015.1, read on the forward strand.
GCCGTATACGCACAGCAACGGCGTGGGTGCCATTTTGCGGACTTCGGGCAGCAGGGCGATGTCCTGGGAAGCCTCGTCGTCGTGGAGCCAGTCCGAGACGTGGAACTCCAGTTCCACGAACCGGCTGGGAGCCAGCAGGGTGGTCTGCCTGACGGTGCGGCGCAGGTCGTCGGGCAGGTTGTTGATCATGGGCGGCAGGGCGTCGGCGCCCAGGGAGAAGCCGATGAGGACGACGCGCGTGGCGCCCCACTTCGCGAGGTAGCGGCGCATGATGCGCGCCAGGTCGGCACCGGCGCCTTCGGGCGTCCGCCTGGTCCAGAAGTACTTCATGGAGTCCAGGCCGACCACGCCGATGCCGCGGCTGGCCAGAATGGCCGCGATGTCCTTGTCGATGCCGGCCCAGCCGCCGTCGCCCGTGACGAACACGGCCAGGGTGTGCGTGGCCGATCCCTGAGCCGGCACTTCGATGAGGGGCAGGTCTTCGACCTCGCCATGGGTCCGGCCGGCTTGCCCGGCCGCTGTGCCGACGTGGGCTGCGATGGCCTGCCTGACCGTGTCGAGCCACGCGGCCGTGTCGGAGTAGTCGCCGGGCAGAATCCTCGGCTGGACGCCGTTCATGCCCTGGATGAAGGCGCGCAGGGCCGGCTCGGGCAGGACCGGGTCGTTCCGGGACTGGATCACGGTCCAGGGCATGTCCCCTTTGGTGAAGGGTTCGTAACGGATGCCGCCCTCCGTCCGCGTCCATGTCAGCCCCCTGCCGATGCCGAAGGGCTGGGTCAGCTTCAGTTCCGGGCGGAAGCCGAGGCTGACGCCGCCGGGAAACGTCCCCGCGGGCGCCTGAGCGAGGCTGGCGTAGACGATGCCCGCGCCGGTCCCGTGTCCGATCAGGAGCGGGGGCGTGAGCCGGGGCAGGCCGAGGTTCTTCTGCACATACCTGCTCATGGATTCGAGCTCGTAGGATACGTTGGGCTCGTAGCCTTTCCGGGTCACATGCGCGAAGTAGCGCTTTGTGTCCACGCCGGCCACCAGCGCGCCGGCCTCGCCGGCGATTCTGGCCAGTTCCTCCTCCGTCTCCCCCCATCCCGAATCGTCGGAAATGACGATGGCGACCGTGGACGGGTCAGTCAGACGGCCGCGCAGGATCAGCTCCCCGAAGGGGCCGAAGGCCAGGGGGGCGGCGGCCAGGGCCGAACCGGCCTGGACCAGGAGGACAAGAAACACCGCGAATCGGATCAGGTTTTTCATTTGCCGACCATCCCGCGTACGCCGCCGGCCACCAGCGCGGCCACCTCGGTCAGTGTCCCGGGCAGGGCCAGGCCGCCCGGGGCCAGCAGGTAGTTCGGCTCCCAGACCGGGCCGAACTTTTCCTTGAAGGCCCGCAGCCCCCGGAAATTGTAGAAATCCTCGGCGTGGGAATAGAGGAAGTTGCCGACCTTGTTCCAGGTGGGGGCCAGGGCGTGGGACTCCAGGCCCGAGAAGGGTGAGACGCCGAGGTTGAAGCGGCTGAAGCCGCGCTGCTGCCCCCAGAACATGAGCATGAAGAGCAGGTAGTCCATCACGCCGCGGGGCGCGCCGCGGTCGAAACGCATGAGGTCGATGGCCAGTTCTGTCCTGCCGCCCGTCCAGACATTGCCGAACGCCAGGATCCGGCCTTCGCGGCGGACGACGGCCGTGTGGAAGGCCGCCAGGTACCCGGGGTCGAAGCGGCCCAGGGAAAAGCCCTTCTCCCGGGCGTTCTTCAGGGACAGCCAGGCGTCGGACACGGTTTTCAGTTCGTCACGGATGCCCGCGAACCCTTCGGGCGGCACGACCTCGAAGACGCAGCCGTTCTTCTCCAGGTTGTTTTTCTTGTATCTGAGTCCCTGCCGTGACGCCCCGTTCAGGTGGAATGACGGCAGGTCGACGATGGCCTCCTCGCCGATCTTCATCAGGCTCAGGCCCGTGTCCCAGAAGTGGTGCAGGCGGTTCTGGGGCACGCCGTAGAACACGGGCCTGCCGCAGTGCCGGTCGCAGGTCTCCAGGAACTGCCAGATGAGCTCCTGGGCCTCGTCCTCGCGGCCCACGGGCGGGCCCATGGTCACCCAGGTGCGCCCCGTGACCCCGAACATGAGGAAGGATTCGCGGCTGCCGCTGAAGAGGAAGGTCTTGTCGCCCAGCAGGGCGAGGTTGGCGCGGGTGTGCTGGGCCCTGGCCGCGATGTCGCGCACGGCGAGACCGTCCTCGGGGCTGACGGGCGCCGGGCGGTAGGGGGCCGGGGCCAGCAGGCGCGTGAAGGCCAGGCACAGGCCGGCCGTGCCCGCCCCTGCCCAGGCGCGGACCACGTCGGGCACGGAGCCGTCCATGGTCAGGGCCAGCCAAAAGTCGTCTGTCTTGCCGCCGAGATGCCAGGACGTGGCGGCCAGGGCCGTGGTGGCGGTCAGGACCAGCCCCATGCCCAGGAGCCAGCCGGGGGTGAAGCGGTCGCAGAACATGCTCGAGTGCCGCGAGAAGCGCGCGCGGTTGGCCAAGAGCAGGGCCAGGGCGACGCCCAGGATGATGGCCTCTTCGTAGTCGCCGCCGCGCAGCAGGGCGGCGAGCATGCCCAGGACGAGCATGACCGCCGTCAGGATGAAGGCCACGTCCAGGCGGCGCTGGATGCCGCGGGCCAGAAAAAGCAGGCACATGCCGATGACGCTGCCCATGAGGTGCGAGCCGCCGACCACGGCGCCGGGTAAGTGGCTCTTCAGCCACATGAGGCGGGAGGCCAGGGAGGGTGTCGCGCCTGACAGAAGCAGGAGCGCCCCCGAGACGAAGGTGACGGCCGCGAGGGCCTGGGGCACCAGGGTCGCGCTGCCGCGGATGCCCGCGTGGGCCAGCAGGCGCAGGACCGGGACCGTCTCCAGGGCCTCGCGTACGGCCAGGGTCAGGGCCGCCAGCAGCAGCGGCAGGATGTAGTAGATGAAGCGGAAGGCCAGCAGGGCGGCGAAGAGGCTCCCGTTGTCCGCTGCGTCAGGCGTGAGCAGCAGGAAGGCCGTTTCGAAGACGCCCACGCCGCCGGGGGCCTGGCTCATGACGCCGGCCATCTGGGCCAGCATGAAGCGGGTGAAGAATACCGTGAGGCCAGGGTCTTCCGGGAGCAGTGCGTACAGGATCAGACCCGAGAGGCCCCAGTCCAGGGCCGAGAAGAGCAGTTGCACCGCGGCCATGCGCGCGCCCGGGGCCGGGATCTGGAAACCGAAGATCGAGAGTGGGGTGCGCCAGCGGAAGGCCGCCGCCATGTAGACGACGGGCAGGACGGCCATCCCGGCGCCGGCAATGTCGCCGCCCAGGGCCAGGACGCGGCCGGCCTCGGGGCTCAGCAGCAGGGCCAGCCCGCCCAGACCCACCAGGCCCAGCCACAGGCTCACGGTGGTGAAGATGGTGATGCGTCCCACGTCGGCCGGGGACAGCCCCCATGCGGCGTAGAGGCGGAATTTGATGGAACTTCCCGAGAGGAAGGAGAAGCCCAGGGTGTTGGCGAAGGCGCTGCCGATGAAGGACGAGATGGCGATGCGCTTCAGGGGCTGGGGCACCCCGGCGTAGCGGCAGGCGAAGATCTCGTATCCGGCCAGGACCATGTAGTTGAGCACGGCCAGCGCAAGGGCCAGCACGACGCCCTGCCGTGGCATGGAGGCCAGGGCGGAGCGGATCTGGCCGGGGCTGACGTGGCTGAGTTCCTGGTGCAGGAAGCGCAGGGCCGCTGCGATGAGGACCACGGAGACCACCGGCCCCCAGAACGAAACCGAGCGAAAACGCATGCAAGGGACTCCAATGCGCCACTGCGGCGCTTTTGGCCGCGGGCGTCAGACTGATGCCATGGGATGAAGATCGATTCGTTCCCTGATCCGGGTTGGACGGGAATGTCGGGAACCGGGGGGAGGAACGCCGGACAACGCGGATTGGCGGGAGCCCCCTCGACGCAAAGCAAGCCTCCATAAAGGCAGTCCGGGATTCTGTAAACGCCTGTGTTGAGCCCCGCGGGCCGGGCCCACGCTGGCGGGTCAGCCTTCGAGGAGCCGGGCCAGTTCCGCGGCCCGGGAGGCATGGACCACGGCCAGGACCTCGTCGCCCGC
>CALMTS010000016.1 GCA_937872685.1 uncultured Desulfomicrobium sp.
TCCAGGTTTGATTCTGGCAAGGCGCAAGGCGGTTTTGAAGGGTGAAGTGTAGCCGACTACATGAACCCTTCAAAACCGCCGCAGCAACGCAGTCCAGAATCAAACCTGGGCTGTCTCAGAGCCAGTCGAAGTAGGGTTTGATCTTGCTCGGGTGCCTCTTGGTGTCGTTTTCCTGCTCCTGCGCGTAGAACCAGGCGGCCTTGGCCTTGGTTTCGGCCAGGTCCACGATGTCCGGCAGATCGGTGAAGTTTTCGACGATGAACTTGTAGCGGGCCCACGCGGCGTTGTATTCCTCGGTCTTGTAATAGAAATCCGCCACGTAGAGCTCATGTTCGGCGATGAGGCGCCGGCACTTGCCGATGTGTTCCAGGGCCTGGTCGCGGTAGGCGCTCTTGGGATAGCCGTCCGCAACCCGCTTGAAGTACTCGATGGCCTCGGACAGCTGGGTCTGGGGCAGATCGATGGACTTGTGCGACTTGAACTTGTTCAGGCCGATCTGGAAGAGAACGTAATCGATGGCCTCGTGCCGCGGGTGCAGGGCCAGGAACTCCTCGTAGACGTCCACCGCTTCGAGGTACTGCCTGTCGAGGGAGAAGGCGTCGCCGAGCATGAGCCGGGCGTCCATGGCGTACGGGCTGAAGGGATAGCGGTCATTGAGCTTGACCAGGGAGTCGATTGCCTGCGCGTAGTCCTTTTCCTGCATGGAAACGCGGGCGTTCTCGTAAAGCTCCTGGGCGGTGTCCTCGGGCGGGGTCAGAAAGTAGTAGTCGATGGCTCCGCAGCCGTTGAGGAACAGGACCAGGGCAAAAAGAATCAGTTTGGTGCGCATTGCAAAAACCTGGCTAAGGGTAAAGGGGCTTACGGACTGGTTCGGAGGGTCGCCTGCGCCGTCCCGGCCGCGGGCAGGGCAAAGAACAAGGGTGACCACTTCATGTGCGCAGTCACCCTCGTTTCTGGAGACGTTCAGCGACCTCCGGGACTAGAGAGCCTTGTCATTGAGCATCTGCTTCAGACTGGCCTTGGACACGGCTCCGGTGACCTGCTCGACCACTTCGCCGTTCTTGAAAAGGATCAGCGTGGGGATGGCGCGGATGCCGTATTTGCTCGGGGTTCCGGGATTCTCGTCGACATTCATCTTCATGATGGCGACCTTGCCCTCGAACTCCTGGGTCAGCTCTTCAATGACAGGAGCAATGGCCCTGCACGGCCCGCACCACGGTGCCCAAAAATCCACCAGAACGGGGAGATCAGATTTCAAAACTTCAGCGTCGAAACCGGCATCGTTCACTTGTGCAGCCATTATTCACTCCTTGAAGTAAGGGTTTACGATGTAATCGTCAGGGACATTCCGCCCGCGGGGAATGGCCTCGAAATCCATGGAGCTCGCCAGACCCATCCGGGCCAGCCGAACTCCCGCGTACGCTATCATAGCCCCATTATCACCACAATAGTTTTGCGCAGGGGCCAGAAATTTGAGCCCGTTGTCCGCCGCAAACCCGGAAAACACCTGCCGCAGGCGGGAATTGGCGGCCACACCGCCGGCCAGGCAGACGGTGCGGACCCCGGTGCATCGCGCCAGGGCGCGACGGGTTTTCTCCAGCAGGGTCCGGGCGATGGTTTCGTTGACCGTGGCGCAGAGGTCCTTGATCCTTTGCGGCGCCGTGGCGGCGTCGAAATCCGCGTAATCCAGGGCCGGGAGCGCGCTGTTTTCGACATGCAGGGCCACGGCCGTCTTCAGGCCGCTGAAGCTGAAATCGCAGTTGTCGTTGTTCAGGTACGGCCTGGTGAAAAGATGCAGGTCGGGCGTGCCGAGCCTGGCCAGTTCATCGATGTATTTGCCCCCCGGATAGGGAAGATTGAGCAGTTTGGCAATCTTGTCGAAGGCCTCTCCGGCGGCGTCGTCCAGAGTCCGCCCGAGGAGTTCGAATTCGCACTCGCGCGGCATGTGGTAGAGGTGCGTGTGCCCGCCCGAGACCAGGAGGCCCAGGGCCGGGTATTCGATGGGGCCTGAAAACTCGCAGGCCATGAGGTGCGCGTGCAGGTGGTTGACCCCGATGACCGGGACGCCCAGGGCCTGCGCAAAGGACTTGGCGTAGGCGATGCCCACCAGCAGCGCGCCCAGAAGCCCCGGCCCGCGCGTCACGGCCACCAGCTCGATGCCCTCCCCGGCCGGCCGCCCCGCCCGTTCAAGCAGCGAGGACACCAGCGGGTCCAGCAGGCGCAGATGCTCCCGCGAGGCCAGCTCCGGCACCACGCCGCCGAAGACGGAATGCATGGGAATCTGGGTGTGCACCAGCTCCCCTTCAAGACGCCCGCCGGCCCACAGGGCCACGGACGTCTCGTCGCACGAAGTCTCGATGCCGAGGCAAACAGGGCCGGATGAAACGGAATTCAGGGTGTCAGACAAAGCGGAAAAGCCTCGATATGTTCAGTGAAGGATACAGTTATCTCGCAACGGCAGCAAAGGCATGGATTTCACGCGAAGCCTGACACGGCCACGCTGCGCTCGCAATGACGAATCAAACACCCCGTCATTGCGAGGAGTCTTCGACGTGGCAATCCATCTTCATGCATCTACCCCCGCAAAGGCATGGATTTCACGCGAAGCCCTACACGGCCGCGCTGCGCTCGCAATGACGCACTTCCCACGCCGTCATTGCAAGAAGCCGCCACACGTCTCCCCAAGCCGTCGCCCGAAATGGATTACGACTGGTCCCCGACAGCTTCGCCGTAATACCTGAGCACGACCTCCACATCCTTCTTCGAGCCCACGAAGAGCGGCACGCGCTGGTGCAGCTCCGAGGGTTCGATGTCGAGGATGCGGTGCCGGCCGTCCACGGCCAGGCCGCCGGCCTGTTCGACGATCATGGCCATGGGGTTGGCCTCGCACATGAGCCGCAGCTTGCCCTTGGGCTTGCGCGGGTCGCGGTTGTCCGCCGGGTACATGAAGATGCCGCCGTAGATCAGGTTGCGGTGGAAATCCGAAACCAGGGACCCGATGTATCTCATGCTGTAGGGACGGCCGATAGCGTTGTCGGTAGACTTGAAGTGGTTGACGATGTTGCGGGTGGGCTCGTCCCAGTAGGACCAGTAGCCCTCGTTGACGGAATAGATGTGCCCCTGCTCCGGGATCTTGATGTTCGGGTGGGACAGGAGGAACTCGCCCACGCTCGGGTCAAGGGTGAAGCCGTGCACGCCGTTTCCGGCCGTGTAGACCATCATGGTCGAGGAACCGTAGATGATGTACCCGGCGGCCACCTGCATGGCGCCCTTCTGCAGGATCTCGTCCAGGGTCACGGCCTGCTGGGTGAAGGACGTGCGGCGGAAGATGCTGAAAATGGTGCCGATGCTGACGTTGGCGTCGATGTTGGCCGACCCGTCCAGGGGGTCGAAAATCAGGATGTAGTCGCCCACGGGGTACTGGCGGGGAATCTCGATGAAATCGGCGTTCTCCTCGGAGACCATGGCGCAGAGCACCCCTGCCCGCTCCATGCGCCGGATGATGACCTGGTTGGCGAAATCGTCGAGTTTCTGCACGATCTCGCCCTGGACATTGACCTCGCCCGTGGCGCCGAGGACGTCCAGCAGGCCGGCCTTGGAGACCTCGCGGTCGATGATCTTGGCCGACAGGATGAGCTCCGTCAGCAGCCGGGTGAACCGGCCCGAAGCCATGGGGCGTTCCTTCTGGCTGAGCAGCAGGTGCTCTACAACGGTGACCTGGCGCATAGTCGTCCCTCAGTTGGAATAGACGTAGACAAGATTGTCGGAGGCCATGCTTCTGATCCAGTACAGGTCCCGCTCCCCGAGGCCGGTCTGGCCCGCATAGCTCGTGGACTTCTCGATGTCGGCCAGGGTGTCGGCGGGAACGGCCGTGCCCCCGTGGACCTGATCGCCGGTGACAAGGGAGGTCCTGCTGCCGGGCACGTCCGCAGCCAGAAGGGCCATGTCGATTTCGACGAGGGTCGTGCGGAACTTGGCGTTGCCGGCGTCGGCGACATGCACGAGAATGACGCGGTCGTTGCTGGTGATGCAGAAGCGCCTGGCTTCCGTCGTCTTGCCGGCCAGACTGTCGCGGATGTGCGGGTCGAAGCCCAGAGTATCGTCACCGGTGATCAGGAGCAGTTCCTGATCCAGCACGGCCATGTGCCTGATCCAGGGATGCGCGGATTTCTGCCCCTCGATCCAGGAAGTGTCCAGCTGTGAATCCATCAGGTCGATCTGATCGACAAGGCGGACAATCTTGCTGTCGATGGTGTAGTAATCATCCAGAAACTCTGCGGGCAATTCCGTAGAGACTGTATTTTCGTAGTCGATGCTCGGTTTGGGATTTACATAATCTTCGTAGTATTCTTTCGTCACCTTTACAGGGGTGCACGCCACAAAGAAAAGAAGACAACTGAGGAGAAGGTGTTTTTTCATGGAATCTCTCGAAATCGATTGGGATTGAACAAACACGAGCCAACGCTGAAAGCCGGACACAGGGCCAGAAACGGAACTATAGTCCGGCCGGAAAAGAATCAAGGGGAATCTCCCCGGGCCTCACCCGTTGCCGGCGGAGTCCGGGCTGAACTTCTGCTCAAGCCGGTCGGCCAGTGAATTGAGGACATAATAGAGCTTGTTGTTCTTCTCGGCTTCGGGGTCCGGGAGGCTGCCAAGCTCCTTGTAGGCCTGGTCGCGCAGGGCCTTGAGCTCGTCGCGCTCCTCGCCGGTGGCGGCCGCTTCAAGCAGGTCGTCGTAGATCCTGATGGCCTGCTCGTACTCTCCCTGGGCCGAGAGGAGCTTGGCCATGGTCTTGGTCTTGATGCCGGAGTTGATGCAGAACTGGGCGACTTCCTCGGCGTCGAGGTCCTTCTCGGGCTCGACGGGGACGGCGCCCGCGGACAGGACCTCGGAGTAGTGGGCGATGCCGCAGGTCATCAGCTTGGCCAGGTCCACGTTTTCGCCGTGGGCGTTGCGTTCCATGACGAAGGCGGCCAGGGCCAGGTCCGGCTGCTGGGATCTGGCGTAGTGCTCGCGCAGGCGGACCCAGAACTTGTCGTAGGAAAGGAGCTTGGTGAGGATGGACTGGGCCTTGCTTTCGGCCGCCGCGTCATCCCCGACCTCGCACAAGAGTTCGATGAGGTAGAGCTGCGCCTCCAGGTAGTCGGGGTGGCGCTCGATGCCCCGCCGCACGACCTCGATGGCCCGCTGGACATGCCCTTGCTTGCGGTACAGGCGGGCCAGGGGGAAGAAAATCTTGGACCCGGAGTCATGCTCGAGGAGCTCGTCGAAAAGGGCGAGGGTGTCGTTCATATCACTTCACGATGTACATGATTTCGTTTTCCGCGACATAGTACAGTTCGCGCTTGATGAGCCGCTGGACATATTTCTCGTCCCGCTTGAGGACGCGGATCTCGGAGCTGATCTGACGGTTGAGCGCATCGATGTCGTCGATCTTGCCCTGCACGCCTTCGATCCTCTGCCGCAGATCCTTGTAGGCCGGTATGCCGCTCTCGGCGTCGAACATCTTGAAGCCCATGAAGATGTTGATCATGCACAGAGCGAAAAGCAGTATCTTTTTCTTGTCCTGGATCATGTCCTAGCCTTTGAGGCGAAGCTTGTTGGCCGCCTCGGTCCAGGGTTCGACGTAGTTCTCGTAATCCCCAAGGGCCAGATCGAGAAAATTCTCGATCCTCTCGCTGTCGGCCGTGCCCACCACCGCGTTCACGCCGCGCATGAAGGCCTCGTTGGGGTGCATGCTCTGGCAGCGCGCCTCCACCAGGATGATATTGACCTCCCGGCGACGCAGCCCGTTCCACTTCCGGACGATGCCGAGAATGGATTTGGCTTCTTCGGACTCTTCGAGAATCAATATATTGTAGTAGTTGATGCGGACCTTGTCCACGGCTTCGTGGATGTAGCGGGCCTCGGAAACGAAGATGCCGCGCCCCTTGAGGAACTGCTCGATGCGCCCGGCCAGGTCCCTGTTCTTGACGAAGACGAAGGCCACCACCGCGTCATGGGGAAAATGTTCCGGGGCGACGATCTTCTCGTCCATGGTGTCCTGGTCGACAAGGATGGGCTCCCTGCACTTGGGACAGTTCAGTTTGAACTTCTTGGCCTCCGGGATGCGGTCGTCGGGCAGGACGAACGTCGAATTGCATTTGGCGCAGCTGATTTCCATATTCCTCACCCCCTAGAAAAGGGAACTCTTGCGTTCGTACTCGTCGTCGAGCTCCAGGCCCTCGATGTCCGTAACCTTCTCGCCGCGCGCCGTCTTGATCTTGTCGATCATCTGCGCCAGCCGCGACTTGTCCGAGCCGTAGAGCATGGCCACGTCCTCGGTGATGATATTCTCGTAGAACAGGTTGGCCAGGTACTTGTCGAAGGTGATCATGCCGTAGGCGTCGCCGGACTCCACGATGGAGTAGAACGTCTTGTCCTCGGTCTCGCCGTTCAAAATGACTTCCTTGACCCGCAGGTTGGTCTTCAGGATTTCGAAGGCCGGCACCCGCCCGCCGCCCAGGCGGGGCAGGAGGCGCTGGGACACGACGTACTTGAGGCTCTCCATGAGGCGTGCGCGGATGAGGCGCTCCTCGGCCAACTCGAACATGCCGATGATGCGGTTGATGGTCTGGCCCGTGTCCGAGGTGTGCAGGGTGCCCAGCACCAGGTGGCCCGTCTCGGCCGCCTCCAGGGCGATGGTGATGGTCTCGCGGTCGCGGATTTCGCCGACCAGGATGACCTTGGGCGCCTGGCGCAGGGCGGCGCGCAGGCCAGAGGCGAAGGAGTCGAAATCGAGGCCGAGTTCGCGCTGGTTGACGGTGCCAAGCTTGTGCTCGTGCACGTACTCGATGGGGTCTTCGAGGGTGACGATGTGCTTGCGGTGCATGAGGTTGATGTTGTCGATGAGGGCGGCCAGCGACGTGGTCTTGCCGGTGCCCGTGGCGCCGGTGACCAGGATGAGGCCGAACTTCTCCTTGGACATCTGGTAGAAAACGTCGGGCAGGGCCAGCTCCTTGATGGTCGGCACCACGGAGGTCAGCTTGCGCATGACGATGGCCAGGGAACCCTTCTGCCCCAGCACGTTGACACGGAAGCGGCAACGGCCCGGAAGCTCGTAGGACAGGTCGCAGGAGCCGCGGGAGAGCTGGTCCTCGTAGAGGCGCAGGTTGCGGCCCATGAGGCACATGGCCACGGCCTCGACCTGGAACGGCAGGAGCGGCCCGGGGTTGGGCGTGATCTTCGCGTCCACGAGCTCGCCGTGAACCTCGGCCTGCACCGGCTTGTTGACGGTGAAGATGATGTCGGAGGTGTCGGGCGAGAAGTCCAGCACCTGGTGCAGGATGTGGTCAAGATGGGCTCGTTGCATGTTACACCTCGGTGAAGTCTTGAGGAGGGCTTACCAAAAATTCCCGGAACTTGGACTTGGTGGCGGCCTTGTTGTAGGCCTGCTCGGGGTCGATCATGCCCGAGGTCAGAAGCTTCAAGATGGCGTCGTCGATGCTCTGCATGCCGAACTTGCGGCCGGTCTCGATGACGGAGTTGATCTGGAAGATCTTGTTCTCGCGGATGAGGTTTCTGACGGCCGGCGTGGCGATGAGCACCTCGATGCCGGCCACGCGGCCGGGCTGGTCGATGCGCTTGAACAGGTTCTGGGCGATGATGGCCCGCAGGGAGTCGGCCAGGCCCGAACGGATCTGCCCCTGCAGGTCGCCGGGGAAGACCTCGATGATGCGGTCGATGGTCTTGGAAGCCGAGATGGTGTGCAGGGTGGCGAAGACCAGATGGCCCGTCTCCGCGGCCTCCAGGGCCAGCTGGATGGTCTCCAGGTCGCGCATTTCGCCGACCAGGATGATGTCCGGGTCCTCGCGCAGGGCGCCGCGCAGGGCGGCGCTGAAGCTCATGGTGTCGCGCCCGACCTCGCGCTGGTTGATGAGGCAGTTCTGGGGCTCGTGCACGAACTCGATGGGGTCCTCGATGGTCAGGATGTGGTCCTTGCGGATCTTGTTCACGTAGTCCACGAGGGCGGCCAGGGTGGTCGATTTGCCCGATCCGGTGGGGCCGGTGACCAGGACGAGGCCCTTGGGCAGCAGGGCCAGGTTCTTGAGCACGCTCGGCAGGCCCAGCTCGTCCAGGGTCAGGATCTTCTGGGGAATCTCGCGGAAAACCGCGCCGATACCGCGCTTCTGCATGAAGAAGTTGGCGCGGTAGCGGGCCAGGTGCGGCACCTCGTAGGAGAAGTCCACGTCGCCCGACTCTTCGAAGGTCTTGATCTTGTTTTCCGGGGTGATCTCGTAGAGCATTTTCTTGAGTTCTTCATGCTCCAGAAACTTGTATTTGATGCGCTGCATTTCTCCATGCAGGCGGATGATTGGCTGAGAACCGGAGGAGAGATGGAGATCCGAGGCCCCCAGTTCATGCATCATCTTAAAAAAAGCATCGATTTGAGCCATTTATACATCCCTCCAGAGGAGCTGCTCAGAAAACGGAATATGCAGGGAAAGCAAACATGACCTGTCCGCGGCCTTCAAAATCGACCGATCGAGACGGACTGTACATGAAAATTTCGTAAAACGAAATGCAAAACTTCAGTCTCCCCAAACCCGGTAAAATCCGTAAAGATAGTTCCATCCAGAATAGACTGTCAGTACGACTGCAACAAAAAGAAGCATGGAGCCAAGCCATGCGGTATCAATACCGAACAGCGGATAATGATAGATAAGCGGGACCAGCGCCACGCTCTGCATGATGGTCTTGAGCTTGCCGTATTTGTCCGCGGCGATGACATGCCCCTTGTCCGCCGCGATGGCCCGCAGGCCCGTGACGAGAATCTCGCGCACGATGACGATGATGGCCACCCAGGCCTGGACCCAGCCCAGCTCCACGAGCATGACCAGCACCGAAGCGATGAGGATCTTGTCCGCCAGGGGGTCGAGAAATTTGCCGAAGTTGGTGACCTGGTTGTATTTGCGGGCCAGGAATCCGTCGGCCAGGTCCGTCAGGATGGCGATCAGGAAGAGCAGCGTGGCGAAGGCGCAGGTCGAGGGTTTGGGAAAATACAGCAGGGCGACGATGAAAGGCACCGCCAGGACGCGCAACACGGTAAGAGCATTGGGTAGATTCATCATTGGATTCTATTCGTAATGCTGGAGTCGCGCCCAGACTTTTTCTACATAACTTTGTGTTTCAGCATACGGTGGAATGCCTCCGTATTTCTTTACGGCATTCGGCCCCGCATTGTAGGCAGCCACGGCCAGTCTCCGGTCCGGGAAGGTATCGAGCAGATACTTCAGGTACCGGATGCCGGCGTCGATGTTTTCCGACGGGTTGAAGGGGTTGTCGAGGTCCAGATCCTTGCCGGTCTCGGGCATGATCTGCATGAGCCCCTGGGCCCCGGCCGTGGACACTGCCGCCGCATTGAACCCCGACTCCACGTCGATGACCGCCATGACGAGCTTCTTGTCCACGTCGTACTTGCGGCACAGCCCCGAGACGATGGAGTCCACCTCCTGCACGCTGCGCTTGTCGCGCCTGAACCCGACAAGGGCCCTGCGGATGTAGTTGATGGACTTCTCGAACTTGTAGGGCTTGTACTTGCGCGACGTGGGGATGTCCGTGATGCACAGCGAGCCGTCTTCCTTGACCATGTAATAGATGCCCTTGGCCCGAGCCGGGGCGTCGGGGCACAGGACCGTTCCCGCCAAAAGGAAGAGGGAAATCACGAACACATGCTTCATACGCGCGCCGTCACCTTCACTCAGACGTGGCTGCTCGAAACCGCCTCCAGGCTGTTTTCGGCCGCCGCGATGACGCGGTCCGCCAGCGCCAGGAGCGCCCGCTTGGCCGGGCAGTCGATGTCCAGCATGACCACGGGCTTGCCCAAATCCCCCGCCACCACCGTGGCCGGATCCAGGGGAATGGCGCCCAGGAACTCCAAAGAGTACTTCCGGGCCAGTTCCTCGCCGCCGCCCTTCTTGAACAGGTCGATCTCCTGGGAGCAGTGCGGGCAGATGAGCCCGCTCATGTTCTCGACCACGCCAAGGATGTTCGCCTTCACATACTGCAGGAAATTAATCGATTTTCTCACGTCTGCCAAAGAAATTTCTTGGGGCGTGGTGATGACGATGCTCAGGGCGTCGGGCACGGTCTTGAGCACCGCCATGGGCTCGTCGCCAGTGCCTGGGGGGGAGTCGATGACCAGGAAATCCAGCTCGCCCCAGTCCACGTCGGACACGAACTGGCGGATGGCCGAGGTCTTCATGGGCCCCTTCCAGAGCACGGCCTGGTCCGGGTCCTTCAGGAGGGACTCCATGGACACCACGGCCAGGTTCTCGCTGTAGCGCTTGGGCTGGATGCCCTTCTCGGGGTCGATGTCCAGCAGGCCCGTGAGGCCCAGCAGGTGCGGCACGCTGGGGCCGTGGATGTCCACGTCCAGCAGGCCCACCTTGTAGCCCCGCAGGGCCAGGCCGGCGGCCAGGTTGGTGGACACGGAGCTTTTGCCCACGCCCCCTTTGCCGCTCATGACGAAGAGTTTGTATCTGATCTTGGACAGGGTGCTGGCGATGACCTTGTCCTGACGTTCCATCTTGGATTCGGGGCTGTCCTGGATGACGCCCAGGTTCTTCTTGCTCGAGCAGGTCGAACAGGATGATTTGGATTGGGACATGTTCCCTCCGGGGATATCGTCGCCGTCCGGCCTCACGGGCGGTGCGGCGTGTGTTCACAAAAAAAACGCGGCGTCCGGGCCCTTCCCGTTGCGCCGCCGCTACGGCTCACCACCCGTGCGAGCCGACCAGGTCCACGAAGGCCACGGCCCCCTGGTCCTCCTGGTGGATGCGCCCCTCCTTCTTGAAGATGCGCATGAGCCGCTGCTCCCGCTTGGTGCGGCCTACGGGGATGACCATGATCCCCGGGTCCGTCAGCTGGTCGAGGAGCGGCCGCGGAATTTCGGGCCCGCCGGCCGTGACGATGATGCGGTCGAAGGGCCCCTCTTCGGGCCAGCCCAGGGTGCCGTCGTCGAGTTTGACCCGCACGTTGAAGTACCGCATGTCCAGCAGGCGGCTGCGGGCCGTCATGTAGAGCTGCTTGATGCGCTCCACGGTGAAGACCTCGGCCCCCATGGCCGCCAGGATGGC
>CALMTS010000017.1 GCA_937872685.1 uncultured Desulfomicrobium sp.
CCGGCGTGACAGGCCGGCGTTATAACCGTCTTAACTACGACCCCGCGTGGTCTTCTTGGTGGGCGGTACAGGGATCGAACCTATGACCCTCGGCTTGTAAGGCCGACGCTCTCCCAGCTGAGCTAACCGCCCTGCCCCGTCCAACGAGAAACAGCTTTTATAGGCACCCGGCGCGCCTGTCAAAGACTTTTCGCGCTGGTTCGAAAATTGGTTTTCGGGCCCTTTTCAGGGGGCGCCTGCCGGGGCGATGTCGATGGTTTCGGTCTGTTCCATGAGGGGCCGGGCCGCCACTCCGCCGCAGCTGGTCTTGCAGATCTGGTTCAGCCGGAAGTTCAGGACGTACGTGCCCGGGGTCTCGAAGACCATGCTGGTCCGGGGGTAGCCGGGGATGATCCTGGGGCTGGGGCCTTCGGGGCTTTCGTAGACGTCCACGTTGATGGCCACGGATTGACCCGAGGGGACCTCGTAATCGCCCATGTCGAAGGTTGCCGTCAGTTGCGCGCCCACGGTGCGCGGCCCCTCGATGACGAGGCGGCCGCCCTCCCCTCCTGCGGTCTGATTGCCGGCCGCAAGTGCAAGGCTGGACATGCCTACGCACATCACGATGACGAGCAGACGAAAACTGCGCATATTTCCCCACTTCGGATTCTGTTTTCTCATACCTTGCTGATACGCCTTAAAAGAAATATGGCAAGCCGGTGGGTAGGGAATGGGTAGAAGACATGAACAGGACAAGGACGCCATGAAGACGCTCGTCACGACGGGTCACGGAACACTGCTGCGGCTGGTCGAGTCGCAGCTGGAATATTTCCTGGAACGCTGGGCCCTGCACATGGAGACCGCGGGATACCTGCAGCACACGACCGCCAAGCGCGAGGACTGCCTGGTGGCCCTGACGGAATTCCTGCAGCCCATCCTGCACGACATCGAGCGCGGCGAGCTGCCCCGGGACTTTTCCGATCTTCTGCGCCGCGACACCGGCTGGGAACGCTTCCTCGTGGAGTCCTCCCGCCGCCACCGGGCGCGCGGCATCACCTTCGACATGTTCCTCGGCTGCTTCAAAACCTTCGTATACAGCCTTCTGGACGTCATCGAGGCCACGGATGCGGACTATGCGCGCAAGGTCGACGCGCGCCGGCTCGTCCGCCTCTATGGCGACGCCCTGGAAGTGCTGTACCTGCAGGACTGGCTCCGCATCTCCCACGATTTTTCCGACGGCAGGCTCGACGACATGAACCGGCTGCTGACGCTCGAGAAATGCCGCTTCGAGAACATCCTGAACGCCACCTCGGACCTCATCCTCGTGGTCGACGTCGACGGGCGGGTGGTCAACATCAACGCCGCGGTCAAGGCCGTCATGGACGAGGCGCGCGTGCTCGGCCGGCCCGTCTGGGAGGTCCTGTCGCTGGAAGGCGACAGCGTCGGGGAGATGCTGCGTTACTACCCAGTGGGCATTACCTGCGAGCTGGCGCCCTTTGGGGAGAGTTCGGTCTACAGGATGCAGGTCAACCCCCTGAAATCCGTAAGCCTCGCCAGCGACCAGTACATCTTCGTGCTGACGAACATGACCACCCAGGCCCTGCAGCGCGAGACCCTGGAGCGCATCGTCGACGAGAAGACCGAGGCCCTGCGCAAGGAGAAGGCCCAGCTCGAGGAGATGAACATCACCCTGCGCAATGTCCTCAAGAGCGTCGGCAAGGAGCACGAGGAGCACGCCGGCAGGCTGGCGGCCAAGGTCAACACCCTGGTGCTGCCGGCCCTGGAGCGCATCGAGACCGAGAACGACGCCGCCATCCGCAAGGGCTACGTGACCGTGGTCAAGGACCAGCTCACGCGCCTGCTGCCGCGCGATTCCGGCGGTATGCCCCTGCTTCTGAAGCTCACGCAGATGGAGATGAAGGTCTGCCAGTTCATCCAGTCGGGCCACTCCAACAAGGACATCGCGGACCTCCTGAACCTGTCCGTGGAAACCATCCAGACCCACCGCAAGAGCATCCGCCGCAAGCTCGGACTGCACGGCCGCAGTGTCAGTCTCTACGCCCACCTCAACACCATGGGTTTGCAGGATCAACTGGGTAGCTGAAACTACCCATTATTTACCCTGAATCCCGCCTGTCGGACATGGCATCCCTCACGTACTTGTGATACAGGTACGCTGAATCCCCTATTGCCATCGAGGTTTTCCGGCATGTCCGAACACAGTTTTCCCGTCATAGAGGCTCTGCGCGATTTCTTCGCCGCCACGGACGCCGCCGCCCTGAAAGAGGCGGCCTGCCGCATCGCGAAGAGTGTCGGCGCCGAAATCCCGGCCCACACGGACTGGACCGCGGCCGAGTACGAGTTCAACCGGCTCTTCGTGGGCCCGGCGGCCCTTCAGGCGCCGCCCTTCGCCTCGGCCTGGACCGAGTCCGACCGCGCCCTCATGGGCAAGGCGGCCCTGGAGGCCCGGGAAACCTACCACCGCCTCGGTCTGGCCGTGTCCGGGGAAGGCATCATCCCCGACGACCACCTGGCTTACGAGCTCGAGGCCGTGCTGGCCATGAAGTCCGTGCTCGCGGCGGGCGGCGGCGCGGCCGAAGCCGATGCGCCCACGAACGACGGGCCCGGAACAGTCCGTTCCGAGGCCGGGATCGCGGACCTGCACGCCTGGTTCGTCGGCGAGCATCTGGCCCGGTGGCTGCCTCCCTTCGTGGAGGCGGTCAGGGCGCACGCGTCCGCCGGCGGGGTCGTGGCCATGGCCGCGGACGCGCTGGCCGAATGGTTTGAGAGCGAATGCAACGCAACAACAGCGCCGCGCCGGGACTGATCCGGAGCGGTCGAGGAGGAGTCTCATGTCACACACACCGAGTGGATTGAGCAGGCGGCAGTTCCTGAAGGGGCTCTCCGTGGCCGGGGCGGCCTCGCTCCTGCCCCTGCGACTGCTGATGCCGTACACCGCCCAGGCGTCCACGGCTTTCAGCGCAAAGGATTTCCAGACCTTCAGGAACGCCTGCCCCCGCAACTGCTACGACACCTGTTCCATCAAGACCTACGTCAAGGACGGGGTCGTGCAGTTCATCGAGGGGGCGCAGGAGTCCACATTCACGGCCGGCGGCCTGTGCGTCAAAGGGTACGCCTACCCCAGGCGCGTCTACAGCCCGGACCGCATCAAGTACCCCATGGTCCAGGACGGACGGCGCACCGGCAACTGGCGGCGCGTGTCCTGGGACGAGGCCATGGACCGCATCGCCAAGAAGATTCTCGAGATCAAGGAGAAGGACGGCAGCCTGCTCGGCATGGGGCTGACCAAGTATTCCGGGAACTTCGGCATCACCAACTACGGCGTCGAAGGCATGATGTCGTCGCTCGGCTACACCACCCGCTTCGTCGGCACGCCGTGCTGGCCGGCCGGCATCGACGCCCAGAACTACGACCTGGGCGACATGTGGTGCAACGACCCCGAGGACATGGTCAAGGCCCGCTACGTCATCATCTGGGGCGCCAACCCGGCGTGGTGCTCGGTGCACTCCATGAAGTACGTCATGGAGGCCAAGCGGCGCGGGGCCAAGGTCGTGGTCATCGACCCCGTCTTCACCCAGACGGCGGCCAAGGCCGACGTGTTCTGGCAGCCCGAGACGTCCAGCGACGGCGCCCTGGCCCTGGGCATGGCCCGCCACATCCTCGACAAGGGGCTGGTGGATCTTGATTTCGTGAACAACGCCGCGCTGGGGTACGAGGAGTTCGCCGCCTATCTGCGCGAGAACGTCACCGTCGAATGGGCGTCCAAGGTCAGCGGCATCCCGGCCGACCAGATCCGCGAGGTGGCCGAGGAGTTCGCCACGGCCGACCCGGCGACCATCTGGATCGGTTACGGCATGCAGCGCCACACCAACGGCGGCGCTTCGGTGCGCGCCATCGACGCCCTGGTGGCCATGACCGGCAACGTCGGCAAGGAAGGCGGCGGGGCCCGCTACGGCCATCTGCGCACCTGGGGCTTCAACTACCACGCCCTCATCCAGAAGCAGCCCGAAGGCTCCGTGGGCTTCGTCGGCGGGGGCGGCCCCAAGGGCGAGTTCGACTTCTCCAAGGGCGAGGCGGCCAGCTACACGGACCGCACCTTCAACATCAACAAGACCGCCCAGGGCATTCTCGACGCCAAGGACCCCGTGCTCAGGATGCTGTGGGTCTCGTGCAAGAACCCCTTCGCCCAGGACTTCGACCGCCCGAAGCTCGAAAAGGCCTTCGACTCCCTGGAGATGGTCGTGACCGTGGACCAGTTCTTCAACGAGACCGTCGCCAACTCGGACATCGTCCTGCCGGTGACCACGCTCTTCGAGGAATGGACCGTCAACGTGTCCTACTGGCACTACTGGCTGGGCATCAACGAACAGGCCATCACCCCGATGTACGAGACGAAATCGAACATCGAGATCGCTTCCCTGCTCTCCAAAAAGATGAACGCGCTGGCCCCCGGCTCCTGCACCTTCCCCCAGGACATCGACACCAAGGACTGGCTGGAGAAGGAGTTCAACCAGGGCATCTACGACTACTTCGGCATCAAGCACTGGACCGACCTGAAGAACGGGCCCGTCAAGGCGAAGCTGGCCTCCACGGCCTCATGGCACGACAGGAAGTTCGCCACGCCTTCGGGCAAGTACGAGTTCCGCTCCGACATCTGCCAGAAGAACGGGCACGAGGCCCTGCCCAAATACAAGGAAGGGCGCAAACCCTACGACGAGTTCCGGCTGCTGACGCCGCACACGAAATTCGGCCTGCACTCCCAGTTCATCAACCTCGACTGGATGCACGAATACAACAAGGAACCCTACCTCTACATGCACCCCGACGATGCGAGCGAGAAAGGCATCGCCGACCTGGACATGGTCCGCGTCTTCAACAAGGTCGGCGAGCAGCGCGTCAAGGTCAAGCTGACCCGCAACGTGGCCAGGAAGAGCCTGCTCATCTACGAAGCCTGGTTCGGGCGCGGCAACAGCTTCAACGTGCAGAATCTGGTCGATGACGAGTCGGCGGACATGGGCGCCTACAAGACCGGCGCGCCCGGCGTCGCCATCCACGACCAGTTTGCCAATGTGGAACGGGTTTAAGGAGTAATCACCATGAAAAAACACTACGCATTTCTGGTGGATTCGGAGAAGTGCATCGGCTGCTTCACCTGCGCCATGGCTTGCCGCAACTACTACCATCAGGTCGAGGGCGTCGTCTGGAGGCATGTCTACCCCCTGGGCGAGGCCATCTACCCGCACCGCGAGCGGGCCTTCTTCTCCCTGGCCTGCAACCACTGCGAGAACCCGGCCTGCCTGAACGTCTGCCCCGTGGAGGCCTACACCAAGCGCGAGGAGGACGGGGTCGTGGTCCATCACCAGGAGAAGTGCATCGGCTGCGGCAACTGCATCCGCTCCTGCCCCTACGGCGCTCCGGTGTACAACCCCGTGGAAAAGCGCGCGGAGAAATGCAGCCTCTGCCACGAGCGCCTCGACGCCGGCCTGCTGCCGGCCTGTGTGCAGAGCTGTCCGACGGGGGCCCTCAAGCTCGTGGACCTGGCGACCCTCGAGCCCGGAAACCACATCCAGTTCCCGGCCGGGTTCCCGAAGAACGAGAAGGTGAACCCCTCCACCCGCTTCATCATGCCCAAAGTGCCGACACTGGTAAGGAGGTAGCAGATGCAATCCATGGAATTACCACTGGTCCTGTTCACGGTGCTTTCCCAGGCGGCCGTCGGCATGGTCCTCATGAGCGCCGTGCGCGGGTTCGCCGGCCACGGCGCGGGCGAGGCCCGCAATGAATGGCTGCTCGTCGCGGGCCTCATGGCCCTGGGGCTTGCCGCCTCCCTCTTCCATCTCGGCCATCCCCTGGAAGCGTACCGGGCCCTGGCGCATCTCGAAACGGCGTGGCTCAGCCGCGAGGTCCTGGCCGCGGGCGCCTTCATGGCCCTGGCGGTCGCCGGCGCGGCCACGGGCGGCGGCCGGGGCGCCCTGCTCTGGGGCGCTGTCGCGGCCGGTCTGGCTACGGTCCTGGCCTCGGGCCTGACCTACGCCCCGCCCGCCCTCCCGGCGGTCAACAACGCCCTGCCCACGGTCTTCTTCCTGATCTCGGCCGTGGTCCTGGGCGCGGGTTTCGCCAGCTGGTTCGCCGGCGCGGGCAGCCAGGCCCTGCTGGCGCGGGTCTGCACCTCGGCCCTGGTGACGGGTCTGGTCGTGCGCCTGGCCGCGCCCTGCGTGTGGCTCTCCGGCGGCGAGGTCATGCGCCAGACCGGCCTGGCCTGGCTCGGCTCCCCGCTCTACTGGGCCGGCATCGCCGTCATGGCGGCCTGCCTGGGCGCGCTCTGGAAGAGCCGGACCATCCCGTCCTGGCTCCCCATCCTCGCCCTGCTCGGCGAACTGGCCGGACGCGCGGCCTTCTTCGCCGACACCGTCCACACGGCCCTGAACATGGGCAACCCCTACTGAATGAGAGCGGGAGCGGAGCCATGCGGCTTTGCTCCCGCCATCCTCCTGCTCGCGGCCGGCTTATGAAAATGGGCATGGTCTTGCCTGACCGAATTCGATATCATCCGTATCAGTTTGCTACGACGCTTCCCTTTCATCCGCCAGGCCCGGACACACGGCTGTTTCCTGGCGCCAGGGCCCTTGTGGCGGGGGCAGTGTGCGCGAAACGTCGGAATGCCTGACCGCAACGCCATAGCGTTACATCTGAACCGGCAAGGAAAGCCCATGGAAAACCCCAAGCTCGCAACCCTGCTTCTGGCCAAGTCCTACGCCGAGAAGGGCGACCCCGACGGTTGGTTCGAGGAATTCTACGCCCGGGCCGGCGGTGAAATCCGCAAGATCTACTGGGCGGATCTGGAGCCAAACCCCCTGCTGATCGACTGGATCGGGCGGCGCCCCGTTCCCGCCGGCCGGCGCGCCGTCGTGGTCGGCTGCGGCCTGGGCGACGACGCAGAGGCCCTCAGGGAGCACGGCTTCGACGTGGTCGCCTTCGACATCTCGCCTTCGGCCATCGACATGTGCCGCAAGCGCTACCCCGGCAGCCCCGTGGAGTACGTCACGGCCGACCTCTTCGACCACCCCGCCGCCTGGCGGCGCGGCTTCGATCTCGTGTACGAGTGCAACACCATCCAGATTCTGACGGGCCCCAACCGGGTCCGGGCCCTGAACGCCATCGCGGAGCTGGTCGCGCCCGGAGGCGAAGTGGTGGTGTCGTGCCGCAGCCGGGAACGCGGCGATGACTCGCAGACCTTCCCCATCGCCCTGGACCGGGACGAGATCGACGGCTTCGTGCGCGCCGGCCTGCGCGAGACGCATTTTCTGGCCTATGACGACACCCAGGACCCGCCCGTGCCGCATTTCTTCGCGGTGTACGCGCGGCCCGATTGAACGCCGGCCCGAAAGGCCCAGCGCAACGAATTCACCATTGGAGGTTCGGCCTGATGAAATACCTGATCGTATCCGTCCTGATCCTGCTCGCGGCTTCCTGCGCTCCGAAGGACAGGGGCGTGTGGCCGGAGGACGAAGGGCTCGCCTCGAAGTACAGGCACCTGGAAGAGCGGAGGAAACCGGACAACGCCGTGGACCGGATCGCCATCGGGAAGACGGGGACCGCGTTCTATTACGACAGACGGCTGTGGAACGTGAAAAGCGAAGACGGGTCGAGCATCGACTTCAACACCCGCAGGTTCACCACCGCCGGCATCCTGCATTACGACGAGCCCATGGCCCTGACGCAGATCTACACGAGGCTGGTGGAAAGCTACGGGCTGAAGGACGCGCAGCTCACGGAGTCCGAGCTCGTCAAGGTCAACGGGCAGGTCGTGATCTTCAACAGGATCGAAGGCAAGCACGGCCGGAAGCACGTGGTGATCCTGAGCTACGGCTATTCGGACAAGCGCCACACCGTCATCACCCACGCCAACATCTACAAGAGCATGCTGCGTCCCGAGACCGAGGCCGAGATCGTGGATTTCCTGAACGGTTTCGCCGGGTAGGCCGGTCCTCGCCCCCGACTCGCGCGCAGGCGTTCCGGCGCACGGCGGGGGCGGTCAGGGGAAGGTGTATTTCCGGACCGGGACGAAATTCGTCATGACCTCGTCCCACATGCGCAGGGCATCCTCCAGGGCTTCGGCCCGGCAAGTCATCTTCAGTTCGATGTGGGGCCGCTCGGGGTCGCCGCCGATGCCTTCGTACTCCCAGCAGGCGGTGAACCTGGGGCAGCCGTCGCCGCTTTCGTCCCGGGGCCGGAGGATATAGACCTCCTCCAGGCCTTTCATCCCGGCCAGGGGCCGTATCTGCGAACGCAGGACCTCCAGGCTGATCCTGTACTTGCTGGCCGCTGGCTTGACGGCCTCGATGATGCGCGGCGGATCGCAGGGCCGGGCGAACAGGTGCGTGGTGAAGGTCAGGTGGATTCTGGGGCGGCCGCCGTCCGCCGGCCGGTCCAGGCTCGCCCCGGCCTGCTCGCTCCATGTGCCCAGGCCTTCGATGCGCCCTGACGCGAGGAAGAAGCTGTCCGGCGAGACGCCTTCGCAGCCGTGCCGGTAATGCCGGGACAGGTTGAGGATGGGGCCGTGCGGGGTCAGGCACTCCCCGCAGATGTCGAAGGGGCGGTTTTCCGTCAGGCGCAGGATCACGTCCGGCAGGCCGATGTGGACGTCGATGTTGTGGTCCGCGCGCCGGCCGTTGGTACAGAGGAGCATGGCCGGGACACCGCAGAGTTCGCTTGCGTCCCTTTCCTCCCAGCCGCCGGGGAATGTCCGCTCCCCGCTCCAGGCCCCCTCCTGCGCCCCAATGGACTCCCTGAGGGCGCGCAGGCTGTCGCGCTGCCCCGGTCCCGTACGCCAGGGGATTTCCTCGACGGATATCCGGTTGATCCTGAACCAGGTGGCGGTCAGCTCCATGCCTGCGGGCACGGGCAGCACGAAACGCCCCAAGGGGCGCATGCCCGTGGGGGCGGAGGAGCGATTCCGGTCTGGGGAGTTCCGTATCATGTGGCGCCGTCCTCCTGACGTGGTGTTCCGGAGCGGGCGGGAAAGCCGGAGGGCTGACCCTGACGGCAGAGGATACGACACTCCCCGCCGGTGCCGCAAGTTTTCCCGGTCGTCACCTCGGCGCGCCGTGCCTGGCGCACCAGCGCTCGATGGCTTCGCGCATACCTTGGGGCTGTTCCGTGGGAATCCAATGCACGGCTTCGAGGCGCTCGATGCGGCAGTCGGGCAGGCCGGCGAGGAGCCTTGCGGTCAGGCCGGGGTCGCCGAAGATGCCGCCGCTGGACAGCAGGGCCAGGGCGGGCGCGCGGATGGCCGCGAGGTCCGGCAGGGGGTCGGTCACGGCCAGCAGGTCCTGCAGGTAGGCGACCGTGGGCAGGACGCGCAGTTCGTGGACGGGCGACGAGTAGCGGTCCGTGGGGAAGGAGCCGCCGGCCATGGTTTCGTAGGCGGCCTGGTCCAGCACGGACAGGTCGAGGGGGGCCAGCCGCCGCCGGTGGACGCCCAGGGCCGCCAGGGCTCGCAGGGGCGGAACCAGGGCGGCCAGGAACGGGCGCAGGTGCAGGACGCGGGTCATCCGCCCGGTGATGGCCGCGCGGAACATGGGTTCGATCAGCACCAGGCCCGAGACCAGTCCGGGGTTCAGGCGGGCGAACCACAGGGCCAGGTTGGCCCCGAGGCAGTGCCCCGCCACCTCGGCCTGCGCGATGCCCTCATGCCGCAGCAGCCCGGCGAGGTCGGCGCTCCACACGTCCATGCCGATGCGGCCCCGCGACACGGAACCGCCGTGCCCGCGCAGGTCGAGCCTGAGGATGTCCCAGCTTTCCGCCAAGTGCGTGTTTTCGAGAAAATTCCACCACCGCGTCATGTTGCTGGCCACCCCGTGCAGCAGCACGAGCGTCCTGCGCGGTTGCCCGGCCCGGGTGATGCGGTAGGCGATGCGCGCGCCGTCCGCCGCCGTGAACGTCCTGGCTTCTTCCATTGGCCCTCCGTTTCAATGCCGATATTGTTCAGGAAAAAGGATGAAAAGGAAAGAGGCAGGACCATGCATACCTATTTGCCGGGAGCCGCAGCCACCAGCCAGTCCTGCACTGCAGATGCAGGATGGGTTTCCAGCCGGCGCCATAGCCCTTTGCAGCTGGTCCCTGTGGTGCTATGCGGGATTCAGCGAAGATTTATCCGACTGCACATTTCAGGAGGTACTGCATGACGAAACGAACAGGCTTTGTATGTGTCTTTCTGGTTCTGTCACTTTTTCTGACGGGATGCATGGTCTATGCGCCGACGGAGCCGGATCTGTCGTCGGCCGACTACGGAAAGAAACCGAGTGAAAAGGATTGTTTGAAGCAATTGAAGAAATTCGGTGAGGAAGAATTGAAATATCCAGACTCCGCCAGGTACCGTCTGCTCAACGACCCGCAGAAGGGCTGGGTGCGGTTGCGCAATTCGAGCCACGCGACGTTCGGGTGGATATTCACTGCGCAAATCGATCAGAAGGTCGACAAGGACGGTGAACGGGAACGGCTCGAGTACGTCATGATGTACCGCAAGGGGTCGCTGATTCCGATAACGTACAAGCATACGTCCAAATACGGCGCGGCCCTGAATTACCCTTACGGATTCAAATAAATACGTCCGCACTGACACACAAAAAATCCCGGTCAGACTGCCGGGATTTTTCGTGTGCGCGTCCGTGCGGGGCCTGGACGGGTATCCGGGCCGGACCCCAATCTGCGCTACGGGTGGCGCGCCCTGTCCATCAGCAGGCCGACCAGTTCGGAAGGGTCGGCCGATACGGCGATGGCTTCCCGGTACGGCTGCTTCATGAACCCCTCCCGCTCCGCCGTGTCGAGCATGAGCTTCATGGGTCCGTAGAAGCCGTTGACGTCCAGCAGGCCGCAGGGCTTGGAGTGGAACCCGAGCTGGCGCAGGGTGTAGACCTCGAAGAACTCGTCGAAGGTGCCGATGCCCCCGGGCAGGGCCAGGAAGGCGTCGGAGAGTTCGATCATGAGGGTCTTGCGTTCGTGCATGGTCGGCACGACATGCAGGCGGGTCAGCCCCCGGTGGAACTCTTCCTTGTCCTTCAGCAGCTGCACGGTGACGCCGACAACCTCCCCTCCCGCCTCCAGCACGCTGTCCGCCAGCCGGTTCATGAGGCCCGTGCGGGAGCCGCCGTAAACGCAGGCGATCCCCCGCCTGGCCAGCTCGTGGCCAAGGGCCGTCGCGGCCTCCATGTACGCGGGGTGGTTGCCCTGGCTCGATCCCAGGAATACGCAGAGTGACTTCATGGCAGATCTCCTGATGGCGGCCCTTCGCGTCGGGGCCGGACGTGCCCCGCCCGGCCGCGGTGCGTCTCCCCGCTACGCCAACACGGTGCAAAACCCAAGACAAAAAGAAAGGGAGCCCGAAGGCCCCCTTCACCGGAATCACCGTGCGCCGGAATCGCGGCAGCTCTTTTTTCAAAGTGTTTCGTGCTGTGTTGTTCTGCCAATCCCCTGTCACCTGCGGCTCCAGTTACCTTATCATTAGCATATTCCGGACCAGGTGCGCCGGGATTTTTTTTCCGCGTGGCCTCGGGTCTGCGCCGCGGCCTGTCCATATTTTCCGATGCGTACGTACTCTCGCCAACCTGCTTTGATCGTTACAAATATACGTACGTGTTCCATGCCCCCGTCCCGCCAGCGCGTCGCGCATTCCCGGCGGCAGGGAGCGGCCGTGCTCAGTGCACGCTCTGTCCGCGGGTCAAGATCCGCCAATGTTCCGCCGGTATGGGCAGGCAGTAGCAGTGGCCCGGGAGGTCCGCGCACATGAAGAGACGGCCGGACTCCTCCTCCCAGCAGACCAGGTCCGCGAAGAGCGCCAGGGTCTGCTGCATGGTCAGGTCTTCCAGGACCCTGGTTGGCATGCGCTCGCCCAGCAGGGACACGGCCGCCCGGCGCACAAGGTTTGCCCCCGCGGGCGTCAGGGCCACATCGCCGGAATCAAGGGGATGGAGCGTCAATTCAGTATCATCGACCATGATTCGTACGGGTTGCTCAGTATGTTCCATGGCGCCCTCCTAGGTTCTTATAGGAAGACTAGCAAAGAATACGCCGTAGGTGGAGCGGAATTTGCCGTTTTTTCATCTTTTCCGTCAGTCCCCCGCACAGGCCCGGCCTGGTCCGGGTGCCGGCCGTTCACGATTGGTTCTTGAGGCATCGGCGCTGCACCGTTTCATGCATGCAGTGCGAAAACATCCTGCCGTGCTGCCCGGGGATGCGCCGACGGCGTTGCCACCGGGCGCAAAGCCCAATACAGAATCCGCAGCGCCTCTCGCAGACACGATGTCCACGCATACATCCGAGGATACCAGCATGACCGTCCCAAGGCTCACCCGGTTTCTTGTTCCCGTCCTGTGCCTGGCGGTGTTGCTGGCGGCGGGTTGCGCCTCGCTGCGCTACGCCCCGGGCACGCTGCAATCGACGGGCAAGAGCCTGGTGTTCGGGAAGATCCTCCTGGTCCGGGACGGCGAGGTGGGGACGCTCAGCCCCATCTCGACGCCCATAACCATCCACGAGCTCGAATCGACGGCCGAGCCGCTCATGATCGTGCAGTCCTTCGAGGGCGACGGGCGCTTCCACTGGCTGCTGCCGCCCGGCCGGCATGTCCTGACCATGGGGCTTTACCCGCCCACGGGTGACGTCGTCTCGTGCGCCTTTACGGTGCCGGAGGCCGGCCGGGCGTACTATTTCGGCGAACTGCGCCTTGTGGGCAGGAAGGAGTTCCACACGATCTCCGGGGCAAATGTCCGGGATGTGAAAACGGAAATGCGCGATGATTCCAAGGCGGATTTCGAGGCCCTCGGACGTCTCGACCCGAGTCTGGACAGTGCCGCGATCGGCAGGCTCGAGGTGACGGACATCAGCGAGGCGCGGCCCCGTCAGGAATTTTTCCGCGCGCACCTCGACGCCAAGCCGCTGTGCTGCGCGTCCCTTGCGCAGATGCGCTTCGAGCCGCTTCCCGCCGGGCGGAACGTGTCGTTCGAAATCACGGGCGAACAGGGCGTCTTCGCCTTTCCCGAAGGCCGGAGCTGCTTCAGGGCCTTCGCCCTGCCGCCCGGGGCGCAGGCGGTGTCCATCACGAGCCACCCCTTTTCCAGCGGCATCATCGACCGCCTGCGCATCTTCTCGCCGGCCGCCCTGCTGCTGGATGAGGATTTCACCGTCGTCGCGAGGGTGGAAAACGGCCTCCTGGCTCCGGTCCGCGCCTCCCTGCTGCCCCCGGCCCCGGCCAAACTGGCCGGCGTCATCGATCTGGCCGTCCTCGACAAGCGGCCCCGCTACCTCGTCCTGTACACCAACGACCAACTGCTCGGCGCCTCACGCTCCGCGTCGCGCCCCGGGTTCGTGTCCATCCCGGGAGGGGCCATGCTGACGGGTTTGCCGGTATCGGTAGGCTTTGTCCCGTGGATCACCGGCAAGCTGACCATACGCGCCGGGGTGCGCTGAACGCCCCGGCGGTCCGGCGGCGACGCCCATGCGGCATTCGTGGGTGAGGGGTCAGGGCCCTTTTTCCTTGACGGCTTCGAGGGTGTCCCCGCTGACCCAGTGGACCATGTCGTCACATTCCGCCACGACGTGCAGCCCGGCCCACAGCGCCGCGAGATCCCCGAACTGTTCCGCATGGCAGATGCCGCGGTACGGGGGATGGCCGCTCTTAACCAGCTGGTCAGGGCCCTGGATGACGCGGAACTTCCGGCCATTGCCGGCGTAATGGTGGATGGCCGCCGGATAGATCCTGCCCCACTTTTCGCCCCAGACGCACCTGACGGGCGTCTCGTTGTCCCGCAGCGCGTGTGAGAAGTCCTGCAGAAAGGGAATGAAGACCGCTATCCCGCCCTTTTCCAGGCCCAGGGAGTCCACCGTCTGGAAGGGTTGGCCGGCGCTCAGGGCCAGAGCCAGCGCCGCCGCGGCGGCCAGGGGCCGGTACGGGAGGGCCAGGGCCAGCGCGGCGCCGAGGGCCGCCGCGAGAAGCGGGAAGGCCTGCAGCAGGTAGCGGTCGAAGATGCGGCCCGAGGCCAGGGTCATGGCGGCGCAGAAGAGCGCGAAAAGGAGGGCCGGAACGAACGTCTCCAGTCGCCGGCGCATGAACGGCAGGACCAGTATGGCGACAATGGCCGGCAGCCAGAGGAAAAAATCGCTCCCGCGCAGCCAGTCCCACCACTGCATCTGAAAATCCGCAAGGTTCAGCGTCGGGGCGAAGCGTTCGTGCATCTGGTGACCCAGCGCGATCCTGAAATAACTTCGCCCGTACCTCGCGGTCTGGACCAGCGGCCAGAAAAGCGTGAGGGCGGCCATCAGGACGGCGGACCGTCGGAAATGGGGATTGCGCACAATCTCCCGCGGCGGGGCGCCGCAGCTGTTTCCGGCCGCGGCCACGGCCATTGCGGCCACGACGCACGCCAGCAACGCCGTCGGCGCCTTCTGCATCGACCCGAGGCCCACCGCCACCGCGACGACATACCACCACCGCGGTCGGCGGATGGCGAGCAGGAACGCGGCCACGGCGAGGGTCGCGAAAAACGCCGCCCCCGTATCGAGCATGGCCGACACGCTGTAATTCCAGAGCAGGCCGGAGCCGGACATGACCAGCACGGCCGCCGGGATGGCCCATGGCCTGTCCGGCGCCATGGCATGGGCCAGCAGGCCCACCGCGGCCAGCAGCGACAGCCCGAACAGAAACGGCCACACGCGCAGCGCGAATTCCAGGTCCACCCCCCTGTTCAGAAGCGCGGCCGTCAGCCAGTACTGCAGGGGCGGCTTGTGGAAGCTCGGGGATTGATTGCCGAAAACGGTGAACCAGTCCTGGTGCTGCGCAAAGCCGCTCGATCGTTCCAGGGTCAGGTATTCATCCCACCTCAGGATGTTTCCCGCGGACAGCATGGGGAAATAATGCAACGCGAAGACGAGAATGACTGCCGCCGACAGGACGACGGGCAGGACGGAGTTTCTTGAGGGATGTGTATGCATTGTCCCGCGCGATGTGGTGAAAATATGAGAAGGCCCGGCATGGTCGTGCCGGGATGCGAACGTGTTTCCAGGCGTCCGCCTAGCCTTTGCCCCCGGTGAAACGGCCGTCGGAGCGGACCGCGTCCGCCTGCTCCTGGTGTTTTTCGGCCC
>CALMTS010000018.1 GCA_937872685.1 uncultured Desulfomicrobium sp.
GCGCCGCCGCCTCGGTCTCGGAAACCTCGGTCTCGACCGTCAGGGTCGGACCGTCATCCTGAAAACTGATAGCTGCCCCAATGTCGATCTGCGCGGTGCCGACATCCCCATCACCATCCGTCACAGTCACTACGGCATTCAGCTTGCCCGCAAGGCCAACCACGTCATCGTGGTCGTTGATGTCGCCGTGCTTCAGCGATCCGTACTGGGCGACGGTCAGTTCCCCGTCGTCGTTGATTTCAATGGCGAAGACCACGGTCCCATCCTCACCGCCAACGCGCCCGGTGACAACCTTGTCACCTTCCGCATACAGCGTGATATCCTGCCCGTCCGTGGTCTGCAGGCCAGAATCACTTTCAGAGATCGACAACGAAAGGACCTTGGTTGCGCCTTCGCTATCAGCGCCAAACTTGCTTCCGCTGGAATCCACGACCCACACATCGGAAATCAGGCCGATGGGTGTTCCCCATGAGCCATCAAAGGAATTGCCACTCACGTCATCATCAAAACTGCCTTCGCCGCCTATCGTCTCGTCAAGGGAAACGGTGGCTTCGGCAACGGCAACGAGTTCAGCTTGCGAAACATCGTCCACAACCTGCACGTTCAATCCAAAACTTATCGTCGTGCCGTTCCCGTCCTGTCCGACGATGACAAACGAAGGAGCGGTCTGCAGATTTTCTCCGGCCCCGCTTTCCAGGACATTGTCATCCTGGGTGTACGTATACGCACCCGAAGCTGCGTCGACCACGAGCGTACCAACGCCATTGGAAACGGTGATAATCCCGCCAACCGGCGGCTGACCGTTCACGCTTACGATACCGCCAAAACCGTCAGGCCCCCAATCGGCGTTGTCTGCGAAGGTGCCGGAGGCCTGGTGGGAGTAGCCATCGGCCTCATCAATGCCGCCGATTCCGGGGATGGATTCTTCCTCGACGGTGATCAGGTCATCGATCGGATTGGTCGGTATGCCATCACCGGCCTCTTCCGCCGGGGATGCATCTATCGGTTCCACCGTGATCGTGGTGAAATTACGGGGATCCAACCCTCCCAACTTGTCCACGCCGTCGATGATATTGCCGGCGTCATCGCCGTACTCGCCAACGCCTCCGCTTCCGGTGGCGCCGGCCGCCGGCCCTGCGGCGGGTTCGATCTCGCCGCCAAGCGAAGCCAGGAACTCCTGCACGCCCAGCACTGTTCCGTCTGCCAGAACAATGCGGGGAATCTCGACGTCTCCCAGTTCAGCAAAATCGATGACGACCTTTCCGCCGTTGTCGAAATCGAAAAGGACTGTTGACCCTTCGAGCACAGGCTCTGCCTGCTCAAAGGCTTCAGACAACACGATATCCTGTCCGGGCATGGCCTTGATGACGACTGTTTCGCCTGCCGTGGGAGCCTGGACTACTATGTTCTTGGTGTTCTGCGTCGCTTCAGCCATGAGACCCTCCGCCCGGACCGGGACTTGGTATTGATAAGTAGTTCTGAATTATTATTCTTATGATGCTTACTTATATCTAGCCCCCACAACCCCGGGTCAAGTATGAAAAAAAAATCTCTTGGTACTAATTTTTTTTAGGCGTTCGAATATCAGCTTTACTCGTAATTATACGTATTATTGGGAAAAAGAATTAAGAGGAATGCGTACTAATACTTCTTTAAATTTTCATCTTCCCTCATACTTTCGGGTGAACGCCAGCTGACCCGATTTCCCTTGCAAGGCCAGGATTCCCGGCATAAAGTCCTACAAATTCTGTATCCTAGAGGTTGCGCGCGCATGAATGATCCGAAAATCACCCAGGTGGAGGCCAAAGCTCCCGCTGCTTCCAAGCAGGCCAGACCCATCACCATTCAACTCGCACCCTCCCAGGTCGCCTTCACCCCGCCCCTGGTCGAATGCCTGGCCATCGTCTCCCGCCTG
Source organism: uncultured Desulfomicrobium sp. (assembly GCA_937872685.1). Lineage (GTDB taxonomy): Bacteria > Desulfobacterota > Desulfovibrionia > Desulfovibrionales > Desulfomicrobiaceae > Desulfomicrobium. The sequence continues at coordinate 1,916 of CALMTS010000018.1, forward strand.
CATGGCAAGCCGGTCACAGTGACGGCCCTGGAGTCGGGCCTCCCGCATACCCAGGAAGGGCTGACTCCCTACGCCTGCATCAGGGCCGCCCGCCGCGAGGGCATCGACGCCCGTATCGTGCACAAGCCGTCCATCGAAAAAATCTCCCCCCTGAACCTTCCCTGCATACTGCTCACGAACGACGGCGGCGCCTGCATACTGGCCGGAGTGGAGGGGAGCAACGCGCGCATCATCATGCCCGAGAATCCGGACGCGCCCTTCGAAACCCCATTGGAAACCCTGCGCCAGACCTATTCGGGGCACGCGGTCTTTGCCCGGCCCAGGGGCACTCTGGACAGCCGCACCGAAGGGCTCAAAATTTTCAACACCAAGGAATGGTTCTGGGGCACCATCTTCCATTTCCTTCCCATCTACCGGCACGTGGCCATGGCCTCCATCTTCATCAATCTTCTGGCCATTGCCTCGCCCATCTTCACCATGAACGTGTACGACCGTGTCGTGCCCAACAACGCCCTGGAGACCCTCTGGGTCCTGGCCGTGGGCGTAGGGCTGGCCTTCTTTTTCGATTTCGCCCTCAGGAACCTGCGCGGCTATTTCGTGGACATCGCAGGGCGCAATGCGGACATCCTGGTGGCCAGCAAGCTCATGAGCCACCTCCTGTCCATCCGCATGGACTTCAAGCCCGAGTCCACGGGAGCCATGGTCAACAACATGCGCGAGTTCGACTCCCTGCGTGAATTCTTCAGTTCCACCACGCTGCTGGCCCTGGTCGACCTGCCGTTCCTGATCCTGTTCATTGTCATCATCGCCTACATTGGCGGCCCGATCGCAATCGTTCCCGCCGTCGCGGCACCCATTGTCATCCTGGTCGGCATCGTCATGCAGGGGCCTCTCAAACGGGCCATCGAGGGCGGATACAAGGAAGCGACTCAGAAAAACGCCCTCCTGGTAGAGGCCATCAGCGGCATGGAGACCATCAAGACCAGCCGGGCCGAAGGCCCCATGCTCGGCCGCTGGGAAAAAATCATCGGGCAGGGTGCGCGCTCGGCCATACGCTCCAAGGCGCTGAGCACCTTTTCCCTCAGCTTCACCCAGTTCGCCTCGCAGGCCGTTTACTGTGGAATCGTCATTTGGGGCGTGTACCGCATCGCCGCAGGAGAACTGACTACGGGCGGACTCATCGCGTGCGCCATTCTCGTGGGACGCGCCATGAGTCCGCTGGGAGCCGTCGCCGCAATGCTGACCCGCCTGCAGCAGAGCCGCATGGCCCTGAAAAACCTCGATCTGCTCATGCAGATCCCCAGCGAGCGTCCAGAAGAAGCCCAGCGCATGGAGCACCATGACCTGCGCGGCACCGTCACCTTCGAGGGAGTCAGCTTCAAATACCCCAGCGGCCTGACCAATGCCCTGTCCTACCTCGACTTCCACATAGCCCAGGGCGAGCATGTGGCCATTATCGGCAAGATGGGGTCGGGCAAGACGACGCTCGGCAAGCTCATCACCGGGCTCTACATGCCCCAGCGCGGCTCGGTGAAGATTGGAGGCATGGATATCCGCCAGCTGGATCCGGCGGAGCTCCGGGCCAAAATCGGATACATGGCCCAGGACAATTTCCTTTTCTTCGGGTCGGTGCGCGAAAACATCACCCTCGGAGCTCCCCACGTCAGCGACCAGGCCCTGCTGCGGGCCGCGACCATCGCAGGGGTGACGGACTTCGTGAAGAACAACCCGGCCGGCTTCAACCTTCAGGTTGGTGAAAGAGGGCTGGCCCTGTCCGGGGGGCAGCGGCAGGCCATAACCATCGCCCGCACCCTGCTCCTGGACCCGGACATCGTCATTCTGGACGAACCGAGCAGTTCCATGGACGTCGGCGTCGAGGCGGTGCTGAAGCTTCGGCTCTCGGCAGCCCTGAGGGGCAAGACCCTGATCCTCATCACCCATCGGCCAAGCCTGCTGTCCCTGGTCAACCGCGTCATCGCCCTCGAAGACGGCAAAATCATTGCCGACGGCCCGCGCAATGCGGTATTGGCCGAGCTGCAGCAGCGCGGCAATGGAGCAAAAAGTGAATAAATCCAGATATTCCGAATCCGATCTCAACTTCATGAGCGAGGTCGACGCCGCCCTTTACCGTCGCGGACACCGCTGGGCCTATGTTCTGTCCCTGACCATCTGCCTGATGCTGGGCGCCTTTGTGGCCTGGACCCACTATGCCATCCTCGACGAGGTCACGCGCGGCATGGGCCAGGTCATTCCCTCGCAACGGGTGCAGATCATCCAGAACCTGGAAGGCGGCATTCTCGAGGACATCCTGGTCCGCGAAAACCAGATCGTGGAAAAGGGAGACATCTTGGTCCGCATCAGCAACGAGGTGGCCCAGAGCACCTTGAAGGACGTTGCCAGCCAGGCCCTCGAGCACCAGGCGGCCATCGCGCGCCTGAACGCAGAGGCGACCAATACCGAACCGATTTTCGACGACGACCTCAAAGCCAAGGCCCCCGACGCCGTCAGAGACCAGATGGCCATCTATCAGGCCCGCATGGCCCAGTTGAACCAGGAAATGGCCATCCTGCGCAGCCAGTACTCGCAACGCGTCCAGGAAGCCCAGGAGATGACCATCCGTCGCAACCAGGCCGCTCAGGATCTGAAACTGGCCCAGGAGCAGATGAACATCGCCAAGCCGCTTATGGAGAAGAACGTGTACCCGCGGGTGGACTACCTCTCCCTTGAACGCGCCGTCAGTTCACTGCGCGGGGACGTGCAGAGCCTCAATGTCGCCATCCCGCGAACCCAACAGGCGGCACAGGAGATCAAACAGCGTGAAGCCCAGCGACTGGCAGAGTTCAAGGCCATGGCATTACAGGAGATGTACCAGCATCAGGTGGAACTGAATTCCAAGACGCACGCGCTGAAGGCCGGAAAGGACAGGGTCATGCGCACCGACGTGCGGAGCCCGGTACGCGGAACGGTCAAACAGGTTATCCTGAACACGCTCGGAGGCGTGGTCAAACCTGGCGAACCCATCCTCGAGATCGTCCCATTGGACGACACACTGCTCATCGAAGCCAACATCAAGCCCGCGGACATCGCGTTCCTGCACCCCGGGCAAAAAGCCATGATCAAGATCACCGCCTACGATTTCTCCATTTACGGCGGTCTGCAAGGTTCCGTGGAGCAGATCAGCGCGGACACCATCGAGAACCAGAAGGGCGAAAGTTTCTACAAGGTCAAGTTGCGCACCAAGGCCTCGGCCATCGTGTATCGAGGCGAAAAATTGCCCATCATTCCGGGCATGACGGCCAGCGTCGACATCCTGACCGGAAAGAAGAGTGTCCTCGACTATCTGCTCAAACCCATTCTCAAGGCCAAGGAGAACGCCTTGAGGGAGCGTTGATGCCTTGAAGCGGTCCGCCCTGACCCTCACCCTCCTGCTTGCGGCTGCCATTTTCCTTTTGGCCCCGTTGGCGGCGAAGGAAACAGGGTGGCTGCGCATCCGGGGAAGCGCGGCGGGAATGGGCACCGAGCCGGTTCAGCCCCCGGGGGAACCTGCGGTCACGCAAAACCGAACCGCACAAACTGAAAGAGCGGCGGGAGAAAAGGCAGGAAACTCAACGGCGGGGCAAGAACAGGTCAACAAAGGGAATTCCGGGACCGTCATCACGCCGGCAACGACGCCGGAAATGGATGCAGGACCTCTCCCGGAAAGGGTCGCGGACGCGGCCTCCAAACCATGGAGGGGGCAGACGCGAACAGCGCCGGGCAAACCGGTCCCCGATCCGGTCCGGGAGCAAAGCGGGGACGCAACCTCAGAAACCGGGCGGTTGCCCGAAGATGATCCGGGGCAGGAGGGAGCGAAAGGGCAGGCTGCAGACACTGACGCGAAAGCCAAAAAAGGGCAGGCGCAGGATCAGCAATCAAAGTCCTCGCAGATACGGCTCTTCCAGACCGCAGCGTTCCGGGGCAATTTCAATGCGCTGCCGAAGTGGAAGCGTGTCCTGTCCAAAGCCGAGGCCCAAGTGCGGCAGCTCGATTCATGCACACCGGGCAAGGGATGTCCCCCCGGCGCGGCGAGCTGGCAGCGCATCATGGCGCAAAGCAGGGGACTCGCGCCGTTCGAGAAGCTGAAGACGGTCAATGCCTTCTTCAACAAATGGCCCTACCGTCTGGATCAGGATGCGTACGGGACCTCGGACTGGTGGGCCACCCCGCAGGAATTTCTGAAACTTTCCGGTGATTGCGAAGACTACGCCATCACCAAGTACTTTGCGCTGCGGGAACTTGGCTTTTCCCCGGACGATTTGCGCATTGTCGTGCTGAAAGACCGCATCCGGGGCATCGCGCATGCGATCCTGGCCGTTTTCATGGACGGAGACGCCTATGTCCTCGACAATGTCACGAGCGTCATCTTTTCCCACAGCAAGTTCCGGCATTACGTTCCGTATTATTCCTTGAATGAAAAATACCGGTGGTCACACATCCCCCTGGACACAAAACCTTAATGGAGACGGGAACATGACACTAGAAAGCAGCAGAACGGCCCCGCCCGTCATGGGCAGGAACAAGTCCGAACTGATCATGGGAATCGCCATAATCTCGCTGATTCTCGCAGCGCTTCTGGCATGGGTGGCCTGGACCGTCAGAGACAAACAGGAGGAACTCAACGTGCAGGTCCGGGAGCGGCTGGAACTTCTGGCCAACAGCCGGGCGGAAGTCTTCACCTCCTGGCTGGGCGGTCTGGTCCAGCAGACGGAAAAACTCATCTCCTCGGATCTGTTCCGGCTCTATGCAACGGATATGGACCTCATCGATGCCGATCCGAGTTTTTTGATCACCGGCATCATCCCCGAAGGCAAAGCCTATGATCAGATGTCGCAACTGACGGACCAGTTTCCCCTCATGCACCAGACGTTCGCCGACTTCACCTCCTTTGCGGGATTTCTTTCCGGCCGGATAGTGCATCGCAGCGGGCAGTCCTACCTCGGCTCCGACAACCGCATTTCTCCGCTCTCCCCCATGCAGACGGGACTGATCAAAAAGACGTTTGCCTACCCCATGCCCCATTTCTCGCCTCTCAGGCAGACGGATAACGGCCTGGTCATCGACATGTTCGTCCCCATCCTGTCGACGGCCGAGGAAGGCGATGTGAAAAAGGCCGTGGCCGTGGTCATGCTGACCAAAAGCGCAGGCACGACCATCACCGCCCTGCTTTCCAACACTGCCATGTCGGCCAAGGGGGAACGCACGCGCATCATGCAGATGACGGAAAACGGCTTCGAAGAGATTGTCCCCTGGACCCCGGGCGGCATCACGCCGCTGGCCGCTCCGCCGGAACTCGACTCGGGGCAGCGCCTCGGATTTGCCAAGCGCAACAGCCTTGGGGGACAGGCCAGTGTCTTCTCACTGGGGGCCAAGATAGCCGACCTCAATCTCTGGATGGTGCAGGAAGTCGATGTCCAGGATGCGACCAAGAGCCTGCAGGACTATACTCGCATTTCCGTACTCATCGCCGGCCTCATCGCCATGGTGCTGAGCCTGTTGTTCGGCGCGATCTGGTGGCGCACCCTGGGCCAGAACCACAAGCGCATCGCCGGAGAATTCCGGGCCCTGGCCCAGGAACTGGAACAGCAGCGCAATTTCCTGGATTCCATCAACGACACCATCCCGGACTTCATCGCAGTGAAGAACCTCGACGGCAACTACACCTACGCAAACCCCGCACTGGCCGAAGGCGTGGGAAGGCCCGAAGAGGAAGTGCTCGGCCTCGACGACATCGCCCTCTTCGGCTTCGACACGGGCAAACGCCTGGAACAGTCAGACGACCAGGCCCTGAAGGCCGGCAAGCCCGTCACCTTCACCGAGCGGATTTTCCTGAAGTCGCAGGAGCACCATTTCCAGATCACGAAAGTGATGCTCAAGGATGACGCGGACGCGCCCCAAGGCATCGTTTCCGTGTTCCGTGACATCACGAGCATGGTCAAGGCCGAGGAGCGCAAGCGCCAGGCCATCTCCCAGACGGTCGAGGCGCTGGTGAAGGCCATCGAGTTCACGGACCCCTATCTGGCGGGACATTCCGTGCTGATGCGCGACATCTCCTCCCTGCTGGCGGAAAACCTGAAGCTCTCATCCGAAGACAAGGCCACGGTCGAAATCGCCTCCCATCTTTCCCAGATCGGCAAGATTTTCATCGACAAGTCCGTGCTGACCAAAGTGGACCAGCTTTCGGAAGAGGAAAAGCAGATGGTTCAGAAACATGTGGACCACGCCGCCGACATTTTGCGCCAGATCGACTTCGAACTGCCGGTCTTCGAGGCCGTGTACCAGATGAACGAACGCCTGGACGGCAGCGGCTACCCGAAGGGGCTGCATGGCGACGAAATCAGCATCCAGGCCAGGGTCCTGAGCGTGGCCAACAGCTTCTGCGCCATGATCAGGCCCAGATCCTACCGTCCGGCCATGAGCACTGAGCAGGCGCTGGAGATCATGCGCGCATCAGCCGACAGCTACGACCAGCGCATCGTTGACGCCCTGCGGACAGCCCTTGCGACCGCACGCGGCAGCAAGGTGCTGGACAAGGCCATGGAATGTTCGGTGGTTTGTCCTTGAGGTAGAACCAGACAGATGGGCCTGCGCTACGACGGCGGCGTGACCATGCCGAACAAGTGCCGCCTCCTCAATGCGGGAACGCCACGCCGGCCGGTGGGCTCGCCTTGGCTGAAGAAAATGCCTCCAGTTGAAACTGAAGGTTCTTCAAGGGATGGCCGCATGGAGACGCAATAAAAAAGGCCCATGCGCGGAAACGTGCATGGGCCTTCGTATTGACGGAAAGGAACGGGACAGGTTTCAGGCCTGCAACTGGTTGATAGTTCTGGCTATCTGGTTGCCCAGGGACGTCTTGCGGGCCACTTCCTGCTCGACGGAGGCGATGCCCTTGATCACTGTCGAGTGTTTGCGGTTGAACCTCCGGCCGATGTCGACGAGAGACAGGTCGGTGTGCTTGCGAGCCAGATAGAACGCGGTGTTGCGGGCGATGACCCGGTCCCGCTTGCGGCTCTTGGAGCGCAGATCGTCAAAACCGAACCCATAGGCCTGACAAATGAAGCTGATGATCTTGTCCAGATCGATGGAGCCGCCGCCCAGATCGTAATTCTGCAAAATCTCCCAGGCCAGATCCATGGAGATATCCATGTTCAGGAGCTTGGACTTGAGAAAGATGTTCTTCAGGCAACTCTCCAACTGGCGCACGTCGGAAGTGATCCGGGCCGCCAGCAGCTCCGCGACGCTGCCGGGCATGTTGACCTGGGCTGCACGGGACTTGGCCTGGATGATGGACAGCCGTGTCTGGTGGTCGGGCTTGTTGATGACCGCCATGAACCCCTGTGCGAAGCGGGACGTCAGATTCGGGTCGATGTCCGAAAGCTCGCGGGGCAGAAAGGTGCTGGTCATGACCACCCGGCGACCCTGATTCTGCAATGATTTCAGCGTATTCAAAAGCTCGTCCTGCATTTTCTCCTTGCCCTGGAAAAAATGCACGTCTTCAAGCAGGAGCAGGTCCAGGTCGGAGCGGAAACGAGACTTGAATTGCTCCACGGCCTTGGCCTTGATGGCCATGACGAGTTGGGACGCGAACTCTTCGGCGCTCAGGTAACAGACACGCAGGTGCTGCCGGTTGGTCTGGCGTGCGATTTCACTGCCGATGGCCTGGGCCAAATGGGTCTTGCCCAGACCGGGTGCGGAGCACAGAAAAAGTTGATCCGAGCCTTCGACGTCCTGGCAAAAACTGCGGGAAGCGACGTAGGCGAGGTTGTTACAGGGGCCGACGATGAAATCATCGAACTGATGCCGCCAGTTATGCACGACCTGGGTGGGCAGGGAATGGGCCATGGGCAGGCCCATCTGACGAGAAATGATCCTCTTGGGCTCGGGGCGCTGTTCCGGGACAAGCATGGGTGCGCCGGCCTGGGCGGAACCCAGGTCGACGCGCGGTACAAATCCAAGGACATCCGCGGCCGCGTCCTTGATCCGGCCGAGCATACGCTCCTTGACCCAGGTACAGACAAAATCGTTGGGGGCCCGCAATACGAGGGTGTCGCTTTCGAGGCAGCCCTGCAACGGTTTGATCCAGAGCTGAAAGTGCCCCGGAGTAAGCATATTCTCAAGCGAATGCGAAATTCGGTCCCATGCGTCAATCATGGGAAAGGGTACTAGCCAAGCGACAGACTTGCGACAACTCCGGTAAAACGAGCCTGCCCCAACTTGGCCAAACTCTTTCTATACAGGATAACCATTTAAAATTTAAAGATATCTTGATTTTCGACGGGTTTCGTGGATCCGACGCGCCCCTGTCATTGTCCCGCTTGGCCGAAGCTCCCGGATTGTCAACATAATATTTTGAACATCTGTAAAATTGTTTTCAACAGGCTCTTACTAATTATCTCAAAATTTCTGCTTTTTTCTTCAATTTTTAAATTCTCACTCAATGACGACCACGCCATCCCCATATTCTGGAACAAGCCCGCTGATTTTTCTTCAACATATCGAAATAAAATACTAAAAATTCACACCACTGTTCAAAAATGATTTTCTACTAGTTTATAGGCATACGGGGATACGGATAAAAATGGAGAGAGATACTCCGGATTACCCGCAACACAAGACCAAAACAGGAATTTTTTCGTTTGTGGTCCTGTTTGAAGGGTGGCCAACAAATCTGTCGGACATTTTCTCACATCCAAAAACAAAAAAAGGGCACGTTTCTTGAACATGCCCCGGTGAATGCGGATTCGTGGAAAAGAGGGTCAGAAAAGGCGGGCGGCAGCGTCTTCGTCGGCGAATTCCTGAATGGAATCGGCAAACTTCTCGACCAGATCGTCATAAAGCATCGGGATGCGCTCGCTGAAGGCCGCCAGGAGCGGCAGCATGACCTGACGCATCTGCGGATGCGCCGCCTTGTCGCAGCGCAGCTTGAAGATATGGCGCCATTCCCGGATGTTGGCGGTGGTCACGATCTCGGTCTTGAGGCTGTTGGGCAGGACGCTCCGAGCCTCCTGAGCCGTGGCGCCGGCGTCGACCAGCTTCAGGTAGGCGTCCTCGCAGGCCTGCATGGCGGAAAGCCAGAGCGCGTAACGAGCGTCGTCCTCCGCCCAAAAATATGGTCTGATGACCGTGATCTCCCTGCCGAATTTGTCTTGGGCGTAGTTGGCGTAGCGGGTGCTCTCCTGGGAAAAGGAGCACAGCCTATGGCGCACCAGTTCGTGGGTCACGCCGCGGTCGCAGACGATGCGCACTGTGACGGAAATGTGTTCGAGCACGCTGTCATGCCCCAAACGGACGATACGGGACAGAAGCTTGCGGGCTGAATCGGGGCTGGCCTTGTCCTCGGATTTGTAACAGGTCCGGGCGGCCAGCTCCAGATGCCGCAGAATGAACTCGCCGTCAGGCAGGTGCATGAAGGAGAAACAGGGATCGATGACTTTCATGGCTCCTCGCTGAACTGGTTGGGGGTGAGGACAAGAGACACGGGGCGGACCGCCGCGGTTCGCGTCAGGCAAACGTGTCTGAGACAAATCACTCGCTGCGGAGTCTGAGCCCGCCGTCAATATGCTGATAGGCCTTGGGCGTGACCACCCGACCGCGCGGCGTACGCTTCAGAAAGCCGCACTGGATCAGATAGGGCTCATAAATGTCTTCAATGGTCCGCACTTCCTCGGAACATGCCGCGGCGATGGTCTTCACGCCGACCGGCCCGCCCCCGAAGTGATCGATGATGCACTCCAGAATCTTGCGATCCATCATGTCCAGCCCGCGCGAATCCACATCCATGATGTCCAGCCCCTTGGCCGCCACCTCGGCGTCGATGACCGGACGGCCGGCCACTTGGGCGTAATCGGCCACGCGGCGCAGCAGCCGGTTGGCAATGCGCGGGGTGCCACGGGAGCGCTTGCCTATCTCCAGAGCCCCGTCGGGACTGATCTCGAGCCCCAGAATCCGCGCAGCCCGGGTCACGATCAGGGACAGCTCCTGCGGGTTGTAGAATTCAAGCCGGCAGATGACCCCGAACCGGTCGCGCAAGGGAGAGGTCAACAGACCGATCCGCGTCGTGGCGCCAACCAGGGTGAAGGGCTCCAGTTCGATCTTGACCGTGCGCGCTCCGGGCCCCTGCCCGACGATGAGGTCAAGCTTGAAGTCTTCCATGCCTGGGTAGAGAATCTCTTCCACGACAGCAGGCATGCGGTGAATCTCGTCGATGAAGAGCAGGTCGTGACGGTTCAGGCTGGTCAGGATGGCGGCCAGATCCCCGCTGCGCTCCAGCACCGGCCCAGAGGTGGAGACCAGGTTCACCCCGAGCTCGCTGGCCATAATCTGGGCCAGGGTGGTCTTGCCCAGGCCAGGATTGCCGTAAAGCAGGCAGTGGTCCAAATGCTGTCCGCGCTCCTTGGCCGCCTGCAGATAAATCTTCAGGTTGCCGCGGACATCCTCCTGGCCGATGAAATCGTCCAGGGTGCGTGGGCGGATGTGTTCTTCGCTGGGATTGTGAACCATATTATTTGGATGCGAAAATCTTCAAAGCCTTTCGGATGGCGCTGCCCGCGTCGAGATCGGGTTCCTGGTCGAACACGGTCCGGACCACCTCGTCGACTTCATGCCTGCCGTAGCCCAACGACACGAGGGCAGCGGCGCAGTCGGACTCCGCCGAGACCGCAGGGGCAGCCCGCCCGGAGAGCAGAGGGGCAGAGGAAACGAGCTTGTCCTTGAGGTCCAGAAGCAGGCGCTTGGCCGTCTTGGCCCCGATGCCGGGCACACGTGTAAGCGAGGCCACGTCCTCTCTGGCGATGCAGGCCGCAAGTTCCCCCGGGGTGTAGCAGCCGAGCATGGCCAGCGCCGTCCTGGGCCCCAGCTTGGGCGCCGCGATCAGGGTCTCGAAGGCCGCCCGCTCTTCCCAGGTCAGGAACCCGTAAAGGACAAGCGCGTCCTCGCGGACCAGGGTGTGCACGAAAAGCCTGGCCGTGTCCCCGGCCCCTGGCAGGGAGGACAGGCCGCCTGCCGTCAGGTGAACCTGGTAGCCCACTCCGCCCTGAGTCAGCAGGATGCAGGACTCCTCGTCCCGGCGCAGCACTGTTCCTTCGAGATATGCGATCATGGTCAGAAGCTATAGACGAGTTGCCCCGCCTTGACCAGCGGCGGCTTGCCCGGCGTTCACCGCCGCCAGGAAGCGGGAATGGTTCAGGTGGCAGATGGCCAGGGCCAGGGCGTCGCCGGCGTCCTCGGCCCAGTCGGGACGCACGCCCAGGAGCTGGGAAACCATGAAGGACACCTGGCTTTTCTCGGCCCGCCCTGCGCCGACCAGCGATTTTTTGACCAGAGTCGGCTCATAGCCGAAGACTTCCGTCCCGTGCACGCCGCAGGCGGCCAGGACTGCACCACGCGCCTGGCCGAGCTTCAGGGCCGAGGCGGAGTTGCGCGCAAAAAAAACATTCTCCACGGCCACGGCCTGTGGAGAATGGGTGCGCAACAGCTCCGCGATGCGCGAGTACATGAGGCCCAGCCGGGTGCTCATGGCTTCTTCCGCCGGCCGGACCGTGCCGGCATCCACCAGGGACAGCACCCCGGACCGCTCCCGCACCAGGCCGTAGCCCATGCAACGCGACCCGGGGTCAACGCCCAGGATGATGCGATCGGCTGCCATGGATCCGGCTTACATCTCCGCCAGGAGTTCCGCGGGCAGCTCGAAGTTGGCGTAGACGTTCTGCACGTCGTCGTTGTCGTCCAGGGCGTCGTACAGCTTCAGGACCTTGCGGCCCGTCTCCACGTCCACGGCCACCGTGTTCTGCGGAATCCTGTTCAGCTCGGCGCTCATGATCTCGATGCCGGCGGCCTCGAAGGCGGACCTGGCCGTATGGAAATCCTCGACCGCGCACTGCACCTGCCAGGAATCGTCGTCATCGAGCACGTCCTCGACGCCGGCTTCCAGGCCCACTTCCAGGAGCTGGTCCTCGGTGTACTTGACCTTGTCGAAAGCGAAGACGCCCTTGTGATCGAACATCCAGGCCACGCAGCCGGCCGCGCCCATGGAGCCGCCGCCCTTGCTCAGGATGTGGCGCACCTCGGCCACGGTACGGTTCCTGTTGTCCGTGACCGCCTCGATCAGGATGGCCACGCCGCCGGGGGCATAACCTTCGTACGTGATCTCTTCCAGGGCCTCGGATGCCAGTTCGCCCGTGCCCTTCTTGATGGCCGTCTCGATCTTGTCCTTGGGCAGGTTCACGGCCTTGGCCGCGTCGATGGCCGCGCGCAGGCGGGCGTTCATGTCCGGGTCACCGCCGCCCTTGGCCGCCAGAATGATCTCCTTGGTCACCTTGGTGAACATCTTGCCGCGCTTGAGATCCTGACGGCCCTTGCGGTGCTGGATGTTCTTCCATTTACTATGTCCTGCCATAAATCCTCCAAAAAAGTTATGCGGGCGGGTCCGTGGGGACAGCGGAGACAAACCCCAGGCCCAATATGAATATTTCCTTGCTCTCCGCCCGGCTGCTCTTGGGCTTGACCATGGTTACCTTGGCGAAACGCCCGCGCAGGGACTGCACGAAGGGGTGCACGTCGGGGCCCTCGAAAACCTTGGCTATGAAGGTGCCGCGAGGGGCGAGCCACTCCTCGGCCACACAGAAGGCCGCTTCCACCAGCTGAATGGAGCGGGCCTGGTCGGTGAACTTCGACCCCGTGGTCTTCGGGGCCATGTCGCTCATGACCACGTCAAAAGGGGCCAGGGCTTGCAGATGCCCGAGAAATCCGGGCGAGCGCGCGAAGATGTCTTCCTGCAGGAAGGTCACCTGCTCCGGAAAGACCGTGTCCGGCATGTTCAGGTCGATGCCCAGAACCCGCCCACCGGCGCCGACGCGCTCGGCCGCGTACAGGGTCCAGGAGCCCGGACAGGCCCCGAGGTCGAGGACCTTCTGGCCGGGGCGCAGAATCCTGTGCGCCTTGTCCATTTCCTGAAGCTTGTATACGGAGCGGGCAGGATAGTTGTCCTGCTTGGCCTTTTTGAAATAGTAATCGCGGTATTGTTTCATGCTCTCATGACCGGGGCAGCATCCCGACCACCCAAGCGAGCGCCTTCATGCCAGCCAGACCCATACGTGTAAAGTTCAAAAACGAATTGGG
>CALMTS010000019.1 GCA_937872685.1 uncultured Desulfomicrobium sp.
AGTAACGAACATTGATTTTGTTTCGATAGTTGGCGGGGCGGGGGGAATCGAACCCCCCCAGCACTCGCTCCCATATATCAAACAGCAATTTTCATGATAAGGATGTCTCCTCCCCCGGCTTTGGAAACATGTCGCCAGACCGCCCCAGGAGTGCTGTCCCCGCCGCCAAGCATGTCAAAATGATAGTTTTTATCATGGTTGATACCTCCACATTAATTGTGAAATCCACAAGAATTGAAAAGGAGGACATGATTCGAACTGAGAGAGCACACGCATCATCAATCCATTTGCCTACACATGGACATTTTTTTATTCATAAATGCTGTATCTGGTCTGAAATGAGTTATTTCTGAGCTACTTTGCACAGTTTTCAAGCGTTGACTCTAGGTTGATACAAATATCTCTGGAACCCGACAAAGATTTTGTTGATCTCCTCCGCCTTGCCCAGATCCGCCATGGCATCTTTCAACGAGTTGCCGTAGCGCAGCCGCAAGAGAGGCGTCAGTTTCGCCTGGTCCAGTTCTTCTACGCCGATGTTCACGTAGTGTCCGAGCACAAAGTCCAGGAAAGCCTGCTGCTTGCTGTTGAAGCGCTGCTGGATGCTGATTCTGGCCCTGGCCGCTCTTTCTTCCCGTGTCAGGGGTACATCGGCGTAGGCCACATGGGCCAGCACGTCGAAGATGTCGCATTTATCGGCGTCGATGATCTTTTGCATTTCAGCGAGCTGTTCCTTGCCAAAGCCTTTTTCCGCCAGACCGTCCAAGAGCCGGCGTCGGGTGTCCGGGACGCTCCAGATGCGGCGCAGCTCGTCTTCATCCTGGAAGAATTCCGGCAGTCTCCCGAAGAGCGCCTCCATGAACTGCGCGGCCGACATGGGCGTTCCGTCCGGGTGCCAGAAGCTCGTGGCGACCATGTGCTGGATGGTGCGCTCCTTGCCGTCGGCCAGCTTGATCCTGGCCCTTTTGATGCATTTGCACGGGCGCTGTCCGCATTTGGGGCATGGGTCCTTGGGGCATACGCAAGGCTGTTGTCCGCATTCCGGGCAGGGCGGCTTTGGGCACACGCATGGTAACTGGCCGCATGTCAGACACGGGGCAGGGGGCTCCTTGACGCAGACACAGGGGTATTTGCCGCAGATGGTACAGGGTTCCGGCTCAACGGGTTCACCGTCCCATTCGGGATCGTTGAAATGGTGGTGGGCCTCCACGAAGTCGTAAATCGTGAAATAGTCCTTGCCGTCGTATAGGCGCGTGCCGCGTCCGATGATCTGCTTGAACTCGATCATGGAATTGATGGGCCGCATGAGCACGATGTTGCGGATGTTGCGGGCATCCACGCCGGTGGACAATTTCTGCGAGGTGGTCAGAACCGTGGGGATGGTCTTTTCGTTATCTTGAAATGCCCGAAGATGCTGTTCGCCGAGCACCCCGTCATCGGCCGTGACGCGCTGGCAATAGTTCGGGTCTCCGTAGGACTTGAGCTGGTTGACCAGGTCGCGCACGGCCAGGGCGTGGTCTTGGTTCGCGCAAAAAACCAGGGTCTTTTCGCGCTGGTCCATGAGGGACATGAAAATTTCGACCCGTTTCTTCTCCCGCGCCCTGATTTCGATGATGCGGTTGAAATCAGCCTCCCCGTAAATCTTTCCGTCCTCGATCTCCCCCTCTATCAGCGTGTCGTCGGATGTGTACACGTATTCGTCCAGCGTGGTGGCGATCTGTTTGACGCGGAACGGGGTCAGGAACCCGTCGTTGATGCCGTCTTTGAGGGAGTAGATGAAGACCGGGTCGCCGAAATAGGCGTAGGTGTCGGCGTTGATGTCCCGTTTGGGCGTGGCCGTCAGGCCGAGTTGCACGGCCGGGGCGAAGTATTCCAGGATGCCGCGCCATCTGCTTTCGTCTCTGGCGCCGCCGCGATGGCATTCGTCGATGACGATGAAATCGAAGAAGTCTGGCGGGTAGTCCCCAAAATAGGGGCTCGGTTCTCCGCCTGTAGGCGGTCCGCACATGAAGGTCTGGAAGATGGTGAAAAAGATATTGCCGTTCTTGGGCACCTTGCCTTTCTTTCTGATCTCGTCCGGCGCGATGCGCACCAGGGCGTCCTCGGCGAAAGCGGAAAACGCGTTATAGGCCTGATCCGCCAGAATGTTGCGGTCGGCCAGGAACAGGATGCGCGGCCTTCGGCTCGGTTCCCCGTCCTGCCGCCAATCCTGCAGGTTCCAGCGGCTATGGAAGAGCTTCCAGGCGATCTGGAAGGCGATGAAGGTCTTGCCGGTGCCCGTGGCCAGCGTCAGCAGGATGCGGTCCCGGCCGTCCGCCATGGCGGCCAGGACCCGCTCCACGGCGATGTCCTGGTAATACCGACCCTGAAAGTATCCGCCCCGGTCCTCGAAGGGCACGGCCTTGAAGCGGTCCCGCCAGAGGTTCTGCACGGCGAAGGTCCGCCCCCAGAGTTCTTCCGGCGTGGGATAGGCGGAAACTTCGGCCTCGATGCCCGTTTCCATGTCCACGGCATAGATGCCCTGCCCGTTGGTGGAATACGTGAAGCGCACTGCCAGCTTGCCGGCGTAGTTCTTGGCCTGGGCCAGCCCTTCGGTCAGAGCCTTGTCCCAGGCCTTGGCTTCCACCACGGCCAGCTTGGTGTTGCGATATTCAAGGACGTAATCGGCCGTGAGAGCCTTGGCCCGCTTTCCCGCACCTTGGATGCGCCCCATGGTGATGGGATACTCGGGTCGGATGCGACTGCCTTCGACCACGCCCCAGCCGGCGGTCTTGAGGGCTGGGTCGATGTGTAGGAGGCGGGTTTCGGCTTCGTTCATTTGTGTCTCACCTATGTGTGTAACAAACCTGTTTGCGTCTCATGTCGTGGATTTGGAACACAAGCGCGGCGTCTGTCTCGCCACGGGCTTGGTAACGAAGACTCGATCAAGAAATATTTTTCCAGGACACCTTTCTAACTTACTGATTTTATTTTGCCTGTACGTGTCCAGCCCCCTTGAGGGCCGTTTTGAATCAAAACCCGATCAAGAAATCTTAGGCCCAATGCGGAACATAGCCGGCACGGGGATGATCGGGATCGGCAACCCGGATGAGGCCGGCATCAAGTGTTTTGTTGATGACAACCGTGGCTTGGGCGGCGTTTCTTGAAGCGATGCCGAGCCGGGCGCACAAGGTTGAGTTTTTCATCTTGTCTCCGCTCAGGAACTTCAGGACCGCGTGGAAGTAACACGCCCGGATTCGTTCATCCTGGGTCATCTCGGCAAAGGAGCGTGGCCCGTAAAGAATCGCCTGCGTCGAGTTTCCTTCTGCCCTGAAAAGTGGCGGCGGGAGCTGGAATATTTCGACCTGCGTGACCACCTTGTCCAGACCGCTGCCCTGTTCTTCGCAGATGCCCATTCGCCGCATCAGTGAGGCAAGCGCCTCGTTGCGAGAGCGCGGGGGCAGGTCAATCATGCGATCCGGTCTGACTAGGGGCGCTCCCGGGTTGCTGATCTCGACGCGGTCACTGAACAGTTCGATCTGAGGACCAGCGCCGCCGACCGTCATATCTTGATGAATGAGGGCGTTGGCGACCAATTCCCGGATCGCCAGTTCTGGAAAGAGAGGCGTTGCTTCACGCAAGGCGGTGCCGATGTGTTCATTCTTGGGGAGAAGATCATTCAGATAGCCCACCAGCCCTTCGAAACCCACGGCATAGCCTTTCTGTCCATCATGTCGGTGGGTTACGTTGGCAGCCCTGTTTTTGCCGTCATAGGCGACGAAGCGTACGGCCTTCCGAGCGAGGCTGGCTTCGAACTCATTGAGGCGAAAAGCAAAAAGAATGGCTCCAAGGTTGGTAATGTTCCAACGGTCGCCAACGTCGCGTACGATAAGTCGGTCAGCTTCCAGTTTGTCGAAAATACCCGCACGGTTGTCCGGCAAAGGTTGCTTCGTCAGGCGAAAATACTGGCTGTAATCGAGCAGGGTCAGGACTTCGTCCCCGGAGGCATACTGGCGGGCGATCCCTTGCTCCCAGCGGTACGGGAGCATTCTTTCGATCAGTTGCTGATAGCGTTCCGGGTAGTCAGTCAGTTTGGGTGTCGCACTGCCGATGCGAATGTAAGGAATCCCGTTGAAACACACCGGGGCGCCTGTGGCCGCAGGGATTTCGAGCAGGACCACACGTCCCTGAGGATGGTCGATCGGGCGGAAGCTGAAGGCGATACTGGGCTTCAGGCGATTGGCCAGCCACATCGGAAGAATTTGGCCTCCAACTTTCTTGGCATCAGGCCTGAAAGCAGTCCCGACTATCTCATGGTTGTCGTCGTCGATTCCCCAGAGCAAGAAGGCGCAGTCCTTGCCCTCTGCGCGTGCAGCGTTGGAAAGGGCAGAACAGTATTTGCCGATCATTTCCGGATCATCGTTGTCTCTCTTGAACTCCAGCCAGGCCGATTCGTCGGGCTGGGCGCGAAGCTCCTCGATCAAGGCAATGTCCCGGTCCTGAATCATCACAACACCTCGAACCAGTCTTTCATTTTCAAGGCCATCAACTTGCGCCGTTCTTCGAGAAAGTCGCTGTATTCCGTGATTGCGCCACTGAGCAGGCCATCCGGAATGCAGTTCATGCGCAGGTTTGCATGCAGATCGTCCTTGTCCGTGATGCCACCGTATTTCTTCGTGCCGCCCTGGACCTGGTCGGCCAGTTCCGCAAAATAGACGGCAGGTGCCTTGGCGCCGATTGCGATGTTGATCTCGCTCTGGGCGATCACGAAGTTGGCGATCTGGTTGTAGCTCCCGCGTGACAATCCTGCATCCTTGAGGTGCTTTTTGGGAAACACGTGATGCACGTCGGCCCGGTTCAGAAGCAGGTCCGCCACGGTGATGTCGCGGGACAGAAAGCCCCGGTCCCCAAGTTTGATCTGCGCAGCCTGATAGCAGCGAAAATAGGGGCTGATGCTTGAGGACGTATCGAGGAACTGCGGCAGCATGCCTGTCCAGAAGCTGTCCGGCAGTTCGTTGGGAATCACCGCATCCGCATACGCAACC
>CALMTS010000020.1 GCA_937872685.1 uncultured Desulfomicrobium sp.
ACGAACGGGTCAAGGGGCGTGCCCCTTGCGGGGCGCGGGGCGGCGCCCCGCATCTTCGAAAACAGGCTAGAACAGGAACACCGCCGCCAGTCCCAGGAAGGTGAAGAATCCGAGGCTGTCGGTCAGGGTGGTCAGGAAGATGCTCGAGGCCTGGGCCGGGTCGCGGCCTATTTCCTTGAGCACGAGGGGGATGGAGGCGCCGGCCACGGCGCCGATGAGCATGTCCAGGCCCAGGGCCAGGGCCATGACCGTGGCCAGGCCCGCGTTGTGCGTCCAGCCGAAGAGGCCGGCGAAGACCAGGGCGCCGACGATGAGGCCGTTGGCCGTGCCGATCTTGGCCTCGCGCAGCACGGCGATCCAGCTTTTCTTCCGGTTGAACCGCTCCATGGCCAATTGCCGGATCATGACGGCCAGGGCCTGCTGCCCGGTGTTTCCGGCCTGGTTGGCGACGATGGGCATGAGGGCGGCCAGGATGGCCATCTGGGCGATGGTGCCTTCGAAGAGGTGCACGACAAAGGCCGAGATGGCCGAGTTGAGGACGTTGAGGACGAGCCAGGGCAGGCGCATGCGCAGGGAATAGGTCCAGGGCGAATCCACGGTCTCGTCGCGGCCGGCGCCGACCATGGACTGCATGTCCTCGCTGGCCTCTTCCTGGATGATGTCGATGACGTCGTCGACGGTGACCATGCCGAGCAGGCGCTGTTCGTGGTCCACGACGGGCAGGGCCAGGAAGTTGTAGCGGCTGATGAGGCGTGCGACTTCTTCCTTGTCCGTGTCGAAGGGCACGTAGATGAGGTTCTGCTCGTGCAGCATGTCCTTGAGCAGCGTGCGGCCGGGGCTCAGGAGCAGGTCGCGCAGGGACAGCACGCCCATGAGGTGCCTGTACTCGTCCACGACATAGGCGTAATACGGGATTTCGGTCTCTTCCACCCGGTCGCGGATGAGGTTGATGGCCTGCTGGGCGTTCATGGACAGGTCCAGGGCCAGGATCTCGGTGTTCATGACGCCGCCGGCGCTGTCCGGGTCGAAGCGCAGCAGGTCCGAGATTTCCTCGGCGTCCTCGCGTTCGAGCTTCTTGAAGATGCGCGTGCGGACCGCGTCGTCCAGGTCCTCGAGGATGTCGGCCGCGTCGTCGGGCGACATGGCTTCGAGGATGGCCGCGGCGAAGGACGGCGAGATCTGGCTCATGAGCAGGTTCCGATCGTGCCGCTCCATCTCGGTGATGGACTCGGAGGCGTCCTCCACGTCCATTTCGCGGATGTATTCGAGCTGCTCGGCCAGGGACAGGTTTTCCAGCTCGTCGGCGGTGTCGGCCGGATGCTGGCTGTCCAGGGACGCAGCTACCCACTGGACGGTCGAGTAGTCCAGCGGGGTCGGATCGGAATTTTTCTTTGCATTCATGACACGTGCTCGGTAGCCTAATCGGCCAGTGAGGTCAAAGCGCGCGTCAAATCCGCGGCCAATCGTCACACGGATTCGACAGCCGTCAGCCTCCGCAACTCATCGTCTTTCACGGAAAACCCATGCAGCATCCATTGATACAACACCTTCTCGACCGCCTCCTGGCCGGCGGCAATCTGACCGAAGACGAGGGCCGCGCCCTGGCCGCCCTTGGACCGGGCCAGACCACCGCCCTGCTCTTCGCCGCCCATGCGGTCATGAAGCACCGCGGCCGCACGCCGTTCACCTGTTCCATCACCAACGCCAAGTCCGGGACCTGCTCCCAGGACTGCGCCTTCTGCGCCCAGAGCGGGCACTACGCCACGGGCAGCCCCACGCACCCGCTGCTGCCCCTGGAGGAGCTCGTGGCACGCGGCCTGGCCATGCACGCGGCCGGGGCGCGCTGCTATTCCCTGGTGACCAGCGGCCTGCGCCTGTCGGACGACGAGACCGACCGCGTCTGCGCCTGCGTGCGGGAGCTCAGAACGCGTACGGACCTGTGCCTGAGCGCGTCCCTGGGCCTCTTGAGCCCGGAGCACGCCCGCCGCCTGGCCGAAGCGGGCCTGACCCGCTACCACCACAACCTGGAGACGGCCCGTTCGCACTTCCCGGCCATCTGCACGACGCACGAATACGACCAGGACATCGAGACCATCCTCCTGGCCAAGGAGCACGGGTTGCAGGTCTGTTCGGGCGGCATCCTGGGCCTGGGCGAGTCCTGGGAGCAGCGCATCGAGCTGGCCGCCACCCTGCGCGAACTGGGCGTGGACACCGTGCCCCTGAATTTTCTGAACCCCATCCCGGGCACGCCCCTGGGGGACATGGAACTGCTGACGCCCCACGACGCGCTGAAGTCCGTGGCGCTATTCCGGCTCATGCTCCCCGGCGCGGACATCACCGTCGCCGGCGGGCGGGAGAAGGTCCTGGGCGACTACCAGTCCTGGCTGCCCCTGGCCGGAGCCAACGGCATGATGATCGGCAACTACCTGACGACCATGGGCCGGGACCTGGCGGCGGACCTGCGCATGCTGGAGCAGGGCGCATGGATCTGAACGCCGCCCGGCGGGAGCCGCTGACCCTTCCCGTTTCCTTCGACGCGGCGGATGCCTGCTTCCACGGGCATTTCCCCGGCAACCCCGTGGTGCCCGGGACCCTGATCCTGGGCCTGTGCCTGGAGGCCGTACGCGGGCATCTGGGCCGCACGGGGGCCCTGCGTGTCAGGCGCTTCTCCTTTTCGCGCTTTGCCGCGCCGGGCGCCTACGAATTGCGCCTGGAAGAGCGCGAAACGGATGTGCTGTGCACCTTCAGCCGCGGCGGGACCGTTTTCGCCCAGGGCAGGATAGAGGCATGAAGCTCTCCTTTCGCGGCCGCACG
Source organism: uncultured Desulfomicrobium sp. (assembly GCA_937872685.1). Lineage (GTDB taxonomy): Bacteria > Desulfobacterota > Desulfovibrionia > Desulfovibrionales > Desulfomicrobiaceae > Desulfomicrobium. Next base: position 2,815 of record CALMTS010000020.1, read on the forward strand.
GCCCTCATTCTCGGCGGCGGAAGCGAGATAGGCTTGGCCCTGGCCGCCCTGCTGCGCGAGGAAGGCCTGCAAACCGTGCCGACCCACGTTTCGGACGCGGGCCTGGCGGCCATCGCCGCCCGCTTTCCTGGCACGCACAGCCCGCGCCTGGACCTGGGCGAGCGGGACTTGGGGACGCTGGGCCCGGTTCTGGACGCGGGCGTGGACTACCTCGTGGACCTGGCCCAGGCCGATCTCGAAGCCCTGCTGCCGTCGGCGGGCGAAGCGGCCGAGGCGTACCTCGAAGCGCACATTTCAGGCCGCCTGCGGCTGCTCAAGGCCGTGACCCGCTCCATGCTCCCCCGCCGCTTCGGGCGCCTGGTCTTCGTCTCGTCCACCGCGGCGGCGCTGCCCGCGCCCGGCCAGGGGCTCTACGGCGCGGCCAAGCGCGCGGCCGAGGGCCTGTACCAGGGTCTGGGCATCGAGCTCGGGGCGCGCGGCATGACCACCGTCAGCCTGCGGCTGGGCCTCGTGGACGCTGGCCGGGGCAGGCGCTTCCTGGACGGGGCCGGGCGTCGGGACAGCCTCGGCGAAACGGCCGTGACCGTGGAGCAGGCCGCCGCGACCCTCCTTTTTCTGCTCTCGGACCAGGCCCTGGCCATGACCTGCACCACCATAACCATGGACGCCGGACTGACGGCGCGAAAATACGCATGAACCAACTCGAAACCATCACCGCCATCCTGGCCGACATCCTTGACCTGGACCCGGCCGGCATCACCCCCGAAACCTATGTCATCCGCGACCTGCGGGCCGAGTCCATCGACCTGCTGGAGATCGGCGTGGCCATGCAGCACCGCCTGGGCATCGAGGTGGACGACGACACCCTCTTCCTGCGCAACATGCGCACGGTCCTGGCCCGCGCCGCCAAGGCCGGGACGGCGGCCATCGACGCGCTCAGGGGCGAGTACCCGCACCTTGACGACGCGCGGCTCGGACAGATGCTCGCGGACCAGCCCGCGGGCCCCGTGCTCAAGGTCCGCGACCTGGCCGCCTACGCCGCGGCCCGGGGCGGGGAGCGGGAGGAGTAGGATGGAAGCGCGCCGGGTGGTCGTCACGGCCAGCGGCTTCGTTCTGCCGCAAGGCTCCACGCGCCGGGAGGTCGTCGAGGCCCTGGGTGCGGACCGCGGCCCCTTTGTCCGCTCGGGTCCGGACCCGCGCGTGGCGGTCTGCCCCGTGCCCGACTTCGACCTCAGGGAGCATGTGGGCCGCTGCAAGAACGCGCGCTACCTGACGCGCGGGCAGCAGCTGTGCCTGGCCGCGGCCGTGCGTGCCGTGGACGAGGCGGGGCTCGGGCCGGCGCACCTGGACCGGGCCGGACTTTTCCTGGGCCTGGGGCCCAACCTCCAGGCCCGCCCCCGGGACGACAAGGCGCTATGGCTCCTGGACTGCCTGCCCAACACCCTGGCCGCGGCCATGGCCGAGATCCTGGGCCTGCACGGCGAGAACCTGACCGTCATGACGGCCTGCGCCGCCTCCACCCAGGCCCTGGGGCAGGCCTACCGCACCGTGGCCGCGGGACTGGCCGACGTGGCCCTGGCCGGCGGCGGGGACTCGCGCCTTTCGCCCGAGGGCATCCAGGCCTACCGGCAGGCCGGGGTGCTGGCCACGGATTTCCTGCGCCCCGAGGAGGCCTGCCGCCCCTTTGACCGCGACCGCTCGGGTTTCGCCGTGGGCGAAGGCGCGGCCGTCTTCGTGCTGGAGAGCCTGGAGCACGCCAGGGCGCGGGGGGCTGCCGTCCTGGCGGAGATCACCGGGGCGTCGTCGTCCCTGGATGGCGGCAGCCTGACGGGCCCCGACCCCTCGGGCCGGGCGGCCATGCGGGCCGTGCGCCAGTGCCTGGAGACCCTGGGCGGCGGGGAGCTCTGCGTCCTGGCCCACGGCACGGGCACGGTCATGAACGACCAGACCGAGGCCGCCATCCTGGCCGAAACCGTACCCGGCGCCCGGGCCATCTGCGCCTTCAAGTCGCGCACGGGACACCTGGCCTCGGCCTGCGGCGCGGGGGAGCTGGCCCTGGGCCTCATCTGTGCCCAGGCCGGCCTCTTCCCCGCCATCGCCAACCTGGAAAACCCCATCGACCCGGCCCTGCCCCTGCTGCGCACCCCTATGATCTTTCGCCCGCAATCCATGCTGCTGCAGAGCTTCGGCTTCGGCGGGCAGAACGCCTGCCTGGGAGTGCGGTTTCATGAGTGAGGCCGTGAAGGACGCCGTCATGTCCGCGAACGAATCCGGCTTCGACCCATCCCTGGCCCTTGCGGCCATCACGGCGTGGGACGAGGGCGCGATCACGGCCCGCACCGCCCCGGGCATCGGGCCGTTTCTGGCCCTGGAGGCCCTGGCCCAGGCCTGCGGCATGCATCTGCGGCGCCGCCGCGGATTCATGGCCCGCGCCTATCTCGCGTCCATCTCGGACCTGCTCCACGATCCGGGCCTGGGCGCCGCCGCCCTGACCATCCGCGCCACGCTGACGGCGGAAACCTCGGCCGGGGCGGCCTACGACGTCGCCACGGACAGCGGCCTCGCCTGCCGGATTCTCATGGGGCACGAGCCCCTCACATCCCCCGACACCTTTTTCCGCCAGCGCTTCGAGGCCCTATGCACCCCTTTCTGCAGCGCCTGAACGCGGCCGTCAGCGCCCGGCAAGAGGCCGGGCTGGGCCGGACCCTGCTGCCCGTGTCCGAACGCCGCGGCGTGTATACGGTTTTGGACGGCCGGGAACTCCTCGACTTCTCGTCCAACGATTTCCTCGGCCTGGCCCAGGACCGGGACATGGCCGACCGCATGGGCGAACTGTGCCGGCGGCACGGCTGCGGGTCGGGTTCCTCACGCCTGGTCACGGGCACCCAGACCTCGACCCTGGAGGCGGAAGCGGCCCTGGCCGCCCATTTCGGCTACGAGTCCTGCCTGATCCTGGGCAGCGGATTTTTGGCCAACCTGACCCTCATCGCCACCCTTTTCTCCGCCAAGGACTCGCTGGCGTTGGACAAACGCGCCCACGCCAGCACCGTGGCCGGGGTGCGGCACAGCGGAGCGGCCTTCCATACCTTCCGCCACAACCGCCTGAGCCACCTGGAAAAAATCCTGCGGGCGCATCCCGTGCAGGCCGTGCTGACCGAATCCCTCTTCAGCATGGACGGGGACAGCCCGGATTTCGCGGAACTCGGGCGCCTCAAGGACGAGTTCGGTTTTCTGTGCATCGTGGACGAGGCCCATGCCTTCGGGGCCCTGGGCCCGGGGGGAAGGGGCCTGGCCCGCAGCGCGGCCGACGTGGCCGTGGGCACGCTGGGCAAGGCCTTCGGCCTGTTCGGGGCCTTCATCCTCTGCCCCGCGGCGGTGCGCGAGTATCTCATCCATTTCGGGCAGGGCTTCATCTATACCACGGCGCTGCCGCCCTGGCACGGCGAGATGGTCCTGGCCATGCTGGACAGGGTCAGGGGCGCGGACGACAGGCGCGCGCATCTGGGCAGCCTGGTCCGCACGGCCCGCACGCTCCTGGGCGAAGTCATGCCGGTGCGCGGCGAGGCCCACATCCTGGCCCTGCAGGCCGGGGGCGAGGGAAAAAGCCTGGAACTGGCCGCGGCCCTGCGCCGCGAGGGCGTGCTGGCCTTCGCGGCCCGCTACCCCACCGTGCCCCTGGGCGAGGCCATGGTGCGCGTGAACCTGACGAGCGGGCACACGGAAGAGCACATCGTCATCCTGCGCGACGCCCTGCGCAGGGCTTTGGGCGAGGAGGCGAAATGAGCGGGCAGGTCATCTTCATCACGGGCACGGACACGGACGTAGGCAAGACCGTGCTCTCCCTGCTGCTCATGCGCGCCCTGTCCGGCCGCGACGCCGTCTATCTGAAGCCCGTGCAGACGGGCTGCACGGACCCGGCCG
>CALMTS010000021.1 GCA_937872685.1 uncultured Desulfomicrobium sp.
CGACGATGGAGCCCGCGAAGTGCAGCACCGCAGAGAAGCCTTCCTCCCGCATGAGAGCGTCCAGCCGCCCCGTGTCGGCCAGGTCGCCGACCACCAGCCGCGCCGGCGGCAGCACGGCCTCGGCCCGGCCCGTGGAGAGGTTGTCGTAGACCACGACCTCGTACCCGGCCTCGTTCAGGGCCAGGGTGGTGTGGGAGCCGATATATCCGGCGCCGCCGGTGACCAGTATCTTGGGCATGCGATTCTCCTTCGCTCAGGTTGACTTTACCGCTTCGCTCTTTACAGAAAGCGTTCGTGCTTGCAAAGGGGACTGGCTCCGCGAGCCGTCAACTCAGCGCGCACAGAAACCCTTCAAGGAGAACATACGCCAATGCCCAACGGATACACCCTCGTTTCCTCCACCTATGTCCAGGAGATCGCCTCCCATGCCGACCTGTTCGTCCACGACAGGACGGGGGCGCGCATCCTCTCGGTCAAGAACGACGATGAGAACAAGGTTTTCGGCATCACGTTCCGCACGCCTCCGGCCGATTCCACGGGCGTGGCGCACATCCTTGAACACTCCGTGCTGTGCGGTTCGCGCAAGTACCCGGTCAAGGAGCCCTTCGTGGACCTGCTCAAAGGGTCCCTGCAGACCTTCCTGAACGCCATGACCTACCCGGACAAGACCTGCTACCCCGTGGCCAGCCAGAATCTGAAGGACTTCCGCAACCTGGTGGACGTGTACCTGGACGCGGTCTTCTTCCCCCGCATCACCCCGGAGATCTTCGAGCAGGAGGGCTGGCACCTGGACCTGCCGTCGCCGGACGCGGAGCTTGCGGTCAAGGGCGTGGTCTACAACGAGATGAAGGGCGTTTATTCCTCCCCCGACTCGCAGCTGGCCGAGCAGTCCCAGCAGTCCCTCTTCCCGGACACGACCTACGGCCTGGATTCGGGCGGCAATCCCCGGGCCATCACGGACCTCACCTACGAGCGGTTCAGGGATTTTCACCGGACCTATTACCATCCGTCCAACGCCTGGATCTTCTTCTACGGCGACGATGACCCCGAAGCCCGGCTGGAACTCCTGCGCGAGTACCTCGACGGGTTCGAGGCCCTGGCCGTGGACTCCGCGGTGGGCATGCAGAAAGCCTTTCCCGCCCCGCGGGAGCTGCGCCTGGGCTTCGAGGCCATGGGCGAGGACGACGAGGCCCTCGGCATGCTGACCATGAACTGGCTCCTGCCCGGCAAGGAGGACCCCGAGACGGTCCTGGCCTGCAAGATTCTCGACGGCCTGCTGACGGGCATGAACGCCTCGCCCCTGCGCAAGGCGCTCATCGAATCCGGCCTGGGAGAGGACCTCACCGGCTCGGGCGTGGAGCACGAGATGGCCCAGATGTTCTATTCCGTGGGCCTGAAGGGCGTGCTCCCCGAGAATTTCGAGGCCGTGAAGGAGCTCATCGTTTCCACCCTGGAAGGGATTGCGGAGAAGGGCTTCGAGGCCGACCTCATCGATGCCGGCATCAATTCCGCCGAGTTCGACCTGCGCGAGAACAACACCGGGTCCTACCCGCGGGGCCTCATCGTCATGCTGCGCGCCCTGGGCTCCTGGCTCTACGACCTGGACCCCTTGGAGCTGGTGGCCTTCGAGAAGCCCCTGGCGGCACTCAAGGATCGGCTGGCCCGCGGCGAAAGGGTCTTCGAGGACATCATCCGCCGCCATATCCTGGAGAATCCGCACCACACCGTCGTCATCCTCGAACCCGAGGAAGGCCATGCGGCCCGGGTCGAAGCCGACGAGCAGGAGCTCATCCGCACCCTGCGCGAGGCCCACGCAGGCCTCTCCGACGAGGAACTCGTGCGCCGCACGGAACAGCTGCGCCGCATGCAGGAGACCCCGGACTCCCCAGCGGCGCTGGCCACGCTGCCGACCCTGGCCCGCGAGGACATCGACCCCAATGTGCGCGTCGTGCCGACCGAGGCGCGGGAGTGGGGCGGGGCCACGGCCCTGCTGCACGACCTGCCGACCAACGACATCTGCTACCTGGACCTGGCCCTGGACATGGGCGCAGTGCCCGATCGGCTCATTCCGCTGGTCCCCCTGTTCGGCCGTGCCCTGACCGAGATGGGCACGGAGCAGGAGGATTACGTCTCCTTCTCCAAGCGCATCAACAGCAAGACCGGCGGAGTCTACGCCCGCAGCTTCCTGTCCCAGCGCGAAGGCGCCCCGGAACCCGTGGCCCGGCTGGTCGTGCGCGCCAAGGCCGTCAGCGGCCGCGTGGACGACATGATCTCCATCGTGCGCGACGCCCTGACCCGGGCCCGCTTCGACGACCGGGAGCGCTTCCGCCAGATGGTCCTGGAGGAGAAGGCGGGGCTCGAGCACGCCCTGGTGCCGTCGGGGCATCACTTCGTGGGGCTGCGCCTGCGCTCGCGTTTCAACCTGGCCGACAGCCTGCAGGAGCGCATGGGTGGGGTGGAGAACCTCCTTTTCCTGCGCGAACTGGCCGGCCGGCTCGACAGCGACTGGAGCGGTGTCCTGGCGGACCTCGAAGCCCTGCGCGAGGCCGTGGTCCGCAGGGACGGGGCCGTCGTCAACCTGACCATGGACGAGGGCATGCTCTCCGCCCACGGCGGGCGGTTCCGGGAGTTCGTGGACGCATTGCCGGCTGGCGTGCAGCCCCTGGCGGCCTGGTCCCGGCCGGGAGCGGCGGAACACGAGGCGCTGATCATTCCGGCCCAGGTCAACTACGTCGGCAAGATCTGCGACCTGCATGCGGCGGGCTACGCGTTTCACGCGTCGAGCCTGGTGGCCTCCAAGTACCTGCGCACGACCTGGATCTGGGAACAGGTGCGGGTCCTGGGCGGGGCCTACGGCGGGTTCTGCAATTACGGCCGGCTGACGGGGCTGATGAGCTTCGGTTCCTACCGCGACCCCAACATCGCCTCCACCCTGGCGGCCTTCGACGGGTGCGGCAAGTTCCTGGAAACCGTCAGTCTGGACCGCGGCGAACTCCTGAAGGCCATCATCGGCACCTCCGGCGACCTGGACCCCTACCAGTTGCCCGACGCCAAGGGCTTCACGGCACTGACCCAGCATCTGGCCGGAGTGACCACCGAAACCCGCCAGCGCATCCGCGACGAGGTCCTGGCCACGGAGGAAGGGCATCTGCGTGAGTTCGGTTCCCTTCTGCGCGAGGCCGTGTCTTCGGGACTGGTCTGCGTCATGTCCGGGGAGGAGGCCCTGGCCAAGGCCGGGCTGCAGGGCCTTGAGCTGCCGAGGCGGCTGCGGCTCCTGTAGGGGCCGTCGCCTCATGCATGCGCGCGCTCCGGTTGTGCCGGGGTGCAAGGGACCGGTCGGGGCCGTGCGTTGTGGCGCGCGGCCCCGGCTTTTTGAAGCATCCGCCGGGATTTTAAAAAGGTTTTGATATCTTTCGATGGGCATGGCATGAGAGGCGCAGTGTGGTTCGCCGCACAGTCGGCAAAATGACCTCTCAACACGGTAACCCGATGAACGATACACCCTCCGATCCATCACATCCTCCTCTCTCCGACGAACTGCAGTTCGCCGAGGAGCCCGAAGACTCGCGCTCCCGCGCCCTGCCCAGATGGAAGCTCCTGATCGTGGACGATGAGGAGGAAGTGCACGTCATCACCAGAATGGTGCTGGAGGGGATGACCTTTTCCGGCAAGGGCCTCACGTTCCTGAGCGCCTACTCCGGCCGGGAGGCGGCGGACATCCTCCGGGCCGAGCCCGACATCGCCGTCATTCTCCTCGATGTGGTCATGGAGACGGGCCAGGCCGGGTTGGAACTGGTGGAACTCATCCGGGGGGAACTGCGCAACGGCATGGTGCGCATCATCCTGCGCACGGGCCAGCCCGGACAGGCGCCGGAGCGCGAGGTCATCACCAGGTACGACATCAACGACTACAAGCACAAAACCGAACTCACGGCACAGAAGCTTTTCTCCACCGTGGCCACGGCCATCCGCTCCTACAACGACCTGCGCGTCATCGAGAAAAGCCGCCAGGGCCTGGAACTCATCATCGCCTCGACCCGGGGCCTTTTCCAGCGCAGCAACATGGAACTGTTCGCCCGCGGGGTGCTCGACCAGATGAGTTCGCTGCTGCGCCTCAACGAGGACTGCCTCTTTCTGCATTCGCCCTCGGGATTCGCGGCCACGGTCCGTGACGGCGACATTGCCGTCCTGGCGGGCACCGGAGAATTCGGCCACTGTTCCGCAAACCTCTCCTGCGATCTGGACCCCGAGGTGATGGAGGTCCTGCAGCAGGCCGTGCGGGAGAAATCGAACATCTTTGCCCGCGACCATTTTCTGCAGTATTTCCGTTCCAGGCGCGGGGGCGAGAGCCTGCTCTTCTTTCGCATGTCCCATCCTCTGAATCCCTTCGAGCGCAGGCTGGTGGAGGTTTTCTCCCGCAATGTGGCCATCGCCCTGGACAACATGCAGTTGAACCTGGACCTGGCCCGGAGCCAGAAGGAAATCATCTTCACTCTGGGCGAATGCGTGGAGTCCCGCTCCAAGGAGACGGCGAGCCACGTGCGCAGGGTGTCCGAGTGCTGCAGGCTGATGGCCGGCTTCCTCGGTTTCGAGGCCCAGGACGTGGAATTGATCCGTCTGGCCTCGCCCATGCACGACGTGGGCAAGATCGGCATCCCGGACGCCATCCTGCTCAAGCCCGGCCCCCTTACGGCCGAGGAATTCGAGGTCATGAAGACCCACGCCCGCATCGGCTACCAGATGCTCAAGGGGTCGCCCCGGCCCATCATGCAGGCCGCCGCGGTCATCGCCCATGAGCATCATGAGCGCTGGAACGGCGCGGGGTATCCCCGGGGGCTCGCCGGCGAAGGCATCCATCCTTTCGGCCGCATCGTCGCCCTGGTGGACGTCTTCGACTCCCTGCTCTCCAGGCGGGTGTACAAGGAGCCCTGGCCATTGGACCTGGTGCGGGACTACATCGCCGGCGAGCGCGGGGCCATGTTCGACCCGCGCATGGTCGATGTCCTGATGCGCGAGATGGATTCCTTCATGGCCATCCGCAACGATTTTCCTGATTGATTCCAGCTGACGGGGTCCTGTTCATGAGAAAAGAAAACATGATGGATGAGGTGCACTTCGCGGAAGAGACTCCGGCCGCGGCCTCGGAACGAAACGGCGCGTGGAAGGTCATGATCGTGGACGACGACGATTTCGTGCACAAGGTGACCGAGCTGACCCTGGGCGACTACTGCTACCAGAATACGCCCGTGCAGTACCTGCATGCCTATTCCGCGGCCGAGGCCCGGATGCTGCTGCGCGAGCATCCGGACACGGCGGTCATCCTGCTCGATGTCGTCATGGAGACGGAAAACGCCGGCCTGGAGTTCGCCCGCCATGTCCGCCAGGAGGCCGGGAACTCCTTCGTGCGCATCATCCTGCGCACGGGGCAGCCGGGCCAGGCGCCCGAGCGCAAGGTCATCACCGAATACGACATCAACGATTACAAGCACAAGGCGGAGCTCAGCGAGCAGCGCCTGTTCACGGCCATCACCGCGGCCATCCGCTCCTACCGTGACCTGCGCACCATCGACCAGGGCCGGCTCGGGCTGCAGGGCGTCATCGCGGCGTCATCGGAGCTGTTCACGGTCACCTCCCTGCCGGATTTTTTCGTTCTGGCCCTGGAGCACATCCTGCGCACAGGGCGCTGCGCTGGCCCGTCGTGCTCGGAATTCGGCCTGGTCGGGGCGGCCCGTGACGGGCGGTTCGACGTGTTCGAGACGCGGGGGCTGTGCGTCCAGGAGCCGACCACGCGCATGCTCGAACTCTTCGGCAACGTGGCCCTGGACCGGCGCGTGCGCGTCCTGGACCGGGAGTTTGCCGCCGGCTTCTACAACAGCCATACGGATCAGGACTATTTCCTCTACGCCTCCTTCGGCCGCCCCCTGGACGAGACGGAGCAGGGCCTGCTGCACATCCTGGGCGGCAATATCGCCGTGGCCCTGAACAACCTTTTTCTGACCGAGGAGATCGTCGCCACCCAGCGCGAGGTCGTGCTGACCCTGGGCGAGGTGGTTGAGACGCGTTCCAAGGAGACCGCCCAGCACGTCAAGCGCGTGGCCGAGTACTCCTACCTCCTGGCGATCAAGGCCGGGCTGAGCGAAGAGCGGGCCCAGCTCCTGCGCATGGCGTCGCCCATGCACGACGTCGGCAAGATCGGCATCCCCGACTCCATCCTCTTCAAGCCCGGAAAGCTGACCGAGGAGGAGTTCAACATCATCAAGACCCACACCGTCATCGGCCACTCCATCCTCAAGAATTCGCCGCGGCGCATCATGCGCACGGCCGCGACCATCGCCCTGCAGCACCACGAGCGGTGGGACGGCGGCGGCTACCCTCACGGCCTGGTCGAGGACGAGACGCACATCTACGGGCGCATCACGGCCCTGGCCGACGTCTTCGACGCCCTGGCCTGCGACCGGGTCTACAAGAAGGCCTGGTCCCTGGAGGACGTTCTGGCCTATGTGCGCGACCAGAGGGGGCGGCAGTTCGACCCTGTGCTGGTGGATATCTTTCTGGAGAACGTGGGCGAGATGAGAGGCATCCGCGACACCTACCCGGACTAGGGCGGCCCCTGGATATGGAGGATTCATGACCGATCACGACCTGCGCGACGACATCGTCTTCGCCGCCGAGGATATCGCCATTGCGCCCGCCAGGGGCAGGAACGCGTGGAAGCTTCTGATCGTGGACGACGAGGAGGAGGTGCACAGCATCACGCGCATGGTCCTCGGCGGCTTCGAGTTCGAGGGCGTTCCCCTGGCGTTTCTGAGCGCGTACAGCGCCGAGGAGGGGCGGCGGATCATGGCCGAGCACCAGGATGTGGCGGTCATGCTGCTGGATGTCGTCATGGAGACGCCCCACGCGGGCCTGGATCTTGCCCGCCATGTCCGGGAGGAGCTGGACAACAGGCTCGTGCGCATCATCCTGCGCACCGGGCAGCCCGGCCAGGCCCCGGAACGCCAGGTCATCATCGACTACGACATCAACGACTACAAGAACAAGTCCGAGCTCACCGCCCGCAAGCTTTTCACCGCCGTGACCACGGGCATCCGCTCCTACCGGGACCTGCAGGCCATCGACCGCAGCCGCCAGGGCCTCGAGGACATCATCGCCGCCTCGGCGGACCTTTTCCGCACGAGCAGCCTGGACCTTTTCGCGCGCGGCGTGCTGACCCAGATGACCTCGCTCCTGCGCCTGGAGGAGAGCTCCATGTACCTGGGTGCGGCCTCGGGCTTTGCCGCCAAGGACCGGCGCGGAGATTTCGTCATCATCGCCGGCACGGGCGATTTTGCGTCCATGGAGTCGCGGCTGGCCAGCGAGGTCCTGGACGGGCCGGAGCTGGAACTGATCCTCAAGGCGGCGGACAGCGACGAGTGCGTGTTCGACCATGACTGCTACGCAGGGTGCTTTGGCATGGACAGCGGGGCGCGGCACATCCTTTTCCTGAGAATCCGCCGCGAGCTTTCGGACCTGGAACGCAACCTGGTCCAGATTTTTGCGGCCAATGCGGCCGTGGCCTTCGAGAACCTGCTTCTCAACCAGGAGATCGCCCAGACGCACCGGGAGGTCATCTTCACCCTGGGCGAGGTGGTCGAGAACCGGGCTCTGGTCGAGGGAATGCATGTGCACCGGGTGGCCGAGATGGCGTATCTGCTGGCGGTCAAGGCCGGGCTGCCCGAGGAAGACTGCGAGCTGTTGCGCCTGGCCATGCCCATGCACGATGTGGGCAAGGCGGCCATCCCCGACAGCGTGCTGCTCAAGACCGGCCCCCTGGACGAGGCCGAGCGGAAGATCATGGAAGGACACCCGCGGCTGGGGTTCGACATCCTGAACCGCTCCGGCAACTGGATCATGCAGACCGCGGCGCGCATCGCCCTGGAGCATCAGGAGTCATGGGACGGGAGCGGCTATCCCGCGGGCCTCAGGGGCGAAGAGATCCACATTTTCAGCCGGATCGCCCGGGTGGTGGATGTGTTCGACGCCCTCTTGAGCGAGCGGGTCTACAAGAAATCCTGGAGCGTTTCCGATGCCCTGGACTACATCAAGGCTCAGAGGGGCGCCGGGCTCGACCCTTCCCTGGTGGACATCCTGCTGGCGCACCGGGACGAGTTTCTGACTCTGCGGGAGAATATTTTTCAGCAGAGTCGGGAGGTTGAAATCGGGGAAGATGAAAAAAAACCTTGACCGCCCCGGCTCGTTCACCTATCACGCCTCTCTGCCTGGAGGGGTTCCCGAGTGGCCAAAGGGAACAGACTGTAAATCTGTCGTCGAACGACTTCGGAGGTTCGAATCCTCCCCCCTCCACCAGCCGACATCAACCCGCTTCCGAGCGGGTTTTTTCGTTCCTGCCCCCCGGCGGCATGCGTCCGTGTTCCGGGCCGGGGCCGGGCGCAGCCCATGCTGACAAAACCCCCCGTATTGTGCGGTCCAGGCTGGACGAAAGCCAGCGGATATGTGAATTTCGCCGCCAAGGAGGGCTCCCCATGGTCACACGCATCATCTTCTCCATCGCGCTGTTGTGCTGTTTTCCGGGCTGGTCCGTTGCGGGGCCGGTGCACGGGGCGCACGGGATTCTTTACGGGGAGTACCAGCTGCATGCCGCCACCGACCCTGCGGCCGCGGAGGCCGGCGCGCCCGTCCGCCTGGCTCTGACCCTCACGGACCCCAACGGGGCGGAGGTCACCGAACTGGAGCCGGGAGCCGCGACGGAGGTGGCCATCGTCCGCCAGGGGCTCGATGTGTTCACGCTCCTGAATCCGGCCATGGGCGACGGCGGCGTGTTCACCCTGGACCTGAATTTTCCCGTCCCCGGGACATATTTCATTTACACGGGGTTCACCCCCTTGAGTGGGAGCCCGTTGACGGCCATGACGGAGTTGCGCATCGAAGGCGAGGCGCCGGCCCCGCTGCCCCTGGAGGTCCATGTGCCGGGGAGGGTGGTGAGTGACACCCTCGGCGCGGACATCGCGCTGGACAAGACGCAGACGGGCCACAGGATCAGCCTCGGCCTGATCGAGCCCGACGGTTCGCCGATGACGGACCTGGACACCGCCTCGGGAGATTTGGTCATCCTGAGCGCGGACGGCACGGAGTATTTCCATGCCATCCCGGCCCCGGCCGACAACGCAACCGCCGCGGCCTTCGAAACCACGTTCCCGCGACCCGGCACCTACAAGGCCTGGGCCCTGTTCCACAAAGCCGGCAACACCCTGGAACTGCCCTTTGCGCTGGATATCCAGGACTGACCCGAAAACAATCACGGCCCCGGCGTCCAACCCCCACTTTTCCCTTGACGCCAGGCCACGCCTTGGATAGCTACGACTTCGCCGTTTTTGCCAGGATAGCTCAGTTGGTAGAGCAACTGATTCGTAATCAGTAGGTCGAGAGTTCAATTCTCTTTCCTGGCTCCAGAAAAAATAAGGACTTAGATGTAAAATCTAGGTCCTTTTTTTATCTTCAAGAAATTCTCCATCTTCTTTTGTTGGCCTGTCACGGAGGGCCGGGCGTGTGCAGGCCTGTCGAGCCA
>CALMTS010000022.1 GCA_937872685.1 uncultured Desulfomicrobium sp.
TCGCATGTTCCGGTCTGAAGAACGAACACGGGCAATGCATGTACCTCATCGCCGAAGGCAGGGACATCACCGAATACAGGAACATTCTGAATATAAAGGAAAAAAGCGAACGCCGGTTCAAATCCATCTTTGACCACTCGCCGTTCTCCATCGTCATCAACGACATGGAAAGCGGACTCTTCCTGGACGTCAACGACGCATTCACGAAGAGCACCGGATTATCCAGGGAAGAAGCGTTGTGCATGGAGTCCTCAGACATTAGCGGCTTCACGCCCGAACAGTGCCGGACCATCCGGGGCACTGTCCGAGAGGGCGGCATCTTCAATCGCGAAATCGAATCAATCAGACCCGGCGGAAATACGGTTCACCTGCTCTTCTCCTCGGTTCGGGTGCCTTACGGGGACACGGACGCCATCCTGTCAATGGTCCTGGACATCACCGACAAGAAGCACGCCGAACTCGCCCTGGCCGAGAGCGAGAAAAAATACCGGGACATCTTCAACAACGCCCCCATCGGCATCTTTCGCTCCACTCTCGACGGACGTTTTCTGGACGCCAACCCCAGGCTGGCGAGGATGTTCGGATACGAGAACTCCGAGCACATCATCCGGGAAGTGGAGGACATTGCCCTGGCCATATATCCGCGGCCCCAGGCCCGGCAAATGTTCCTGGAAGCGCTGCGGCGAAACCCCGAGGGGCCACCATGGAAGTGGAGTTCAAGCGCAGGGACGGCTCCCCTCTCTACGGAGTCATGCATGCTTCGCTGCAGACGGAGGAAGCAGGAGGTGCTGTGTACCTCGACGGGACGATTGAGGACATCACCGAACGCAAACACGCCGAGGCAGCTCTCAAGGCTTCGGAAAGGACATTTTCCGAACTGTTCATGCTCAGCCCCGACTGCATCGTTCTCTCCAATCTCGAAACGGGCAGGATCATCCAGGTCAATGAAGCGTTCCTGGCCATGTTTGGGTACGATCGCGCGGAAGTCCTCGGCCTGACGCGCGACGAACTCGGGCTGCACTCCGACCTCAGGCAACTGGAAATGCTGACGGAACAGGTCCGGCAACACGGAAAATTCCACAACGTCGAAATGCAATTCTATCACAAGGACGGCCAGTCCTCGACCCATCTCGTTTCAGCGAAGACGATCATGATCTCCGGTCAGGCCGCGCTCATGTCCATCAGCCGGGACGTGACGGAGATGCGTAAAATCCAGGCAATGATGGTCCAGTCCGAAAAAATGGTCTCCCTCGGGGGCATTGCCGCCGGCGTCGCCCATGAGATCAACAATCCTCTGGGCATCATCGTGCAGGCGGCGCAGAACCTGAAGCAGCGCAGCCGGCCGGACTTCCCGAAGAACATCGAGGCCGCCGAGAAACTGGGCCTGGATATGGCGGCCATGGACAGGTACATGCGCGCCAGAAAACTCGACGAGTTCATTGACTACATCCAGAACGCGGCCGTGCGGGCGTCGGAAATCATTGCGCGCATGCTCCTCTTCAGCCGCAAGAGCGAATCCAGAAGGCAGCCATGTGATGTCCGCATGATCATCGATGAGGCGGTCGCCCTGGCCAGAAACGACTACGATCTGAAAAAGGCCTACGACTTTAAGCAGATCACCGTGAGCATCGTCGTCGAGGAACCCGTCCCGAACATTATCTGCACGGAAACGGAAATCGAGCAGGTCATTCTCAACATACTGCGCAACGCAGCCCAGGCCATGGCCGAAATCTCCCCTGCGCTGAGGGAGCCCAGAATCGACATCCATGTCCGCGTCCACGGCGAATTCCTGCGCATGGAAGTGCGCGATAACGGCCCCGGCATGACGCCGGACGTGCAGAAGCGGATCATGGAGCCGTTCTTCACGACGAAACCGCCCGGCGTCGGCACCGGACTGGGGCTTTCGGTGTCGTACTTCATCATCACCACGGGCCATGGTGGACATTTCTCGGTGTCGTCGGAGTTCGGGAAAGGCACGGTCTTCGTCATCGACCTGCCCATTGCGGGATGAGCAAAGGCGGGAGCGCACGAGCCCTGGTCGACCCGGACCCAGAAACGAAAATTTCGCGAACCGGCGCAAGGGGCGTCGCGCCATAAGGCGGCCCCGTGGCAGAAGAGCCGTGGGTCGGGACTCGTCGGTCGCCTGTCCGGGACGTCAGGGCAACGGTGCGCCGGACGTAAGGGATGCCCTTCTCAGAAAAGCCTCAGTCGTCCCTGAACTGGAACGCACTTTTCCCCATGCGGGAGAGGGTCTGAGTGAGCCCCATGCTGCGGAGTGCAGCCTGGACGCAGGGAATTGTGGGCCTCCATATCAGGCAGACAAAGGTGCTCGGCAGGTGTCACATAGCAAAGGAAGTCCACGCTTGTGCCAGCTGCAACCGCCCCTTCTGCTTTCAGGGCTGAGGTCGATACCGCGGACTCTCACTCCACCCCAAGCCGGGCATTATAGACAAACGACTGGCTGGCGGCG
>CALMTS010000023.1 GCA_937872685.1 uncultured Desulfomicrobium sp.
CAGGCGGTCCTCGACCATGCCGACGACATCGAGGATCTGCATCAGCGTCTGGGCGAGTACCGCAAGGGCCAGAAGGATTACCCCGGCCTCGAAGGCATGCGCGTGGCCTACAAGACCGAAGCGTCCCAGCTCCTGCGCCGCATCCGGCCGGACCTCGACATCGGGCAGGCCGAGAGCCTGCGCCCGGGGCTGGCCAGGCGCAAGTCGGTCCAGACCCTCGGGCAGCGGCGCGAGGCCGTGCTGCAGGAGGTCCGCCAGGCCGAACAGCGCCTGCGCGAGCTGCAGCGCGAGCTTGAGGGCAAAAAGGCCGAGCTGGCCGCCGCGGGTCCGGTCGCCGAGGCCGGGAACCTGATCCAGGCCCTGAATCTGGTGCTCAAGGCCGGCGACCTGGACGGTGAGCTGGAACGCCGCCGGACGGACCTGCTGCGGGTCCGGGACGCCTGTCAGGCCGCTTTGCAGCGCCTCGGGCTGTGGGACGGAACCCTGGACGCGGTGGCGGGGGCCCGCCTGCCGCTGCCCGAGACCGTCAATGAATTTGAACAGGCGCTGCAACTGGTCGACGAGGAGCTGCGGCGGCATTCCGTCGAAGAGGAGCGCTTGAGCCAGGAGCTGGCCAACCTGAACCGGGAGTTGCGCGCCATCGAGCACGCTTCCGTGGTCCCGTCGGAGACCGAGCTGGCCGGCTGCCGCGCCCGCCGCGAAGAGGGCTGGTCGCTGCTGCGCCGGCGCTGGCTCGACGGGGAGGACGTGACGCGCGAAAGCCTTCTCTATGCGCCTGAGCAGCCCCTGCCCGAGGCGTACGAAGAGAGCGTGGAACTGGCCGACCAGACCGCCGACCGCATGTACCGCGAAGCTGACCGGGTGCAGAAGCACGGCCAGCTTCTGGCCGGGATCGAGTCCGCGAGCCGGAATCTGGACGAGCTGCGCCGCAGGTCGGAAATTTCGCGCCAGGCGCGTGAGGAGCTTCTGGCGCGTTGGCGCGAACAGTGGGCCGCAAGCTCGATCATCCCCCTTGGCCCGCGCGAGATGCGGGCCTGGCTGGGCAATTTCGAGGCCCTGCGCCTGCAGGTCGAGGAACTGGGCAGAATGGAGGCCGAGGTGCGGGCCGGGCAGGCGCGGCAACAGGAATTGCGGGCCGTGCTGATGCGGGAGCTGGCGGCGGCGCAGGAGCAGCCGTCCGTGCCCGGAACAGGGCTTGAGCCGGTGGTGCGCCGGGCCCAGGCCGTGGTCGAGAGCCTGCGCGAAGGAAACGCCAGGCGCGAGGCCCTGGCCAGGTCGGTCCGCGAGCTGGAGGTGGCCCGGGACAAGGCCGAGGCGAGCGTGCAGACTGCCCGCCTGAATCTGGACGAGTGGCGGCAGGCCTGGGAGGAGGCCCTCGGATTTCTTGGCCTGCCTGGCGGCGCGTCCCCGGACGAGGCCTCCGATTATGTGGAGACGGTGCAGGAGTGCCTGGCCAAGCTCCACGAAGAGGATGTGCTGCGCAAGCGCCTCAAGGGCATCGAGCGCGACGCGCGGGCCTTCGAGAACAGCGTGCGCGAGCTCGCCGCCCTGATCGCCCCGGACGAAAAGGAGCTCGATGCGGCGCTGACGGTGGGGCGGCTCAAGGGCCTTCTGGCCCAGGCCTTGCGGGATCAGGCCGTCTCCATGCGGCACGCCCAGGAAAAGGCCGCCCTGCACGAGACTGTCCGCGTCCTGCGCGAGGAGCTGCGGCTTTTGGACGAAGGCATGGCCGCCCTGCGCCTGCAGTCGCATTGCGCGGACGACGAGTGCATGGACGCGGCCGAGCGCCGTTTTGCCGAGTATGCCGAGGTGCGCCGTGATCTGCACGAGGTCGAATCGACCCTGGCCGGCATGGCCGAGGGCGGCACCCTGCAGGATCTGGAGGCGCTGGCCGCCGGGCAAGACGCCGATGCACTGCCCGGAAGGATCGCGGCCCTGCGCGCGGAACTCGATGAGGAGGTCAGGCCGCGGACCGGGCCTTTGGCGGAGCGGGTGGGCCAGGAAAAGAGCGAGCTGGCACGCATGAACGGCGATGACGCTGCCGCGCGCATCGCCGAGGAGATGCAGGAGGTTCTGGCCCGCATCGCGCGCCTGACGGACAGCTACATCCGGCTCAAGCTCGCCTCCCGTGTGCTGCGCGCCGAGATCGAGCGTTACCGGGCCGCCCACCAGGACCCGCTGCTGGCCATCGCCTCCGGCCTGTTCAAGGACCTGACCCTGGGCTCCTTCGCCGCGCTGCGGGCGGATATCGACGACGGCGACAGGCCCGTTCTGATGGGCGTGCGTTCAAACGGGTTTCTGGTGCGGGTCGAGGGCATGAGCTCCGGCACCAGGGACCAGCTCTACCTGGCCCTGCGCCTGGCCAGCCTGCAACTGCGCCTGCAAAGCGCGGAGGCCATGCCCTTCATCGTCGACGACATTCTCATCAATTTCGACGAAGAGCGAGCCAGGGCCACCCTCGAAGTGTTCGCCGGCATGGCCGGACGCAACCAGATCATCATGTTCACCCACCAGGCCCAGATCGCGGACATGGCCCGGAAGATGGGGATGGAAGACCGGGTGTTCGTGCACGGGCTGTAGTTCGGAGCACGTACGGGGGGACGTCGGGGGGATTGGTGGTCCCTGTCGCAATGTTTCTGTGGAGATCCTTTCCCGGGCGTGATGGGGCTGTATCAGTGCGGCCGCGTGCCGGGCGGTCTCCGGCGAGGGCCGTCGAAACTCCCTCGCCGGCCTCGTAATGCTTCCCGGCCTTGAGTTTTGGTCATTGGGTGGCGCTTCGGACGTGACACGGCCGGGAAGCAAACGATGCCTGGCTCGGTCAGACAGTCGACGGCCCTCGCCGGAGACCGCCCGACCCGCTC
>CALMTS010000024.1 GCA_937872685.1 uncultured Desulfomicrobium sp.
CGACCCTGTGATGATTCAAATTTATCTGAAAGATCTTTCTTAACCAAATTTAAGCAAGAATCAAAAACTTGATTAACTATACCACAATTTAGTTTTTTTATAGATTTATTTTCAATTTGACGGATTCTTTCGCGGGTTAATCCTATTTGAGATGATATGGATTCTAAAGTTTCAACACTACCTCCATTCAACCCATACCTCTTGGTGATAACATATCTGTCTTTATCATTTAATAACGACTGAACAATAAAAAGCACACACTCTTTCGGATTTTTTAAAACCAAGTCATTTAAATCTACACCAAAATTATAAAACATTGAAATTTTGTTTACATCACAAACATCTTTTACATGATTAATTTTTTGCAAATCTTTTACCATATTTACGGAATTACAAAAAAATGTATCATTAATTACTAAATAATTATATACTTTATCAATGTTTTGATCTGAAATTTTTAACATTTTTAAAATACACAAAATAAAATCTTTAAGCATAATTCCTAGTGTTGCTACTTTAGAATCTCCTACACCAGAAATTTCTTTCAGTTTAATTCTTTGAGCATAATTGTCTTTAAAAAAATTACTTATTGAAATTTTGCAATATTCTTTTTGTTTAAAATGACACTTAATTATATCTAAATTATCACAAACATAAATAGTATTTAAAATTGAGTTAACATTTATATTATCGAGAACTCTCCAAAAAAAACTTCGCATTTGCTCATAATTATCCACTTGTTCACGCACAACTCTTGTAGGTATTGTATTTGATAAATTAATATTTTCATTTTCCACTTCATTTTTTTCAATAATATAATTATCTCGCTTACCCTGCCCATCACTTTTTTGATCCGCAGCGGATGAAAAATTATCTTCTAACTTCTCACAACCCTTTGCAACATTAACATCTGACTCTTCACTTTGCGAAGAAACGCTAATTGAATTATTTGATGGAGCTGAAGCAGTTCTCTTATTCTTTCTTTTAGTTGAACATTTCTTTTCCAACAATTTTACTTCTACTCGAACAATTTTTTCAAGCTCTGCATAATTCGCGTTATTTTCTCCTATCAATTTTTTTATGTATTCTTGAAATCCTTCTTTATTTAAATTATAATCTGAAATTGTTTTATCTTTGGTATTGTTATTGACAGATTCTCTCAACAAATTCTGTAAATTATTAGGTAAACTATACGAAAAAACTGTATTATAAAACAATTTTGTAGAATTATACTTATCAAGATTATTCACATCGACCACAGATAAATCTTGCACTGAACCGGCAGATTGCTGTTCGAGAAATATTCTACTACCTACAACATGAATATTAAGTATTTTATCTATTATTTTTTCAAATTCTTCATAAATTGATAAATTGTTTTTTACCTTTCTTTTTACAAATATTTTACATTGAGCCTCTCTATCTAAATAATCTTTTAATGAATACTTATCGCCAGAGATATTTCTCAATTGTCCTACGATTGACTTTAATTCTTTAGATAATTTCAAATTACAAATTGCTTCAAAAAACAATACATGCTCAGCAATATCTTTTATTTTACAATTTTTATATATTTCATCTTTTTCTTGTCTCGAAACAATAGAAAGCAATCTTCTATATGGATTTAAAACAATATCTATAAAATTACCAAACCGATCAACCAAATCAGGTATGTATTTTTCTGCATACCCTTTTTTTTCATAAATTTGGAACACATCTTTAAGCAATTGTTCTTTATCGTTATACAGATCTAATAAAGAAAAATTAGTCCATTTTCCACATTTTTCCAAATCATCAACAACAAATCGAGTTGATTGAAAAACATCTTTTTCTAGAATCAAATCAAATAAACGAGTCGCCATAATGCACATATAAATAAATTTAAAAATTACAAAAATATCAACCTATAGACCAACACAAAATATGCTATACTATTTAATTAGTGTATAATTATGTCCACAGTTGATAACGCTGGGCCAACCCAAATGACTAAATGTAAATTAGTCAACTTGCTAGGGCATAAGGGGACAGGTGAATAATTCACTTCTTCTTCTCAATTTGATACCGGTTCGTACTTCTTGTGCCCATGAGGCTAGGCCCCAATACTGCTGTTTCTGCAACCTGACGGTGAAAACTGATCAGGAATGTGTAGCTTACCGATTATCTGCCTGGCAGATTTTTTCTCCTCATGGTCCCACACAGGTGGGACGAGGGCGTATATTTTTCCAGCAGGCAGTAGCCACTTTTTTTGCCAGGGCGAATTAAGCCCCATGAGGAAGAAAGTGTCAAGAATAAGAGGCTGTAATACGAAGGGGTTGGCGGTAGGGTATTTGGGTGTGATTTGGAGGGCTGTCATACGGATTTTGGCCACGTGCCCGAAGATACGCCGTATTTTCGCCCTTTGGATGGTCGAGGATGAGTCTGTTTTTCAACAATAAATTTTGGTTGTTAGGGTGTGATGGCGCTATGGAATATCATGCAGATGATGATGACTCGGTAGGCGTTGAAGTCCAAGACTGCACATTTTTAACCGCGAAAGTCGCGAAAGTCGCGAAAGTTGGTGTTGGCGATGCGGACAATTTCACCCGTTGCCGACGGAGATTCCTACCCGCGAGTCATTCGTGACCAGGGCGCTGCACATTACGGTCGAAAACGAAGTGGTCGCGAGTCGGTTGGTTCATTCCTGGGGTCGATAGGGGACGATGATACGTCCGTTGTTGACTACAACTGTCAATTTTTATTTGCTTTTTAACACATGCGAGGCTGTCTTTGCTGCGCCAGGGCAGCCTCCGTACCGAAGTTTTTTCCGTTCACGAGGCGTTCGATCCTCGACTCTTCATCGTTCCCATTGAAATATGCTTATTTGTCGGACTGTTCCGGCCTGTTCTCTGGACACGAAGGCTTTCAAATTGTACTCCCTGATACCATATCATGTCAGGGTCCGGGCTTATGCGCTCATAGTGGTTGTGAGGAGTTCGGCTGTTGTGTTTGCCTCAACTGCGGAGTCGAGGGGTGATTCAGAGGGTGTTCTTCAGAGCTGACAGGGACGAGTGGGAGCGGTTTTTACATCTTTTTCGCGTTGGTCTTCCTTTCGGGCGGAGCCCACATGTATAACATGATGACGAATCAGGCGACGGATCTGCGTGTCGACAGCCTCTCGATGAGATACTCGTCCCCCCGGGGTTCGGTTGATGCTCTGCAAGGGGTCTCGTTCCACGTCGCTGCAGGGGAGTTCGTCGCGCTGGTCGGCCCGAGCGGTTGCGGCAAGTCCACGCTGCTCAGGATCGTGGCCGGCCTGCAGTCCCCGGATCTGGGCGAGATCGCCTTCCCCGGGCGGCAAACCGCGCCCAAGTGCCGATTCGTCTTTCAGAACCATGCCCTTTTTCCCTGGATGACCGTCCGGGACAACGTGGCTTTCGGCCTCGAAATGGACGGGATGCCGGGTGCGGAGCGTCGGGCACTGGCGGGAGAACAGCTGGCGGCCCTGGGGCTTGCGGATTTCATGGATCATTACCCTCACGAGCTTTCGGGCGGCATGTGCCAGCGGGCGGCCATCGCACAGGCCTTTGTGACCAGGCCCGACGTCCTGCTCATGGACGAGCCGTTGCGCGCCCTGGACGCCCAGATGCGCATGGTCATCCAGGAGGACCTTCTGGCATTGTGGGAGAGGACCCGGCCCACGGTGCTGTATGTCACCCACGACATCGAAGAGGCGCTTCTGCTCGCGGACCGCGTGCTGGTCATGAGCGGGCGTCCGGGGCGCATCCGTGAGGCCGTCGAGGTGCCTTTCGGCCGCCCGCGGGATCTGACTGGGCGCAACCACCAGGGTATCGAGGAGTTGAAGTGGCGCATCTGGAAAATGCTCGAACAGGAAGTCAAGCAGCAGCTGCACATGTCACGGCCTTGAGCCGTCCGGATCGGCCGTGCTCCCGTCCGTTTCCCAAGGAGCGTCTGGTTTCGGCGGCGGTCCTGTTCGGTGTGCTGGCGCTGTGGGAAGTCGCCGCCCGCGCAGGATGGGTGTCGCGCCTCTTTTTTCCTCCGCCTTCGTTCATCGTGCAGACCCTCGGGCGCATGGCCTGGAGCGGTCAGCTCTGGACTGATCTGGGCTACACGATGGGACGCCTCGGCGCGGGCCTCTTTCTGGGCGCCGGTTCAGGGCTTCTCCTGGGGTGGCTGATGGGCGCCAGCCGTCCGGTGCGTCTCGCCCTGGACCCTCTGGTCGCCGCGCTGCACCCCATGCCCAAGCTGGCGCTGTTCCCCATTTTCCTGATCCTGCTCGGCATCGGCGAGGCGTCCAAGGTGGCGCTGCTGGCGCTGGCGGCCTTTTTTCCCATGCTCATCAACACCCTGGCCGGCGTGCGTCAGATCGACTGCGTGTACTGGGAGCTGGCCGCCAACTACGGAGCCAGGAGGCTGGCCATGCTGCGCCGTGTCATCCTGCCGGGGAGCCTGCCCATGTCCATGGTTGGGTTGCGGCTCGCGGCGAACAACGTCCTGGTCGTGGCCATCGCCGTGGAGATGCTTTCGGCCCAGGAGGGCCTGGGTGCGACGATCTGGATGGCCTGGCAGACGCTGCACACCGAAGAACTCTATGCGATGCTGGCCGTCATCGGTGCGGTCGGCATCTGCCTGCATTTCATCGTTGAACGGGTAACCCGCTGGCTCATGCCGTGGAACAACAGGGAGACACGCAATGGCTGACCGATTTTCGTGCTTTTTTCACAACTTCTGCCTTCATACCTTTACCATTCTTCTGTCCGCGCTCTGCATTCCTGCGCTCTTCACGCCGGCATTCGCGGGCAATGCCTCCCCGACGCATTTGCGCGTCACGGTTCTGCCGTATTTTTCCTTCGCCCCGTTCTACATCGCCGAAGCCGAAGGGTACTTTGCCGATGAAAATCTCGATGTGGAGTTCGTGCGCTTCCAGCGCAATGCCGATTCCCTGACGTCCCTGCTCCGCGGTGACCTCGAGGTAGACACGATCTTCACGGCCGGGCTCCTGAACGCCATCGCCCGGGGAGAGAACATCCGGGTTGTGGCCGCCCGGGGCACCCTGACCCGCAACGAATGTCCCGTCGACGGCTTTCTCGTCAGGCCGGACAGGAAGGCGGAAATCGCCGCCATGCCGGCCGAGGACTTGCGGAAACTGACGTTCGGGGTGGATCGGACATGGCAGGACAGCTACTACCTGCACCTGTGGCTCCTGAAACACGGGCTGTCCCTCGACGACGTGAAGACGGAACTCGTGCCCGTACCCCCTGCCCGGGCCGAGGCCTTGCGGCAGGGAGCCCTGGATGTGGCCTTTCTGAGCGAACCGTGGATCACCCGCGCCAGGGAGAGCGGCGCCGGGGAACTCTTGCTGCCTGCGGCCGACATATGTCCCGGGTATCCCTTCAGCGTGGTGATTTTCGGGTCGGCCATGCTCTCACGCGGCGACGATGTCCCGGTGCGTTTTCTGCGGGCATACCTGCGGGCCGTGGGCCGCTATGGGGAGGGGAAAACCGAAAGGAACATCGAGATACTTTCCGCGGCCACGAAACTTGAGCCCGAGCTGCTGCGCCGCATTTGCTGGCCGGTCATTCCCAATGACGGGAGGATCGATCCGCAGGGGCTTGCGGACTATTCCGCATGGGCGGCCAAGCAAGGGCTTGCCGACCGTCCGCTTTCCGCCGGTGAGATTTGGGATCCACGTTTTCTGGACGAGGCCGCAGGGCAATGAGCGAGGATATCGGGAAGAGGCACCGCGAGGTCAATCTGTTCGACGTCGGCCGGTTCCAGGAGGAATACCTGTTCTGGGCCGATCATCGGGACATCGGAGGCGCCGTCTCGGGACTCAGGGGGCTCGCAGGTCCCGGCAGCGCGGTTCTTGACGCAGGCTGCGGGGATGGGCGCCTGGCGTGTGCCCTGGCTGGCGGCGTCCGCCTCGTGATCGGCGTCGATGTCTCGCCGAAGATGATCGCCCTGGCGCGGGCGAGGGCGAAGAGGGCTGGGGCCGGCAACGTGCATTTCCTGGTCGGCGATCTGTCGAGCCCGGCATTCATCCCCGAATCTTTCGACCTGATCGTCATCAGCCACGCCCTGCACGAGGCCGACCTGGACACCGCCCTGCCGCGCCTGGCGCAACTTCTCAAGCCCGGGGGACATTTTTTTGCCGTGGAGCCCGAAGGTCCGGGAAGGGCGGAGCTGGGGCAGCTCTGGTACCGCTGGCACGGCCTGAAGGATACCCGGGACATCCTGCGGCGGCACGGACTCCGCAAGGCCTGGCGGGTATTTCGCTTCGTGCAGGGCAGCGCCTGGATACGCCATCAGGTCGAAGACCGGCAGTGGTCCCTGGATGCCTGGAGGCAAAAGGTTCGGATGCTGCTTCCGGGATCGGCGGTGAACCGTCAGGCGCCCGGCATCGTGTCCCTTTTCTGGCAGCGGCCAGGCGCGGCGCAGGCTTACGTCCCGGGGAAGGGACCGCGCGGCTCGCAAGGGGAAGATCGTGAGGGCGCGGGGGGACGGACCCGTGTTCTGCGCAGCTATCCGAAACCTGCGCCGGCGGATCACGTGCCGTTTCCCCGAGAGGCCATCGAGGGGAGCGTGGTCGCGCGTTTCGAACGGATGGCAGCGGAGCACGCGGCCAAGCCGGCCTTGCGCACGGCATCGGGGCAGTGGAGCTATGCCGAACTCAATGCAGCCGCCAACCGTTTGGCCCACGGCATCCTGAAGCACGGCGGCGCATCGCCCGTGGCCGTGCTTATGGATCAGGACGATCCGGCGGTCCCTGCGCTGCTGGGAATTCTCAAGGCCGGCCGTCCTTACGTGTTCCTGGACCCCGACGATTCCGTCGGGCGCTGGGAGGGCATCATCGCAGCCACCGGAGCGGAGCTGATCGTCACCCCTTCGGCCCGTATCCCTACGTTGGGCGCCATTCGTGCCGGGTCATGCGCAGTGCTCGAATACGAGGGTCTGGATGCAGGGACGCGTTCGGACAATCCTGGCCTTGAAATCGGCCCGGACACCACGGCCGCCGTTTTCTTCACTTCCGGTTCCACGGGCCAGCCCAAGGGCGTTGTGCGCGACCATCGTCAGTTTCTCCATTCGACCTGGCTCAACACCAACACCTATTACGTCTCACCCAGCGACCGGCTGACCCTGCTCTATTTCCCCGGGTTCACGGCCTCCGTGCCCAACATCTACGACGCCATTCTCAACGGCGCCGCGCTGTGCTCCGCCAATCCGAGACGCATGACGCCCCGGAATCTGCTCGAGTGGATACGCAGGGAGCGCATTACCCACTTCAACCCTTCCGTGGGCCTCTGGCGCGGCCTTCTGGAGACGGAGACGGCGGAACCGCTGTGGCCGGACCTGCGCCTGGTGACCCTGGGCGGGCAGGCCATTTACGGCAATGACCTGCGGCAGTTTCAAGCCAGGTTCGGCGAGGGCGCCGTCCTGCTCTTCGTTCTGGCCATGACGGAAGCCGGCGCGGTCACGCAGGCGTATGCGGACCACACGGTCGTGGCGGAGGATGGCCCCATGCCGGCCGGATATCCCGTCGCCGACAAGGACGTGACCGTCCTGGATGCTGAGGGCAGGCCCCTCGGCCGGGATGAAGTGGGGCGGATAGCCATCACCAGCGCGTATCTGAGCCGCGGCTATTGGGGCGACGAGGAGCGGACCCTGGAGCACTTTCGCCCGGCCGGGGAAGACGGCCGGCTCAGGACGTTCCTGACGGGTGATCGCGGCCTGATCCGGCCAGACGGCTGTCTGGAATATTTCGGCAGGGACGACTCCGTGGTCAAGATACGGGGGTACAGGGTCGATACGGCCGCCGTGGAGGCGGTGCTCAACGGCCACCCCTCCATATCGAGCGCGGTTGTCACCGCCGGGGCGTGGAGAGGGCGTGAGCAGTCCCTGGCCGCCCATGTCGTCATCAGGAGGGACGGGGTGGAGGGCAGGCCGGACGTGCGCACATACGTGGCCGGGAGATTGCCGGCATACATGGCCCCCGATCATGTCATCTTCCTCGATGCAATGCCCCTGACGCCGAGCGGCAAGGTCGATCGCCATGCACTGCCCGCGCCCGGCCGGTTCAGACCCGACCTGAAGACTCCTTTTCTCCCTCCCCGTAACGAAACGGAAGTCCGTCTCGCGCAAATCTGGGCAGAGCTGCTTGAATTGGACAAGGTCGGCGTGGACGATGATTTCTTCGAGTTGGGAGGGGATTCCCTGCTGGCCATGCGCATGGCTCTGTCCGTGGAGGCCGCCCTGGGGGTCTCGATCCCCCCTGATTTTTTTCGGCATTCGACTGTCGGAACTCTCGCCGGGTTGCTGGAGGGCAAGGCTTTCGATGCCGCGGCGTCTGATGCCGATAACCGTCAGCCCGCCCATGACGGCCGGGATGAATCGCGCCCCGCGCGGTCCGGCATGCGCCGCTTCGTTTCGGCCGGACCCGTGCTGAACGGGATTTGCCTGCCGTACGGCCCCGGAGTGCGCCTGCAACGGTACATTTTTGACAATCCCCTCGTACGCAGGCGCTATGCGGATCGGCTGGCCGTGCTGCGCCAATGGGCCGAAGAGCTCGGCGTCGCGACAAATACCGAGGAGCTTGGCACGATCTGCCTCTTGGCCAACACGTGGCGCATCTGGCGGTCGAAGGCCCTGGAGAATCCTGCCGCTCTCGGTACCTGGTTCAGGATCAGCGATCCGCATAACTACCTTGCCGGCCATAACCTCCCGGCCGGAGTGGTCCTTGCCATTCCCCACGCCGGGCGCATCGGGAGCGCCTTGCTCAGGATATTCGAGCGCAACGGCAGGGAAACGGCAATCGTGTCGAACGATGCTGAATTGGGATTCGATGACGGAAGCGGGGAATGGAGAAACCGTCAGACACGGTCGCGTTCCGAAATGGTATGGCGTGCGCAGAGGGTTTTGCAGCGCGGCGGCGCTGTATATATCTCGGCTGACGGCCTTCAGGGGCAGCAGGCCGTCGATGCGGAGTTCTTCGGGCGCCGCAGGCCGTTTCAGCTGGGCGCGGCCGAACTGGCCGTGACGTCCGGCGCCGCCTTTGTGCCCGTGTATGTCCGTTTCGATCGCGAGGGGAGAGTGTGGGTGGATGTCGCCCGGGCTCTTGCCGCGGAAGGCGAAACGCCGCAGGATCGCATCGTTGACCTGACCATGCGCTACGCCAATGAGTATTCTGAGCGCTGGCCGGATTTTTTTGCTTCCATGGATTGGAAACATCTGAAATACAACCTGGGCCTGCCGAGAATCTGAAACCATCGCCTTTCCCCGTCATGAATCAGCATTTCATGCCGGGAGTACGAAAACACGCTCTGAGCGAGACGGAAATGTCCCAGAACCTCGAAAAATTTCCTGAACACAGCTGGCGCTCGACATTGCACGAGGTGATCTTCGAGGCGGATACCTTCGCAGGCCGTGCATTCGATATCGTTCTCATCCTGTGCATCATGGCATCTGTCCTGACGGTGATGCTGGACAGCGTTACGTCCATACGTGCGCAGTGGGGGGACGAACTTCTCATGGCGGAATGGCTCTTCACCATTCTTTTCACCATCGAATACGTCCTGCGCATCATTTCTGTCCGGGCTCCGTTGCGATATGTCTTCAGCTTCTTCGGGGTGGTCGATGTGCTGGCCATCCTGCCGACCTACATTTCGGTGATCGTGCCTGGCAGCCAGTATCTGCTTGTGGTGCGCGTTTTGCGTGTTCTGCGCATTTTCCGCGTGCTCAAGCTGGGCACCTACATTCATGAGGCCAGATTGCTGCGCGTCGCCCTGCGGAAAAGCAGCCGCAAGATCACGGTCTTCCTTTTTGTGGTCAGCATCCTGGTTATTATCCTGGGTTCCCTCATGTACATGATCGAAGGGGAAGCCTCCGGGTTTGTTTCGATTCCCGAAGGTGTGTACTGGGCCATCGTCACCCTGACCACCGTGGGGTACGGTGATCTCTCCCCCGTCACCCCTCTCGGCAAAGCAGTCGCCTCGCTGGTCATGATCTGCGGCTACGGCATCATCGCGGTCCCCACCGGACTGGTGACGGTGGAGTTGTCCCGTGTTACCGCAGGGCGTATCTCGACCCAGGCCTGCCAGAACTGCGGCGGCGAGGGGCACGATGCCGACGCCGTTCATTGCAAGTACTGCGGCGCAAAACTCTGAAGCGTTCCCGGCCCTGAAGAGCATTTCTCTCCCGCGAACCAATTCTGTTGAAGAATCGCGGGAAGATGATGTGCGCCGAGCACCACTGGTGTCATGGCTGGACAATCCCGTGCACACGTGTTTGATCACGTTCAGGTGACTGCCTGATGATGGCTGCCCCCGGGCGTGATTCGCCGGGGTTTGTTCCCCGTATGTTTTTCTGGCCGAGGGATTCATGTCTGAATGGAGTTCGAACACATGATCGATATACACTGCCATATGCTGCCCGGTGTGGATGACGGGCCGAGGACCATGGACGAATCCCTGGCCATGGCTCGCATGGCCGTGGAAGACGGGATTCGCGGGGTGCTCTGCACGCCGCATTGGCATCCGATGATCTGGCCCAATGAGCGGGAGCACATTGCCTTGGCCGTGGACCAGTTTCGTGAGTATTTGCAAGCCGAGAGGATTCCCCTGGAGGTATGGGCCGGGAGCGAGTTGAGCCTCGACTCGGAACTCGATGCCGGGCTCGAAGGAGGGCGGCTGGGTACATTGAACGGCGGCCCGTGGGTCTTGCTTGAACTTCCCGGTGCGGTGCCGCCTCCTGGAATCGACGACTACCTCTGGCATTTCAACCAGCGCGGCTACAAGGTCGTTCTGGCCCACCCCGAGCGCTACGACTACGTGCAACGGGATCCGGCGCGCCTGTACTCCTGGGTTGGCATGGGCGTGGCGGTGCAGATCACCGCGTCGAGCCTGCTGGGGCGCCTGGGGCCCGAAACCGCGGCGTTATGCCGACTCCTGCTGGAACACCGCCTGGTTCATTTTGTGGCCAGCGACAGTCATGGCACACGCTCCCGCCGTCCCTTGCTCGGAAAGGCCCTGCAAGCTGCTGCGGAAATTGTCGGAGAAGCCGACGCCCGCCGCCTGGTCGATGCGCATCCCCTGTCCGTGCTGACCGGCAAGCCGCTCGATCTGCGTGATTACGCGCCCATGGAGCTTGCCCGCAAGAAGCGGTCATGGTTCAGTTTTTTTCGTCGCTGATCTTGATGCAGGCACGATAGTGCCGCAGGGTGGAGGACGCCTACTGCTGACAAAGCAACGCTGTCCTGAACAAATTTACCGTCCCTGCGGCATCACCGATAGTGTGACTGGTCGAGTCCGTGAAACCGGGAGAATGCGGTGATTCGCGAAGACCGCCGCGCCAAACTTTCTCCCTGTTTCCGGCTATTTCGGGCTGACTTCGTTGCCGTCACCACCTCCACTGCCCCCATTGCTTGAGGACAGGGCCGCGATGGTGGCGCCGATGATGGCCAGGGCCCCTGCGCCGACCATCCATCCGGTCAGTGAATTCTTTTCGTCGGATGAGGCATGGTTCGAGCCTGCCGTGTACGGGGACTGGGCGAAGGTCAGGGCGTTGCCGGCGTGAAGCAGGGTCTGGCCCTTGGAGTTGGTGAGTTCCAGTGAGCCTTGGGCCATGGTCAGAACTGCACTGTCTTCGCTGACGCGCAGATTGCCGCGGATGACGGCGTCGTCACTGGCCGGGACGGAGTAGGGTTTTGCATTCAGGGTGTCGAAAGGGGTCTTGAATTCCACAGGCTTGGCGTCGGCGCGAAGGGCGAAATCAAGACTGCCTTCCTGCAGCATGATGAAGACGCGTTCCGCCTCTTCGTGGACGGCGAAGACCGTGCCGTCCGCTCCCATCAGTTGCATGCCTCCGGCTTCGATATAGCATTGTCCCTTGCAGGCCATGAGCATTCCGGCCGGAACGGGGATTTCACGATCCAGTTCGATACCTGTCTCGAGAATTTTTACCGAGCCGTGGGGGACCAGCCTCGGGACCGATCCCGCCACTGCCCAAAGGGGCTGGCCGAGCAGGCCTGTGACGACAAGTGCGACCATAATTTTCCGTAACCTGACCATCCGATCCTCCATTCATGCATGAGTTGTTCGTGAAAGCGCGATTGTGCTGGTGGCGGGATGCGGCGACAGACAGAGCCTGACGCCCTGTTTTCCATCTCCCCGGATCGCTCGATCCTGTGCATCCGTGTTGAAGGAAACATCAGTTTTGCATGCTCCAGTCAATTCGGTGCTACAATGATTAGATTAACGCTTCTTGTACGTAATTATATGTACTCTCGGACGTGCATCTGCGAAGGAAATCGACGTGACGTTGTTCTGCGGCCGGAGTGATTGGTCAAGAAAAGCGGCTTGTGGCGGACATGCATGCACGGATTGGGCGGACGTTACATACCTGTTGAACATACGCAGGCCTCTATGTAGGGCAGCTGCATATTGAAACAGCCGTAAAGCTTCACGCGAAGGCGGAATGCGGACCATTGGTCTGGAGTGGATGCAATGCGAGGATTGCGCTTTGGGATCTTGGTCCGGAGGGGAGATTCATGGCGGCCGAGTCGGCCGCCATGGGGTATGGGCAGGAATGTCCCGGGCGGGAGGCCTTACTGGGTCGGAGGGGTGTAGCCCACGCCGAGCAGGCCCG
>CALMTS010000025.1 GCA_937872685.1 uncultured Desulfomicrobium sp.
CTTCGTGCGAGAGATGGAAGGGGGTGCAGATGGCGGCGCGGGAAAGCCGGACCGGGCTGTGGGACGGGCTGGAGGTCTGTCTGGAGCAGGGAATCGTGCCCGACCTGCCCAAGAGCTGCCCGAAGTTCTGACCTCTTTCGGTCAAGAGTACACGTGAAGGGGATTTCGCCGGAAATCCCTTTTTTTGTGTTTTTGCGGCTTGACAGAAACTGGCGACCATGCAAAATAATGACACGATAAAAAATAAAATAGTGTCTTTAAATGTTTTCAGGCCGAAGGCCAATCATGCCGGGATATTCAACGGCGCAACGATGCAGGTCTCATTTGGCGCGAGGAAGGGTGGGAGCCCGAATGGTTCAGTTTCGTCCCTCATGACATTGTGGAGGAAATATGTATTTCGAAACCGCAGGTATTGAAGTGTCACTATGGATGCCGCCCCTGGCCGCTTTTGCCGTTTCCTTTTTGACTTCCATGGGAGGCGTGTCGGGAGCGTTTCTGCTCCTGCCTTTCCAGATGTCATTTCTCGGGTATACGGCGCCATCGGTCAGTGCGACCAACCAACTCTTCAATATCGTCGCCATCCCGAGCGGCGTATATCGCTATCTCAAGGAAAAACGGATGGTTTGGCCCCTGACGTGGGCGGTCATCCTGGGTACCCTCCCAGGGGTTCTGCTGGGAGCCGTGATACGCGTCAGCTACCTTCCTGATCCCCGGAATTTCAAGGTTTTTGCCGGGCTGGTCCTGGGGTACATCGGAGTGCGGATGGTGCGCGACCTGATGAAGAGCAAGGAAAAAACGGGGGAGAGCAGGTTCAGGAAATCCGTGAAGGAGTCGAAGGGTTCCGCCTGTTCAGGACATGTTACGGTCAAGGAGTTCTCCCTTCATCGAATCAGTTATGAATTTTCCGGGGAAACCTATACCTGTTCGACCATGCTCATTTTCGGGATGAGTCTGGTCGTGGGTGTCGTTGGGGGAGTTTACGGGATAGGGGGGGGCTCCATCGTTGCGCCATTTTTTGTCTCCATCTGCGGGTTGCCGGTTTATACCGTGGCCGGGGCGGCGCTTATGGGCACGCTTGTCACGTCCGTGGTCGGCGTGGGATTTTATCAGATTCTGGCGCTCTTCCATGCCGG
>CALMTS010000026.1 GCA_937872685.1 uncultured Desulfomicrobium sp.
TATCCGGCCACACCCTCCTGGATGCCGAGGCGCCGCATCTTGGCGTAGAGCGTATTCCGGCCAATGCCCAGTTCCCTGGCCGTGCGGGTGATGTTGCCGCCGTGGCGTCCGAGCGCGTCACGGATAAGGTCCGCTTCCTGTCCGCGCAGGGAGCCGGAATGGGTTGTCGAATCAGCCTTGCGCCCGGTTTCGATGCCGCGCAGTCGCCCTCCGAGGTCTTCCAGCCTCAAGGTCTTCCCTTCCATGGCGTTCAGCGCATGTTCCAGGGCGTTGATCAATTCCCGCACGTTGCCCGGCCATTCGTAGGCCCGCAGACGCGCCAGGGCAGCCTCCTCGATGCCCCGGAACTCCAGGCCGAATTCTGCCGCCAGCCGCGAGGCGTGGGCTTTGGCCAGGATGTCAACGTCCGCCCCGCGCTCCCGCAGCGGCGGGATGTGGATGCGGACCACGTTCAGACGATAGAGCAGGTCGGCCCTGAAGCGTCCCTGGGCCGCCTCTGTTTCGAGGTCCTTGTTGGTGGCCGCGATGATTTTCACGTCCACGCCGACGCTCCTGTTTCCCCCGACCCGCGTGACCTGCCGTTCCTCCAGTACGCGCAGCAGGTTGACCTGCATGGCCAGCGGCATTTCGCCGATCTCGTCGAGAAAGAGCGTGCCCTTGTCCGCCAGCTCGAATTTCCCCGGCCGGCCCTTGCGGTCCGCGCCGGTGAAGGATCCGCCGGCGTAACCGAACATTTCGCTCTGAATCAGCTCCGACGCGATGGCGCCGCAGTTTACGGCCACAAATGGACCGGATGCGCGGCGGCTCGCCATGTGAATGCCGTGGGCGAAGAGCTCCTTGCCCGTGCCCGATTCGCCGGTCAGCAGGACCGTGGAGGGCGTGCGCGCCGCCTTGCGGGCCAGGCCGATGGCCCTGGCAATGGCCGGGCTCTGCCCCAGGATGCGGCCCAGCCCCGCGGCCGGCGCCTCCTCCGGAGTGAGCGCCGGCGCGGGTGCCCGCTGCGGAACGCGTTGCGGCTCCATGACCGCCACCACGGTGCCGACCCAGGTCCCGTTCAGGGAGTACATGGGCGTGGCCCGGGCCATGAGTTTCGTGTTGACCCGGCACGGCATGGGGACGGTGGCGGCGATGCCTTCCTTGTGGCAGGCCAGGAATGCGCCGTAGTCGAAGAACGTGTCCGCCGGTTGTCCCTTGAGGTGCTTGCCGGACATGCCGAGGAGGGCTTCGGCGGCGATGTTGGCATCCGATATGACGCCCCGGCAGTCGATGGAGAGCATCCCGGTCAGGACGGAATTGAAGGCCGCCGCCACGAGGGAGCCGGAGCGGTGCTCAAGCTCAGCACAGTGCTGCTGGAAGAGCCGCTTTTCGAGGACGCGCACCGCATCCAGGACCAGAGTCAGGGCAAGGGAGTGGTCGCCCTCGGACGGGCCGGAGATGTCGAAGCAGCCGACGATGTTGCCCAGCGGATCGTAGAAGGGGGCGGCGGAGCAGCTCCAGCTGTGGTGGCTTTCGCAGTAATGCTCCCGGGCGAAGACCTGGGTCGGTTTGCCCGTGGCCAGGGCTGTGCCGATGGCGTTGGTGCCTACGCTGCTCTCGGCCCACAGGGCGCCGGGTCCGAAGTTGAGCTGATCGGCCTGCTTCAGGGTGGACTTATCGCCGCAGGTGCGGATGACGTAGCCGTCGGCCGTGGTCAGGGTCAGGAGCAGATTGCGGTTTTTGATGGCCGCATAGACGTCGACTTCGACGTCACGGGTCAGGCTGCGCAGCCGGGAGACCGACGGCTCCAGGTTTTCCAGAGGAAGGAAATTCCAGCACTTGCGGGGGCCCGGGTCTACCGCAAGTTCCCGGCAGCGGGCCCAGGAGTCCTTCAGGGCGTGGTTGATGTCCCGGGCGTCGCATTTTCCGGTCCGCATGAACCGGGCCCAGTCCGCATAGCTCACGCTGCACGTACCGGAGCTGGTCACTCCGGAGAGTTCGGGCGAGGTCCCCTGGGGGGCAAGGCCTTGGGTTTCCTGCCGTACGTCAAATCCCTGTTTGTCCCAAACCAATGTGTACATGACGATACCTCTTGGTTGGCGCGCGCGTTGTCCAGTTTCTGCATCCTTTCCCAGTCCACGAGCGTGGTCAAGTGTTCCGATTTCGAACACCGTTCTATGATGGCTCTGCAACATGCTGATTTCATGAGATTGCTTGCAGCCTGTTCTGCAGGTTGAAAGGGGTGTTCTCCGGCCTGTTCGCTTCCGGAACAACCAATAGAGCAGCCTTGCATTCTTAACGCCCCTGTTTGTTTGGACTTTTTTTTCAAGATAGAGTGGCACCCCCGTTGCAGCATGGCATGCAATATTAACAGGAGGTGAAACTGGTGGCACAGAATGCAATCATGCCCAAGTGGGGCCTGACCATGAAGGAAGGCAAGATCACCCGCTGGCTCAAGCAGGAAGGCGAGAGCGTGCAGGCGGGTGAGGCGCTTTTCGAGGTGGAGACGGACAAGATTACCAATACCGTGGAATCCCCCGCCTCAGGCGTGCTGTTTCAGATTGTCGTCCCGGCCGGGGACGTGGCGCCCGTGCAGGCCGTGGTCGGCGTGATCGCGGAAGCGGGCGAGACCCCGGAGCGTGTGGCCGGCGGAACCGCAGCGGCCGTTGCCGCGCCGAAAAGCGGGAAGGGCCAGGCTGATGCGCCCACCGCGGGCAGTGCCGAATTCGTCCCGGCCACGCCGGCCGCGCGCAAGCTGGCCAGGGCGCTGGGTGTCGACCTCGGCGCGGTGCAGGGCTCCGGCCCCGGCGGCCGGGTCACGGAAAAGGACGTGCAGGCCTTCAAGGACTCCGGTCCAGCCGTGAACGCGAGTCCGCAGGCCCTTGAATTCGCAGCGGCGCACGGCATCGACCTGAGCGGCATTGAGGGCACGGGGCCAGGCGGCAAGATCACCAAGGTGGACATCCTGCGGGCCATGCAGCCCTCGGCGGCCCCGAAGCCGGCCGCAGCGGCGGCTTCTGCGCCTCCAGCGGTGCCCGGGGCCACGGTCATTCCCATGCAGGGCATTCGCAAGCTCATCGCCGACAACATGAAGGCCAGCCTGAACAACACCGCGCAGCTTTCGGTCTTCGTCGAGGCCGACGTGACCGCCATGGTCGCCCTGCGCGAGCTGTACCTGGCCCGCAACAAGAAGAACCCCGACTACCGCCTCTCCTATAACGACATCATCGCCTACGCCGTGTGCCGGGCCCTGAAGAAGTTCCCGATCATGAACTCGACCCAGACCGGCGAGGACATTCACCTGCACGATCGCGTCAACCTCGGCGTGGCCGTGTCCCTCGACAACGGACTCATCGTCCCCAACGTCAAGGGCGCCGACACCATGGGCCTGGAGGCCCTGGCCGCTGCCGTGCGGGACGTGGCCGGGCGGGCGCGCAAGGGCGGGCTGACCATGGACGAAATCTCAGGCGGGACCTTCACCATCTCCAACGTCAGCATGCTCGGCATGGACGGCTTCACGCCCATCCTCAACCCGCCGGAGACGGGCATCCTCGGCGTGGGGCGCGTGGTGGAGAAGCCCGGCGTGTTCCAGGGCGAGATTTGCGTGCGCAAGTACATGACCCTGTCCCTTACCTTTGACCACCGCGTCACCGACGGCGCTCCGGCCATGACCTTCCTGCGCTGGCTGGCCGATCTGCTTGAGCAGCCCGTCCTGATGCTGGCGTGAGGCGTCCATGAAACGGTTTGCCATTGAACTGGGCTACGGGGCCGACCTGCACGGGGCGGACATGACCAAGGCGGCGGCCCGCGCCGTGCGCGACGCCATGTCGAGGGTCTGTCTGGCCGGTCTGGTCGAGATTCTGGGGCTGAGCGGCTTCGAGGGCGTGCACGTGCACGTCGAGGTTGCCGTCCCCGTGCCCGAGGCCGTCGATGTGCCGGCCCTGATCCCCCTGGTGCCCATCGGCACGGTCAGCGTGAACGTGGTCGCCGGGGGAATGCGCACGGCCGGGCTCAGGGTTGAGCGCTTCGGCCCGGATCAGAGCGACATCGTGGCCGCCTGCGCGGCCCTGACCGTATCCGTGACACAAACGGTATAATCCGCGGCCACCGCGGGAACATTGGAGGAAATGATGAGTCACAGCAAAGAGATCATGGTGAAGATGTACACGACCATGAACAGGATCCGCATGTTCGAGAGCATGCTGCAGGAGTACTTCGCCGCGGGCAAGATCCCGGGCTTCGTGCACCTGTACCTGGGCGAGGAGGCCGTGGCCGTGGGGGCCTGCTCCTGCCTGACGGACCGGGACAGCATCACCAGCACGCACCGCGGGCACGGGCACCTCATCGCCAAGGGCGGCGACCTGAAGCTGATGATGGCCGAAATCTTCGGCAAGAGCACCGGCTACTGCAAGGGCAAGGGCGGCTCCATGCACATCGCCGACTTCGACCTGGGCATTCTCGGCGCCAACGGCATTGTCGGCGGCGGGGGGCCGCTGGCGACGGGCGCTGCCCTGGCCGCCAAATACAAGAAGACCGACGACGTCACGATCTGCTTCTTCGGCGACGGCGCGTCCAACCAGGGCACGACCCAGGAATCCCTGAACATGGCCAGCGCGTGGAAGCTTCCAGTCGTTTTCGTCAATGAAAACAACGGGTACGGTATCTCCTGTCCACAGTGCAAGTCCATGGCCGTGACCGACATCGCCGACCGTGCGGCAGCCTACGACATGCCCGGCGTGGTGGTGGACGGCAATGACGTCCTGGCCGTGCACGAAGCCGTGGGCGAGGCCGTGAAGCGTGCCCGGCGCGGCGAAGGCCCGACCCTCGTCGAGTGCAAGACCTACCGCTGGCGCGGTCACTTCGAGGGCGACGCCTGCACCTACCGCTGCACGGAGGAGCTGAACGAGTGGATGGCCAAGGATCCCATTCCCCGTTTCGAGGAAAAGCTGGTCGAGAGCGGCCTGGCCACGGCCGAGGAACTGGAGGGGGTCAAGGCGGCGGTGAAGAAGGAACTGGATGCGGCCCTGGAGTTCGCCCAGTCGAGTCCGTTGCCCGAACTGTCCGCCCTGCTTGATGACGTCTACGCCTAACCGCAACACGGAGAAGATCATGGCCAAGAAAACATATCTGCAGGCGCTCAACGAGGCGCTCGCACAGGAAATGGAAAAGGACCAGAGCGTGTTCATCCTCGGCGAGGACGTGGGACAGTTCGGCGGATGCTTCGGCGTGACCCAGGGCCTCTTTGACAGGTTCGGCGAGGGCCGCGTCATGGACACGCCCATCACCGAGAGCGTCATCGTCGGCGCGGCCGCGGGCGCGGCCGCATCGGGCCTGCGGCCCGTGGCTGAGCTCATGTTCGTGGATTTCATCGGCGTGGCCCTGGACCAGCTCTTCAACCAGGCCGCCAAGATGCGCTACATGTTCGGCGGCAAGGCCAAGGTGCCGATGGTCCTGCGCATGCCCCAGGGCGCGGGCATCGGCGCGGCGGCCCAGCATTCCCAGTCACTGGAGGCGTGGTTCATGCACATCCCCGGCCTCAAGGTGGCCATCCCGTCCACCCCGTATGACGCCAAGGGCATGCTCATCAGCGCCATCCGCGACGACAACCCCGTGGTCTTCCTGGAGCACAAGCTTCTCTACGGCGTGGAGGGGGATGTGCCGGAAGAGAGCTATGCCATCGAGTTGGGCAAGGCCGACATCAAGCGCGAAGGCACGGACGTGACCGTGGTGGCGACGTCCCGGATGGTTCATTCGGCCCTGGAGGCCGCGGAAATTCTGGCCAAGGACGGCATCAGCCTGGAAGTGGTCGACCCCCGTTGCCTGCTGCCGCTGGACACCGGGACCATCCTCGATTCGGTGCGCAAGACCCACGCCCTGGTCATCGCCCACGAGGCCGTGGGCTTTGCCGGACCCGGAGCCGAAATCGCCGCGCAGGTGGCCGAAAAAGCCTTCGACTACCTCGACGCGCCCATCACCCGCGTGGCCGCGCCGTTCTGTCCGGTACCCTTCTCGCCGCCCCTGGAGCAGGCCTTCATACCGGGCGCCGGGGACATCGTGAAGGCGGTTCGGGCCCTTCGCTGACCGCAACGGTCCCTGCGGACACTGCCTCCGCAGGGACCGCCATTATCGAGGAGGTTTTGCGTGAGTCTTGCCGCCATCGTGGCCAACCCCGCCTCGGGCAAGGACATCCGCCGTCTGGTGGCCCACGGCAGCGTTTTCGACAA
The DNA here is from genome assembly GCA_937872685.1 of uncultured Desulfomicrobium sp. Lineage (GTDB taxonomy): Bacteria > Desulfobacterota > Desulfovibrionia > Desulfovibrionales > Desulfomicrobiaceae > Desulfomicrobium. The sequence goes on from CALMTS010000026.1 coordinate 6,201, forward strand.
CCAGGAGAAGGTGCGCATGGTCCGCCGCCTCCTCCTCGGCTTGGAACGGGCCGGGGTGGAGCGGGTGCTGTACATGCCCGAAGGGTACGGCATCGTGCCCCGCGCCCTGAACGCCATCCGGCCGGCCATGGCGGTGGACGCCCTGGAGATGCCCGTGCGCAACAGCCAGGAGGATTCCATCCGCGCCGCCGAGATCATGGAGACCCTCGGCGCGGGCGTCGTCATCGTGCTGGGAGGGGACGGCACCAGCCGGGCCGTGTGCAAGGGGCTGGCCCGCATGCCCGTCCTGCCGCTGTCCACGGGCACCAACAACGTCTTCCCCTTCATGCTCGAAGCCACCGTGGCGGGTCTGGCGGCCGGGCTGGTGGCGAGGGGTGTGGTGGACCGCGAGATCGCCTGCGTGCGATCCACGGCCCTGGAGATTTGTGTCGACGGCGAGCCCGTGGACCTGGCCCTGGTGGACGCGGCCGTGTACGAGGACGTTTTCGTGGCCTCGCGCGCCGTGTGGGACATGAGCAAGGTTTCGAAGCTCTGCCTGACTCGCTGCCGCCCGGACTCCATCGGCCTCTCGGCCATCGGCGGGCAGCTTGAGCTGATCCGCCCGGAAGAGCCGCGCGGCCTGGCGATGGATCTGGGGGAGAACGGGGAGCGGGTCGTTGCGGCCATCGCCCCGGGCCTCTTCGAGGAGGTCGGGATCGTGCATCGGGAGATTATGGCGCCCGGCAGGTTGTACCCCGTCGGTCATGCGCCGTGTCTCATTGCCTTGGACGGGGAACGCGAGGTGGCGGTGCGCAGCGGAAGCCAGGCTGCCATCAGGCTGATCCTGGACGGGCCGTGGGTGGTGGATGTGGGGCGGGTCATGGAAGCCGCCCGGAGCCGCGGGATTTTCGTGCGGGAAACATCAGCCGGCCGGGATTTCCGGCCGATCAGGGAGTAGATCATGAGCGCGCCGCTCAAAGCCGCATTTCTCTTCATCGCCCCCGGGGCCGACCCGGCCGCGCACCGCCAGTGGGTGTGCACGCCGGCCGTGCATGTCCTGGCAATAGCCGTCAGCACCTATGCCCAGGCCGAGGACCTCGCGCCACGCCTGGTGGCCGAGGAGGGTATCGCCGCCTTCGAGCTGTGCGGCGGGTTCGGCCATGAGGGCGCTGCACGGCTCGCAGCCGCCGTCAACGTGCCCGTAGGCGTGGTCCGCTTCGACGGCCATCCCGGTCTGGGCAACGCCAGCGGAGACAGCCTGTTCGGTTCGAAAGCCGTTTAGCCCAGGACGTGCTTCGCGGGCACGAAACAGGTGAAGCGGCCCGTGAACACGGGTTCACCGTCCAGAAGCACGTCCACGCTCACGAAATGCCTGCGGTCCTGGACCGGTTCCAGGACCGCCACGGCCTCCAGTTCCTGTCCGGCCCGGACCGGCTTCAGGAACCGGCATTCGGCCGCTCCCAGGACGACGGTCGGTTGGTTCACGGCCAACATGGCGGCGTAGTCGGCCAGTCCGAAGACGAAGCCCCCGTGCACGAGGCCGCTGTCGTCGGCCTTCATGCACCCGGTTGTGACCAGGCGGACCCGGCTCCGGCCGGGTTCGAGCTCCACCGCCGACCCGCACAGGGCCGCGTCGATGCCTTGGTGCGTCGCTATCTGCATGACTCTTCCTTGAAGTTGCCGGTGAACGGGCCGCCGAAGCGGCCCGCGTGGTCATCCGAAAAGATCTTCCACTTCCTCGAAGACGTTTCGCATATACATCATTTTGGGCGAACCTCCCATGGAGATGGCCAGCATGGCCGCCTGCAGGATTTCTTCCCGCGACAGGCCAAGACCAGCTCCGTTCTGGATGTGGAGGGATATGCACTGTTCGCACTGTGACATGAGCGAGCAGGCGATGAGGATCATTTCCTGGGTCTTGTGATCGATGGGGCCGAATTCGGAAATGGTCTTGGTGAAGGCGAGGTAGTTCTTGAAAACGTCGCCTGCTTCCGTCTGCATTTTGGACAGGGCCATGGCCGCCTTTTCTGCTGAATCCATACGTCTCTCCGTTCATGTTGGGTTGGTGATCGTACGGATGAATGAGCAAGGAGCGGGCCATGACATCCTGGCCGGGGAAGGCTTCGGTTTCTGGATGTTCCCCGGCCCGCGCCCTCCCGGAAAGAACGTTCCGGAGTGTTCCGGTCAGGAACATCGCTCCGAAACCGAACACCCGCCATCAGAACAGGCAGTCGAGAAACGTCTCCGTATCGACGTCGCGGATGTATTCCTCCACGCGCACCCCTTCAAGGGCTCCCGAGATGTCCGACCGTTCGTGCCTGCAACCGGCCAGAAGGGCCTCCAGTTCGCTCACGGGGCGCACGCCGAAGAAGTCGCCGAAGATGCGGGCGGCGCGGATGCGGCCCTGGTGCACGTCCAGATGGGCTTCCACAAGGCCGCCCCGGGTCTTTTTGCACTGGGTGATGCCGTAGTCGGGAGAGGCGCCGAAGTTCCATTCCCAGGTGCCGTACTTGGCCTTCACCAGTTCGCGGATTTCTTCCTCTTCGCCGGGCCTGAGGCCCTGAACGCCGCCGGACGCCCCGGCGGAGACGTGTTCCATGACCCGGGCGATGAAGGTCTCAACATCCATGGGCTCGGGCAGGTGGCTTGCAATGTTCGTGACCCGTTTCTTCACACTCTTGACCGCCTTGTCCTCGAACTTGGCCGGGTTGGCCCTGAGGGCGCCAGACAGGTTCGCCATCTGGGCCGAGTAGAGCAGCGTGCCGTGGTGCAGGACGCGGTCTTTCTCGATGAGCTGGGCGTTGCCCGAGAATTTCATGCCGTCGATGACCAGGTCGTTGCGCCCCTCGAACCGGCAGTCCACGCCCATGGCCTGCAGCGCTTCGAGGATGGGGGCGGTGAAGCGGTGGAAATCGAGTTGCCTGGCCTGGCTGCCGAGCTGGATGAAGGAGAAGTTGACGTTGCCCAGGTCGTGGAACACGGCGCCGCCGCCGGTCATGCGGCGGATGACCGTGATGGAGTTGTCGCGCACGTACGCCTCGTCGATTTCAGCCGCGGTGTTCTGGTTGCGGCCGACAATGACGGCGCGGTCGTTGCGCCAGAGCATGAAGATGTCCTCGTCCGTGTTGCGCAGCAGCCACTCCTCGGCGGCGAGGTTGAAGGCGGGGTCCGTATGCCGGTGGTAAATGTATCGCATGGGTGCTCCTTGTGCGGCAGGCCTGTCAAAAGCGATGCCAGTGTGGGGCGGTGCGGCCGGACCTGCCGTGCAGGGCCGAGGCCAAGATTCTGATGATGAAAACGCCCAGACCGGAATTCCGGCCTGAGCGTTTTGGTGTCTTTTGTCGGGCGCAGTCCGCTAGTACTTGATGGCCGAGAAGCGCATCAGCTTGTCCCACTGGTGGGTGGAGGTGATGCGGCGGATGGTGCCGGTCTTGCCGCGCAGGACCAGGGAATGCGTGGTGGCGCCTGTGCCCGTGTAGGTCACGCCACCCAGGAAGGTGCCGCCGGAGATGCCCGTGGCCGCGAAGAAGACGTTGTCGTCGCGGATGAGCATGTCCGTGCTCAGGACCTGATCCAGGTTCAGGCCGAAATCCAGCACGTTCCGCTTTTCCTCTTCGGACTGCGGGTCGAACTTGGCCAGGATCTCGCCGCCCAGGGCCTTGATGGCGCAGGCCGCGAGCACGCCCTCGGGTGTGCCGCCGGTGCCGAACATCATGTCCACGTTGGAGGCCGGGTCCACCGCCATGAGCGCACCCGCCACATCGCCGTCGGTGTGCAGCTGGATGCGCGCGCCGGCGGCCCGGATCTGGTTGATGAGCTCCTTGTGGCGCGGCTTGTCCAGGACGAAGATCATGAGGTCCTCGACCTTCTTGCCCAGGGCCCTGGCCGCGGCCTCAAGGTTGTGGGCCACGGGCGCGTTCATGTCCACCACGCCCTTGGCCTGGGCCGGGACCACGAGCTTTTTCATGTAATAGCTCGGGCCCGGGTTGAACATGGTCCCGGCCGGGGCCAGCCCGACCACGGCGATGGCGTTGGGACGGCCGTAGGCCAGGAGGTTGGTGCCCTCCACGGGGTCCACGGCCACGTCCACGGCGGCGCCCCGGCCCGTGCCGACGTGTTCGCCGTTGTAGAGCATGGGGGCCTCGTCTTTCTCGCCCTCACCGATGACGATGCGGCCGTCGATGTCGAGGGTGTTGAAGGACAGGCGCATGGCGTCCACGGCCGCTCCGTCGCCCTCGTTCTTGGCGCCTTTGCCGAGCCAGCGGGCCGAGGCCAGGGCCGCGGCTTCCGTGACCCGGACCAGGTCCATGGCCAGGTTTCTCTGTGGTGCTTCCATGGCTATCCCTTGATGAATTCGATGAGGTTGGCCGTGGTGAACCCGTACTTCTCCTTCAACACGCCGGCCGGGGCCGAGGCGCCGAAGTGGTTGATGCCCCAGACTTTCCCGTCGAGGCCGACGTACTTGTACCAGATGTCGGAACGGCCGGCCTCGATGGCCACGCGGCGCGTGATGGCGCGGGGCATGACGGACTCGCGGTACTCGGGGCTCTGTTCGTCGAAGAGCTCCATGCTCGGCACGGAGACCACGCGGATCCGGTATTCCGGCAGGGCCTTGGCGGCTTCCACGGCCAGATGCACTTCGGAGCCCGAAGCCATGACCAGCGTCTCGGGGGTCGCGCCTTCGGGGTCGCAGACCACATAGGCGCCCTTGGCCACATGCTCCTCCAGGGGAGTGGGCAGGTCGAGGACGGGCAGGCTCTGGCGGGTGAAGACCAGCACCGAGGGGCGGGACTTCTGCTTCAGGGCCACGGCCATGCAGGCCGCGCTCTCGCGGGCGTCGGCCGGACGCAGCACCAGGAGGTTCGGGATCAGGCGCAGGGAGCTGACGTGCTCGATGGGCTGATGGGTCGGGCCGTCCTCGCCGACGAAGAAGGAGTCGTGGGTGAAGATGTGCAGGACGGGCAGGTGCTGCAGGGCGGACATGCGGATGGCGTTTCTCTCGTAGTCCGAGAAGACCAGGAAGGTCGCGCCGAAGGGGACGATGCCGCCGTGCAGGGCCAGGCCGTTCAGGATCGCGCCCATGGGGAACTCGCGCACGCCGAAGCAGAGGTTGCGGCCCTGGGGCGCGGTCGTGGCATTGAAGATGCCTGCGGCCACGCGGAACTTTTCCGTCTGGTTGGACGGGTCGAGGTCGGCCGAGCCGCCCATGAGGGTCGGCAGCTGCTCCATCATGGCGTTCAGGCTTGCGCCGAAGGCCTTGCGCGTGGCCACGCTGGCGCCGGTCTCGAATTCGGGCCAGGTCAGGTTGCGCTCGCAGACGGGCTGCGTGGCGTTTTTCCATCTGGCGGCAAAATCCGGGTCGGCCAGCTTGGCGGACAGTGCCTTGTCCCAGGCGGCCCGGGCGGCGCCCAGTTCGGCGAAGCGGCCCCGGAAGTGGTTCAGCACGTCCTCGGGGAGATGGAATTCCTCGTCGGGGAGCCCCAGCTTGGCCTTGGTGGCGGTGATCTCCGCCGCGGGCAGGGGGGAGCCGTGGGTCGATTCGCTGCCCTCCAGGGTGGCGCAGCCCTTGGCCATGGTCGTGTGCCCGATGATGATGGTCGGTCGGGCCGTCTCGGCCTGGCCGGCGAGGATGGCCTGGCGGATCTGGTCGTGGTCGTGGCCGTCGATTTCGATGACCTGCCAGTGCATGCTCTCGAAGAGGGCCTTGTAGTCCACGTTGTCCACCCGGCAGGTGGGGCCGGCCAGCTGGATCTTGTTGCTGTCGTAGTAGGCGATGAGCCTGCCCAGGCCCCACTGGCCGAAGAGGGCGGCGCTGCCGAGGAAGATGGGCTCCTGCACGTCGCCGTCGGAGACCAGCACATAGGTGTGGTGGCCGGCCGTCTCGGCGTCGAGGTAGGCGCGCAGGAAGGTCTCGGCCACGGCCATGCCGCCGGACATGGCGAAGCCCTGGCCCAGGGGCCCGGTGGTGGCTTCGACGCCGTCGGTCATGTCGTGCTCGGGATGGCCCGGGGTCTTGCTGCCGAACTGGCGGAAGGCTTTCAGGTCATCGATGGTCAGGATGCCGCGCAGGGTCAGCAGTGCGTAGAGCAGGGCGGACTCGTGCCCGGCCGAGAGCACGAAGCGGTCCCGGTTGAACCAGCCCGCGTCGGCCGGGTCGAACTTCAGGAACTCCTTGAACAGGACGTAGCCGAAATCCGCCGAGGACATGGCCCCGCCGGGGTGCCCGGAGTTGGAGGCCCGGACCGTGTCCATGATCAGGCCCTTGATGACGTTGACTGACTTGAGATCGATTTGTGAAGCGTTGGTGGTCATGATGGTTCCCGTGATGTTCCGAAAAAAGGCGTTATGGTTGATCCGAGGGGGCCTGGGTGTCGATGAGGTCCACGCGGCGCTGGTGGCGTCCTCCCTCGAAGGCCGTGTCCAGGAAGGCGTCGGCGATGGCCTTGGCCAGGTCGACGCCGATGATGCGTTCGCCCATGCACAGGACGTTGGCGTCGTTGTGCATGCGGCTCATGCGCGCCATGTATTCGTTGGCGCACAGTGCGGCGCGGATGCCGGCAAAACGGTTGGCGGCCATGGACACGCCGATGCCGGAGCCGCAGATGAGGATGCCGTGGGCCTGGCGGTCCAGGACTTCCCTGGCCAGCCTGCCCGCGACCAGGGGGTAGTCGCAGCTGTCGAGGGAGTGGGTGCCCACGTCGATCGCTTCGCAGCGGTCCTTGAGGTGTTCCATGAGGATGTTCTTGAGGCCGAAGCCGGCGTGGTCGGAGCCGAAAACGATGGTTCGCATGCTACACCCCGCTTTCTTCGGTGCGGCCCTTGACGTATTCGGCCCGCGTCGTTGCAAGCTCCTGCTCCAGGTGCGCGAGTTCCTCACGCAGGAAGGCGACCTGCTTCAGGGTCAGGTCGTTGTCGCTGGTCTTGGGGTCGAAGGCCTCGCCCTTGGCCAGGCTCTCGGCGTAGCTCTTGCCCAGGTTCTGGTATTCCTCGGCCAGGCGCTTTTCCATCTGCCGGATCTCCCAGCGCCTGAAGCCCCGGATGAAGACCCACTTGGTCTCGCTGGCCAGGAGTTTGAAACCGGTGACGACGGGTTTGACGGTATCCTTGAGCATTCACTCCCTCCGATGGTTGATTCAATTGTATTGGGGTTTGGCCGTGATGCGCATCCACTGCACATCCCGGGGCAGGGCCAGGTCCAGGTCGCTGGCCTGCCACTGCCCGCCCGGCTCCAGGGATTTGACCCTGAGCACGGCCTTGCCATCCCTAGGGGATGAAAACGTGAACTTGTCGTAGAGTTGGCGGTCGGGAAAAGCCGGCAGCACATACGGCTTCTCGCAGGTCAAAGTCCAGCCCCCGCGGCCCGTCAGCACGAGGGTTTCCAGGTTTTCGGCGGCGTCCATGCGGGCCACCTCGCCTCCCGGAAACTCGAAGCGGATGAGACCTTCTTTGGTGCCGTGCACGGCCGCGTATTCCCCGCCCACGACGGGGGTCAGGTCGCCGGCCATCAGGCTGCCGATCTGCCTGGCGTCGAAGGGGACGGGAATCCGGAAGAGCGCGAGGCCGGCCTGGGCCTTGGGATGCCTGTACGCCGTGTTCTCCGAGGGGATGAAGGCCGTCCAGAGCTCCGGCGTCTCGCGGATCATGGCCACGGTCGCACCGGTGCCCGAAGAGAGGTCCAGGCGGACCAGGGACGACGAGTAGCCCCACAGCTGGCCCACCAGCCGGCCGGTGTTGTCCGGGGTTTCGACCTGCAGGGAGAAGCGGGCCGTGATGCGGTCCGTTTCGGAAGTGCGGGGGCGCAGAACGGACCAGACGCGCGACACGGCCTCGGGGTCGCGGACGGGAATCTGGGGGGCGCACCCGGCCAGCAGGGCCATGACGGCCAGTGCTGCCAGCAGGGCGGTCAGCCGCGCCGTCCTCATCGCACCCGCCCCAGGGCGTTCAGCTTGGAACGCACGGCCTTGGCGTTGTCACCCTTGAGTTCCAGGGAGCGGAGATAGCCCTTGCGCGCCTCGACCATGAGGTTCATGGCGCGGGCGATGTCGCCGTAGTGTTCCCAGATGACCGGGTCCGAATCCGTGAGTTCCACGGCGCGCCTGATCTCGACCCAGGCGAGCCGGAATTTCTTCTGTTTGAAATAGACCCAGGCCAGGGAGTCGATGAAATACCCGTTGTCCGGCTTGACCTTGAGGGCGCCCTGGACGAGCAGCAGGGCCCGTTGCAGGTCCCGGCCCTGCTCGGCCAGACTGTAGCCGAGGAAGTTCAGGGCGTCGGCGTGCTCGGGATTTTTGAGGATGACCTGTTCCATCACGGCCATGGCCTGGTCCCTGTCGCCCATGCGATCGTGGACGAGGCCCGTGCGGTAGAGGATGGTCGCGTTATCGGGCCATCGCCCTGCGGCCTGGCGCAATACGTCGAGCGCCTGGGGCAATTCGTTCTCGCGTTCGTGGATCTCGGCCATGATGATCCGGAATTCCGGCTGGTTGGGGAACAGACCCATGGCCGTCTGGCAGAGCTGTCTCGCCGTCTGCTTGTCCCCGCGGTTGTAGAGGAGATGAATGCGGAAGACGAGGCTGCGCTCGTAGTGCGGGTGGTTGACCGGGATGGCCTCCAGATAGCTCAGTGCCTGCTCGGGATTGTCCCGGCCCTCGTATTCCAGCACGGCCAGATAGAAGAGGGCGTTCGCCGGGATGGGCGTCTGCTGCGCCAGGGGATCCAGGAGCTGCGCGGCGTGGTCGTAGAAGGACAGGTTCAGGAACAGGTTGGCCGCTTCCAGGGTCAGGGGCAGGTCGTCGGTGTACTGCAGCACGAAGCTCAGGGACTTGTCCGGGTTGTTGAGCTTGAGGTTCAGGTCCACCAGACGGAAGATGATCTGCTGGTTGTCGATGCCGGCATCGACCAGCTGCGAAAAGACCCGCTCGGCGTCAACATAGTTTTTCTGGGCTTCGTAGGTCAGCCCCAGTTCGACCCAGGCGTCGTAGTATTCCGGGTCTTCGGCCACGGCCTGCTGGAAGAAGGAGATGGCCCGGTCGTAGAGGCCCAGGCCGAAATAGCCTTTGCCGAGGAGGAAATTCGTTGTCGTCGTGGCCTTGTCTTCCGGGATGGCCGTGAGGCGGTCCACGGCTTCGCCGTACTGCCCCTGCTCCATGCGGTACATGGCCGCCTCGTGGGTCAGCTCGATGCGTTCGGGATGCTTCTTGCGGTATTCGTCAAGGACCATGACCGCGTCGTCAAAACGGCCCTGGGCGGCATAGGTCTTGGCCAGGGTGCTCAGCAGGAGTTCCGAGTCGGGGTACTTGTCCAGCCCCTGGCGCAGGAGCAGCAGGGCGTCGGCAAAGCGGGACGCGCGCCAGTAGAGGTTGCCGAGCTCGAGGTACAGTTCGGGAGTGGGGGAGATGGCGATGGCCCTCTCCAGGGCCTGGGCCGCTTCCTCATCCTTCTGTTCCTGCAGCAGTTCGCGTGCGGCCAGATAGGAATAGATGGCCTCGGCCTCGGCCGACGGGGCCGGCCGGGCTGGCGGGGCGGTCTGGGGAGAGGTGGGCGCAGGGAGTGCGGCGCATCCCGCGAGGGCCGCCAGCACAAAGGGGAGCACAAACCGTATGACAGGGGTCTTGATCATGGAATAAGACGTCCGGAACAGTCATTTTTTTGGCAAAATGTCTGAATTATTTGATAAATTTTTCTACCCATGACCAGCCCGAGTTCAATGAACTCAGGTCCGTAGATCTTTCCCGCAGGGGTGCGGAAGGTGTTCTGCACGGCGGAGACCATCTCCAGTCCGGCCGGAAATTTGTCCAGAATCTGCTGCAGCGTCCACTCCTGGTAGTTGCAGATCTCCCACAGGGTGGTCATGAAGTTGTCCGGGCCCCAGCGGAACTTGTCCGCGTCGTAGAGGGCGTCGGCCAGGATCTGCGTCCCGGCGTGGTCGAACTCCACCGCCGGCGAAAAGGCCTCATGACAGCGCACGGCCGACGAGATCATCTGCTTTTCCTCGTCCAGCAACGGGTAGTCGCGCAGGATCATGAGGGACAGCTCCGCGCCGCGGGAGGCGTGTTCGCCCTCCAGGCGGCAGGTGTCGTGCAGCAGGCCGGCGAGCATGGCCAGCAGGGACAGGCGCCTGGCCGTCTCCAGGCCGAGCAGCCGGGCCTCGCCCAGGATCAGGGCCGAGCCCTCGATGGCCACCTTCTTGGAGTGCTCGATGCCGTGTCCGAACTCGTCGTTCAGGAAGGGCAGCACGTCTTCCCGGCAGCGCAAAACCATGGGGTGCGAGAAGAAGGTGTCGCGGGCCGAGGCCAGCTCGGCGCTCATGGCGGTGTAGAAGCTCGGCAGGGAGTCGGGGGTGACCGTCGCGCTCTCCTGCTTGATGCGGCGTAGAATCTCATTCTTCATGTTCGATCCATTCGGCGGAAAAGTCCTGGATTGTGCTGGACATCTGGTTCTTGATCTTCTGCAGCAGCCGGGCTTCGATCTGGCGCACGCGTTCCCTGGTGATGCCGTACTTGTCGCCGATCTCGCGCAGGGTGATGGGCGTGTCTGCCAGGAGGCGCTGCTCCAGGATGTCGAGCTCCTTCTCGTTGAGCCCGTCCCTGATGGCCTCGATGTTGTCGTGGATGAGCACGCTGATCTCGTCGGCGGCCATCTGCTCCTCGATCCCGGCTTCCAGGGCGGGGATGAAATCCATGGGCGTGAAGCTCGAATCGTCGCCGATCTTCATGTCCAGGGAGACATCGTGCTGCCCGAGGCGCTGGCCCATCTCGATGATATCGGACTCGGAGACCTGCAGGTTGCCGGCCAGGGTGGCCGTGCTCGGGTCGAAGCCCTGGGCCTGCAGGCGCTGGCGCTCCTTGCCCAGGTTGTAGAACAGCTTGCGCTGGGCCTGGGTCGTGCCGATCTTGACCATGCGCCAGTTGTCCATGATGAACTTCAGGATGTAGGCCTTGATCCAGAAGGAGGCGTAGTAGGAGAACTTGATGCCCTTGTCGGGGTCGAACTTCTGGACCGCCTTCATGAGCCCCACGTTGCCCTCCTGGATCAGGTCCAGGACGTTCTTCATCCAGCGCCGCTGGAAGTCCATGGCGATCTTGACCACCAGGCGCAGGTTGGAGGTGATGAGGATGAAGGCCGCCTGCTCCTCCTGCTCGTCGCGGTAGCGCCTGGCCAGGTCGAATTCCTCGTCGGGTTCGAGGGGGCGGAATTTCTTGATTTCCTGGAGGTAGATGTGCAGCGGGTCGAGGCCGGCCACCTCGCGGCGGGCCGGAGTGGCCAGGACCAGCGGGGCGACGGGCACGCCGTCTCCGTCATCGAGGCCGTCGTCGGGGTCTTCGATGTCGACGATATCGACGACGTCCCCTTCATCTTCGACGGGTTCGGTGAATTCTTCTTCCAGAGTTTCTTCTTCGGATGATTGATTGAACTTCATGATGGTGCGTGTTTGGGAGCGATCCTTAAGGGCGTCCAAGGCCGCAAAAGAGGGAACAGGATGTCCGGGAGGACGCGCCCGGTAGGAAGGTGCGCCGAATCACTCCGCAATTTCAAAGTATACGATCATAGAGTTTTTGTTTGTCCTTTTCAATGATTTTCAGTAGGGCACTTCGTTCAAACCGGTGCGGACAAGAGCATGAGATGAGGTTGATAATGCGCGATTTTCGCCGATTTTTGCAGGACGGAAACGTTGTGGTCTTCGATGGGGGCATGGGCAGCCTGCTGCAGCGTCGCGGCCTTCGGCCCGGGCAGTCGCCCGAGGAATTCGGCATGGCGCGCCCGGATGTTGTCGCCGCCATCCACGCCGAATACGCCCAGGCCGGGGCCCTGGTGGTCACCACCAACACCTTCGGCGCCACCCGCCACAAACTGCCCGGCGGCCTCGATGTCTTCGCCGTCAATGAGACCATGGCCCGCGCCGCGCGTCAAGCCGTCGGCGACGGCGTCTTCGTGGCCGGCAGCGTCGGGCCCACCGGCAAGATGGTCGAACCCCTGGGCGACATCTCCTTCCGCGGCCTGGTGGAAATTTTCAAGGAGCAGATCCGCGGCCTGGTGGCCGGCGGGGTGGACCTGGTCCTGGGCGAGACGCAGTTCGACCTGGCCGAGGCGCGCGCCATCGTCGTGGCCGCGCGCGAGGTCTGCGACCTGCCCGTGGGCATCAGCATGACCTTCGAGGACGGCGTCAGCCTGACCGGAACCAGCCCCGAAGTCTTTGCCCGCACCATGGAAAACATGGGCGTGGACCTCATCGGCTCCAACTGCAGCGCCGGGCCCGAACAGCTCATCCTGGTGGCCCGCGCCATCCTCGAGTCCTGCGACACTCCCGTGCTCATCGAGCCCAACGCCGGCCTGCCCGAGCTTGTGGACGGCGCCACGGTCTTCCGCCTGCCCCCGGACCCCTTCGCCGCGACGGTCTCCACCCTGGCCGCCGACGGCGTGGCCTGCCTGGGCGGGTGCTGCGGCACCACGCCGGAGCACATCCGCGCCCTGTCCGCCCTGTGCGGCGGCGCGGCGGTCAACCGCCCTGTGCGCGATTCCAGGCCGTGCCTGACGGTCACCTCGCGTTCCCGGGCCGTGGACTTCGGCTTCGACCTGCCGTGCCGCATCATCGGCGAGCGCATCAACCCCACGGGCAAGGCCGAACTGACGGCCCAGCTGCAGAACCTGGAGACCCGCCAGGCCCTGGTCTACGCCGAGGAGCAGATCGCGGCCGGAGCCGACCTGCTGGACGTCAACGTCGGCGCGCCCATGGTCGACGAGACGCGCATGCTGCCCCTGGCCGTGCGGGCCCTGACCAGCGCCCACGCGACGCCCCTGTGCCTGGATTCGAGCAACCCCCTGGCCATCCGCGCGGGCCTGGAGGCCTATCCCGGCTCGGCCCTGGTCAACTCCATCAGCGGCGAAGAGGAACGGATGGACATCCTGGGGCCCCTCTGCCGCGACTACGGCGCCCCCTTCATCCTGCTGCCCCTGAAGGGCCGCAAGCTGCCCGTCACGGCGGCAGAGCGCTTGGCCATCATCGAGGAGCTCCTCGTCAAGGCCGAGGCCCTGCGCATCCCGCGGCGGCTCATCCTGGTGGACGCCCTGGCCCTGACCGTGTCCTCCAAGCCCGAAGCCGCCAGGGCCTGCCTGGAAGTCATCCGCCACTGCCGCGAGCGCTGGGGCCTGGGCTCGACCATGGGCCTGTCCAACATTTCCTTCGGGCTGCCGGCCCGGGACCTCATCAATTCCACCTTCCTGGCCATGGCCATGGGGGCGGGCATGGCCTCGTTCATCGCCAACCCCAACACCGTGCGCCTGCGCGAGAGCCTGGCCTCGGCCGAGGTGCTGCTGGGGCGCGACAGGCAGGCTTCGTCGTTCATCGCCGCCTACGCCGGCTGGACCCCTGGCGCGAACCAGGTTCCGGCCGCCGCGGCCGCCGCGGACGAGGAGGGCAGTCCCGTGTCCGTGGCGGTCATCAAGGGGCACAAGGACCGCATCGCCGGCCTCCTGGCCGAGCGCATCGCCGCCGGGGCCGACCCCTTCGCCCTGGTGGACGGGGAGATGATCCCGGCCATTGCCAAGGTTGGTGAAAAGTACGAGAGGAAGGAATATTTCCTGCCCCAACTGCTCCTGTGCGCCGAAACCATGCAGACGGGCTTCGACTCCATCAAGCATCTCCTCGTGCGCGAAGGCCAGGAGGCGCAGGACACCGTCGTCATGGCCACGGTCGAAGGCGACATCCATGACATCGGCAAGAACATCGTCTGCCTCATGCTCCGCAACTTCGGCTACAACGTCGTGGACCTGGGCAAGGACGTTGCCGCGGCGGACATCGTGGCGGCGGCCGTGCGTCACGGGGCGTCGGTCATCGGGCTCTCGGCCCTCATGACCACGACCATGGTGCGCATGGAGGACACCGTGCGCCTGGTGCGCGAGCAGGGGCTTAATTGCCGCGTCATGGTCGGCGGGGCCGTGGTCAGCCAGTCCTACGCCGACCTCATCGGGGCCCACGGTTACGCCGACGACGCCGTGGCCGCGGTGCGGGTGGCGACGAGGCTGTGCGCCGAAGTCCGGCAGGGATGACACTTTTTCAGGAACATACGGGAACGCACATGGAAAGATACGTGCTCAGAAAGGCGACCATAACGGACGTCAAGGCCATCCACCGGCTGCTCATGGACTGCGCCAACAAGCGTCTGCTGCTGCCACGGTCCTTCGGCGAGCTCTATTCCCACCTGCGGGATTTCATCGTCGCCGAGGACAGTGAGACGGGCGAGGTCGTGGGCTGCTGCGCCCTGACCATCACCTGGGAGGCCCTGGCCGAGGTCCGTTCGCTGGTGGTCGCCGAGAGCGCCCAGGGCCAGGGGCTGGGCCGCAGGCTGGTCGAGTTCTGCGTCAGCGACGCCCTGACCTTCGGTGTTTACAAGGTGTTCGCCTTGACCTATCAGGTCACCTTTTTTCAGAAGCTGGGATTTTCCGAGGTGAGCAAGGACGTCCTGCCCCAGAAGGTCTGGGCCGACTGCCTCAAATGCCCCCAGTTCCCTGAATGCGACGAAGTGGCCATGATGATTGAATTGTAAGAGACGTGGAGTGCTCATGAAATTTATCCAGCTTTTCGACCGTTCGCAGATCGAGGCCCGGGCACGGGAACTCGGCCGGGAAATATCCAGCCATTACGGAGACGAGCCCCTGGTCTGCGTCTGCGTGCTCAAAGGCGCCTACGCCTTCTTCACGGACCTGATGCGCAACCTGACCATCCATCCGAGCATGGATTTCGTTCGCCTCTCCAGCTACGCGGACCAGACTTCGCGCAAGTCGAAGATGGTTTTTTCCAAGGACATGGAGATCGACATCAGGGACAAGCACGTGCTCGTCGTGGAAGACATCGTCGACACGGGCCATTCCATGCAGTTTCTGACCAAGGTCCTGGAGGCCCGCGGTCCCAAATCCATCAAGATCGCGGCAATGATCGACAAGACCGAGCGCCGCGAGGTGGACATCCAGGTGGATTTCGTCGGTTTTCCTCTGGATAAAGGCTACATCGTCGGCTATGGGCTTGACTACGCCGAGCAATACAGAGAACTTGACGGCATTTACGACCTCAAGTTTTCCGAAGCGTAGTTTCGCCGACCGAGTGACCCTTTTCAAGGACAGGCCATGATCGTTCAATGCCCCGAGTGCACGACCAAATACAATCTCGACGAAAGCAAGATCGGCCATGACGGAACCAAGGTCCGGTGCACGCGCTGCAAAAACGTGTTCACCGTGTTCCGCCCCAAACCGGCCGAGGCCGACGTTCCTGATATTCAGAAACCGGCGCCCGGGTCTGCCGTGGACCAGTCCTTCGAGGACGAGTTCGCCGCCATTTTCGAGGACCGCAAACCCGCGCCCCAGGCTGAACCCAAGCCCCGGCCCAAGCCTGCCGCGGACGATTCCCTCGAGGACGACCTCGCAGCCATGCTCGAATCGAAGATGGCCAAGGCCGTCCCGAGACGGCCGGTGGACGAGGACATGCTCGCCGACCTGGAAGGCGCGTTCCAGCAGCCGCTCATCGGTTCGTCCGGGCGCGACCCGTTGCGCGACGAGGACGCCGTGGCCGCCAAGCCCCGCAAGTCCGGCCGGATGGGTCTCATCCTGGGACTGATCGTGCTGCTTCTGGCCTGCGCCGGCGCGGGCGTCTATTTCCTCCGCCCGGCCCTGCTGGGCCTGGGGCCGCAGGTCCCGGCCGCTCCGGCCGCCTCCGGCGCGGCGCCCCGCGAGGGCGCGGCCCAGATCGCCCTGGAGAATGTCCGCCAGTACTTCGTCCCCAACGAGAAGGAAGGGCAGCTCTTCATCATCGAGGGCAAGGCGGTGAACCGCTTCCCCGAGGCCCGGGAGCTCATCCGCCTCAAGGCCTCCCTGTTCGACAGGCAGGGCGGCGAGGTCGCCTCCCAGGAATTCATGTGCGGCAACGTGGTCTCCCTGTACCAGCTGCAGGTCTCCTCGAAGGCGGACATCGAGGCCGCCCTGTCGGCCAAGGTCGGCATCCTGACCAACAACACCAATATTCAGCCCGGCGCATCGGTGCCGTTCATGACGGTCTTCTTCCAGGCCCCGGAATCGGTGGAAGAGTTCGGGCTGGAAGTGATCCAGTCGACGCTGCCGCAGCAATGACAACCACATCGACCCTTGAAAGGCAGGCGCGAGCCTGCCTTTTTTATTGCCCATGAAAATCAAGACCGCCTACGTCTGCACGGCCTGCAAGGCCCAGAGCCCGCGCTGGCAGGGCCAGTGCCCCAAGTGCCTGGCCTGGAACACCCTCGAACCTGCCCAGGTGCAGTCTGCCCAGGGCGCCGTCCCTTCAGGCAACCGGCCCGTGGACCTGCGGGTCCTGCCGTCGCTCATGGAGGACCGGGTCAGCTCCCATCTCTCGGGCCTGGACTCCGTCCTCGGCAGCGGCTTCGTGCCGGGCGGCGTCATTCTGGTGGGCGGCGAGCCGGGCATCGGAAAATCGACGCTGCTCCTGCAGGTCACGGCGTCCATGGAGCGTTCCGGCAAGGCCGTGATCTACGTCTCGGGCGAGGAGTCCCTGTCCCAGATCCGCAGCCGGGCCGAGCGCCTGGGCATGCTGGACGGCCGGCTCACGGCCATGGCCTCCAACCAGGCCGAAGACATCCTGGCCTGCATGGAGGACGGGCCGGCGCTGGTGGTCGTGGATTCGGTCCAGACCATGATCTCGTCCCGGGCCGAGGGCCTGCCCGGGTCCGTCAGCCAGGTCCGGGCCGTGGCCACGGCGCTGGTGGAGCGGGCCAAGCAGACCGGCGTCACGGTCATCCTGGTAGGGCACGTGACCAAGGACGGGCAGATCGCGGGCCCGAAGCTTCTGGAGCACATGGTCGACACGGTCCTCTACCTGGAGGGCGACAAGGAGCACCTTTTCCGCATCCTGCGCGTGGTCAAGAACCGCTTCGGCCCGTCCAACGAACTCCTGCTCTTCGAGATGAAGGAGCAGGGCATGAGCGTCATCGAAGACCCCTCGACCTTTTTTCTGCAGGCCCGGGACACGGCCCTCTCGGGCACGGCCCTGGTCATGTCCATGGAGTCACAGCGGCCCTTCGTGGTGGAGGTGCAGGCCCTGGTCACGCGGACCTTCCTGGCCTTCCCCCGGCGGACGGCCCTGGGGTTCGACTCCAACCGCCTGCACCTGCTCATCGCCGTCATGGAGAAACGCCTGCAGGTCAACCTGGGCCAGGTGGACGTGTACGCCAAGGTCGGCGGCGGCCTGCGCATGAAGGACCCGGGCCTGGACCTGGGCATCGCCGCGGCCATCCTTTCGTCGCTCTACGACCGGCCGCTGCCCGAAGGGGCCGTGTTCTGGGGGGAAGTGGACCTGAACGGCCAGATCCGCCCCGTCACGGGCCACGACGTGCGCCTGCGCCAGGCGGCCAACCTCGGCTATGCGCCCATGGTGCACCCCAAGACCGGGGCCCGGGGGGACGGGTGGTCGCGGATCTCGGACGTGCAGCGGATGCTGTTCGGGGAGA
>CALMTS010000027.1 GCA_937872685.1 uncultured Desulfomicrobium sp.
CTGCAGCAGGCCGGCGCCATGGCCAAACTGGGCGGCTGGGAATTCGACACCGGGACCGGCAAGGGCTCATGGACGGACGAAGTGGCCAGAATCCACGATCTCGACCCCGCGGTGGAGACAAATGTCGAGCTTGGCCTGAGTTTCTACCTCGGAAAGAACCGCGAGACGATCGCAGCGGCGGTCCGCGAGGCCATCGAAGCGGCAAAACCGTATGATCTCGAACTGGAACTTGTCAGCGCCGCAGGGCGAAAAAAATGGGTCAGGACGGCTGGCAGGCCCGTGGTGGAGGACGGACGCGTCGTCAAGGTGCGCGGCATCATTCAGGATATCACCGGGATCAGGCAGGCCGAAGACGAGCTCCGCAGCTACCGTGAAATCTTCAACTCCACGACCGAGGCCATCTTCCTCGAAGAGACGGCCAGCGGCCGCATCCTCGATGTCAACGACGCCATGCTCAAGATGTACGGGTACCCCTCCAAAGAGGAGGTCCTGGCCCTGACCATCGGCGACCTGAGCTCCAACGAGGCCCCATTCACGGAAGAGGAGGCGCAGAAGCGCATCGCTGCGGCCCTTGGCGGACCGCCGCTGCAGTTCGACTGGCTGGCGAAGCGTCGCGACGGGACCATCTTTCCCGCAGAGGTCACCCTCCGACATTCGATCATCGGCGGCCAAAGCCGGGTGATCGCCGTGGTCAGGGACATCACTGAACGCAAGCGGGCCGAAACCGCCCTGCGCGAAAGCGAGCTTCGGTACCGCCAGCTCTTCGAGTCGAACCCCCACCCCATGTGGCTGTACGACATCGAAACCCTGGGGTTTCTGGCCGTGAACGACGCCGCCGTCGCCCATTACGGTTACTCCCGCGACGAGTTTTTGAACATGACCATCGCGGACATACGCCCC
The DNA here is from genome assembly GCA_937872685.1 of uncultured Desulfomicrobium sp. Classification (GTDB taxonomy): domain Bacteria; phylum Desulfobacterota; class Desulfovibrionia; order Desulfovibrionales; family Desulfomicrobiaceae; genus Desulfomicrobium. The sequence continues at coordinate 901 of CALMTS010000027.1, forward strand.
GGGGAGGAGGTCCCCGAGCTGCTGAAATACACCGCCAGGGTCGTTGAAGGCAGCAACAAGGCCGGAATCTGGCGCCATCGGCGCAAGGACGGCTCGGTCATCCTCGTCGAGATCACGACCCACACCCTGCGCTTCGACGGCCGCAGGGCCAAGCTGGTCCTGTCCCACGATGTCACGGAACGCACCCTGGGCGAGCGGGCCCTCATCCAGGCCAAGGAGGCGGCCGAAGCGGCAAACGAGGCGAAAAGCGCATTCCTGGCCAACATGAGCCATGAAATCCGGACCCCCCTCAACGGCATCATGGCCATGATGCAGGTCCTGGAAATGACCGGGCTCGACGAGGAGCAGAAGCAGTACGCCACCATGGCCCTCAAATCCGCGGACCGTCTCACCCGGCTCCTCTCGGACCTCCTGGACCTCTCCCGCATCGAATCCGGCAAGATGGTCATACGGGAGGAGGAGTTCACCCCGACGGACCTGTGCGATTCCGTCTGCGAACTCTTCGCCGTTTCCGCCAGGAACAAGGACATCCTCCTGAAACGCGCCATCGACCCGGCCGTGCCGCCCAGGCTGCTGGGCGACGAGTCCCGGGTGCGCCAGATTCTCTTCAACCTCGTCGGCAACGCCGTGAAATTCACCGAGTCGGGCTCCGTCAGCCTGGAACTGACCCCGCTGCAGGCGAAGGGTCGGACGGTGCGACTGCTCATCAGTGTGACCGACACCGGCATCGGGATCCATGCCGATCAGATGAACGGGCTGTTTCAACCCTTCACCCAGGTCGAAGACTCCTATACCCGAAGATTCCAGGGCGCGGGCCTGGGGCTGTCCATCGTCCGGCGTCTCGTGGCGCTCCTGGGAGGAAGCATCGACATGGACAGCATTCCGGGCGAAGGGACCCGGGTGCATGTGGTTCTGCCGTTCAGGCTACCCGTGGAAGATGCGGCCGGGGTATCCGCGCAACCCCGTGAAGCAGGACAACCCGTCAGAAGCCTGCGCATCCTGCTGGCCGAGGACGATTGGTCGAACGCCATCGCAACCAGAACCCTTCTGGAGAAACTCGGCCATGCCGCGACCCTGACCAGAAACGGCCGGGAAGCCGTCGAAATCGCGGGCAGGGAAAAATTCGACGTCGTGTTCATGGACATCCAGATGCCGGTCATGAACGGAATCGATGCCGCCAGGGCCATCCGCGCCCGAAAAATCGGACCGAACGCGGACATACCCATCATCGCGCTGACAGCGTACGCGATGACGGGAGACAAGGAAAAATTCCTGGAAGCGGGCATGAATGCCTACCTGGCCAAGCCTCTGGACCTCGAAGAGCTGCGCAAGGCGCTGGAGCCGATCGTCTCCTGACCAGCGAGGGCAAAAGGCTCTCCGGCTTTCAGCACAGGTTATCCGGCGGTTCCTTTTTGGCCAGGACGTAAATCGGCTCCTTCACCCCCAGGATGACACCGAAATTCCGAAACCGCTCCAGCGCGGAAAGGGTGATGGGCTGCCCCTTCTCCATCAGGACCGCGCCCTTCTCGCTCAGCACCGGCTCGACGAGGACCATCCCCTCGGCCAGCTCGGCGATGCCCACGCTCCGGATCTCGCAGCTCCGCCGCCGCTCCACGGCCTCCGCCAGGGCCGCGACGATGCGTCCGTCATAGACGGCCGGGAGATCCCGCATCCGCTGCAGCGCGCCCTCGACCGAAAGGCCCGCGCTCTCCATGTCCGAAAAATCGAGGGCGGCCTTGAGCATCCTGGAGCCGACAGACGGGTTCCGGGCCAGGGGCAGCTCCTGCCCGGCCACCATCTCCACCACCTCCTCCAGACGCGGGATATGGCGCAAAAGATTTCCCGCTATGGTCGGGTGCATGAGGAAAACGGCCTGCTCATCGGCGGAAAGCTCCTGGCCGGCGATCTTGCGGTCCAGAATCTCCCGGGGCAGGGAAACGCAGCCGACCTGGCACAGCATGGCGGCAAGCTCGAATTTCCAGGCGCCCTCGAACCCAAGAATCTGCGCCATATCCGCCACCAGGGTCTTGGCCTTCTCGGCCCGCCCGAAGGCTTTGGGGCTGGCCAGGGTGAGCATCTCCGAGAGCACCTGGATGCACCCGCGCAGGGTGCCGTGCAGCAACTGGCGTTCGGCCATGACCAGCCGGTGCTGGCGCAACCCGTCGTTCACGGCCGCCAGCAGGGCGTCCGGGGCGCACGGTTTGGTCAGGAGGCGGAAAATCGCGCCCTTGTTCACGGCCGACATGGCTGTTTCGAGGTCGGCGTGGCCGGTCAGCATGATGCGGACCGTGTCCGGCCAGCGGCTCTTCACGGCGCCCAGAAATTCCACCCCGTCCATGGTCGGCATTTTCAGATCTGACACGACCACGGCGAAAGGGCCGCCGGTTTCCATCAGCCTCAGCGCGGCCAGGCCGCCATCGGCCGTCTCGATCTCGAAATGCCTGCGCAGGTTGCGCCGGAACGTCTCGAGCACGAATTTCTCATCGTCGACGAACAGTATCCTTTCGCTCATTCGCCCTCACCGTTGGTTATCGCTCGCGGAGCGCATCGCGGCCGCGAGTCCTCCGGAATTCCATCTTGCGCCCCGCCGCCCCGCCGCCGGCCCTGGTCCTTTCCCGCCACGGGCAGGGTGATGATGAATGTCGTCCCCTGCCCGAGTTCGGTCTCGAAGCGAATCGCCCCCCCATGCTCCTTGACCACCTCCCGGTGGGCGATAAACAGGCCCTGGCCGGTGCCCTGGCCGACGGGCTTTGTGGTGAAGAAGGGCTCGAAGAGGTGGTCGCGGGCATGGACGGGGATGCCCGAGCCGTTGTCCCGGACCAGGACCTCGACACGGTCCCCGAGGTTGCGGGTGCCGATGCAGATATGGCCCGCGCGCCCGGCCTCCTTGGGCACGTCCATGACGGCATGGGCTGCGTTGACCACGAGGTTGAGCAGCACCTGGCTCATCCCCTGGGACGAACAGACCACACGCGGCAGGCTCGGGTCGAGGTCCATGGTCATCTCGGCCACGTACTTCCACTCGTTGCGCGTCAGGGTGACCGTCTTCTCGACCAGTTCGTTCAGGTCGACGGCCTGGTGCTGGTCGTGGCCGGGGTGGGCGAACTGCTTGACGGAATTGACGATGGCCGAGATGCGGTCCAGGCCCTGCAAGGTCTCGGAGATGGCCGAAGGCAGTTCCTCCAGATAAAAACCGACCTGCAACTCCTCCTCCCTGGCCCGCATGTCCTCCCCTCCCGGGCTTCCCGGCCGCCCGGCAACCTCGCGATAGGCCTCGATGGCCTGCCCGAGCTGCTCGATCCCCTCCTTGATGAACCACATGTTGTTCATCACGTACTGGGTGGGGGTGTTTATCTCGTGGGCGATGCCCGCGGCCAGCTGTCCGATGGCTTCCAGTTTCTGGGTCTGGAGGAGCTGGGATTCGAGCATCCTGCGTTCGGTGATGTCCAGGACCAGCAGCCAGAAACCCAGCGCCTGGCCGTCGGCGTCCTGCAGCGCCACGGGGGTGACCAGGGTGAAACGGATGTCCCCCCCGACGTTCAGGCGCAGATCGAATCGCGAGCCGGCGAGAAGGCAGACTCCCTTGTCGAAAATGACCCTGAAGGACGCCTTGTCGTCTTCGTGCACCAGGGCGCAGATGGGTGTTCCGATGAGCCCGCTCCTGTCCCTGTGCGCGAGCCGGCAAAAATGGTCGTTGCAATAGCCGATGACGCCATCTGGATCGACCTGCACCAGGCCCTGGCTCATGTTCTCGGCCAGGCTGCGGAAGCGCTGCTCGCTGCGGGCCAGGTTTTCCCGGGCGGCGCGCCGGCCGCTCACATCCTCGACGAACCCTTCGAAATACTGGACATTGCCCTGGCCGTCACGGACCACGCGCCCGCGCAGCCTGCCCCAGAACACGGAACCGTCCCGCCGCCGCAGCTGCACGTCCCGGGCGGCGATGACTCCCTGCTCCAACCCCTCGGCGATGATCGACCTCCTGTCCTCGGGATTGACGTACATCTGCGTGGGAATATCCGTATAATTCCGCATCATTTCTTCCGTCGAACTGAAGCCGAAGATCGAGGCCATGGTGACGTTGGCGCTCATGTAAACGCCTTCGGGCGTGCTTTGAAACATGCCCACCGGCGCATTGTCGAAGATGCTCTTGTACTTGCTCTCGATGGACGCCAGAGTTTCCCTGATCCTGTCCGAGGCCGTCACGTCGCGGGAAACGACGACCTTGCCGACGCGCCGGCCCTCCTGGTCCAGCAGCTCGTTGCTGCGCACCAGGAATCTTCCCGGCAGGTTGGGGTATTTCACGGAAATGTCCTGGGAATCGAGCTCGCGGCCTTCCAGATGGCATTCGGTGCACCCCAGGACCTCGCGGCAGGTCCTGCCGACCACCTCCCTGGGCGAGAGCCCCAGCTTGTCCGTCAGGGCCGTGTTGGCCCGCTGGATCACCCCCGCGTCGTCGACCAGAAAGACCATGTCCGAAATGGTGTCGAAGGTGCGTTCAAGCTCTTCCTTGGCCCGCAGGATCTGGTCCCGGGTTTTCAACGACTCGGTTTCGTCATGCAGGAACGCTGAAACAATTTTTTTCTTGTCTTCTTTCATCCCCGTACCATACGCTGATTTATACTCGTTCGGGTTATCCCAAGCGACAGGATTCTGCAAGAACCACCTGAAAAACAATGCCTTCAGTCAAAACGCACGCTGACTTTGCACTGCGGGCGGTGTCCGTCAGCACGGATGTTTCAGGCAGGCGGCACCAGTGAACCCGTAAACGCCGAGGTGTTTCGTGACCACAGACGTGAGATCCCGTGAGCAGGCCGTCCTCTTTGTCGACGACGAACCCGCCGTCCTCCAGGGCCTGCGGCGGGCGCTGCACAAGGCGTCCTTCCGCCGCTATTTCGTCGAATCCGCGTTCCAGGCCCTGGAACTGATCGACTCGGGCAAGATCGACATCGTCGTCGCCGACGAGCAGATGCCCGGCATGTCCGGTTCCGAATTTCTGGCCATCGTCCGCAACCGCCAGCCGCACATCGTCCGCATCATCCTCTCCGGACACGCCAGCATGGAACGCGTCATCGCCGCCATCAACACCGGTCAGATCCACCGCTTCCTGACCAAGCCCATCGACGCGCAGCAGCTCCTGGACGTCATCGAGGAGCACCTGAGCGCCCTGCGCCTGCAGGCCACCAAGATGGCCCTGCACAGCCGTACGGACACCATCGGCCGCTGGGAGTGGGACATTCTGGGCGGAACATGGCGCTGGAGCGAGAGCTTCGGGCGCATCATGCACTGCCCGCAGCCCGCTGGCGAGGCCAGCTTCGCCACGCTCTTCGCCACGGTGCACCCCGAGGACCGCGCCGAACTCCTCTCCATCGTCTATGGTTGCCGCGACAGCGGCCAGACGCGCGAGGCCGAGCACCGCATCGTCACCCCGGACGGCGCGGTGCGCTGGATCGCCCAGTTCATGGACGTCTTCAGGGACGGCGACCGGGCCTGGACGCTTTTCGGGATGCTGCGCGACATCACCGACCACAAGGAAAAGGAGACGCTTCAGGCCGAACGTCTGGTCCTGCTGCAGACGACGTTGAACAAGACCGTGGAGGCCCTGGCGCGCATGACGGAGATCCGGGACCCATACACGGCCGGACACCAGATCAGAGTCGCCCGCCTGGCCAAGGAGATCGGCAAGCGCATGGGGCTCGACCCGCAGCGCCTCGAAGGGCTGGAGACCGCGGCCAAGCTGCACGACATCGGCAAGATCTACGTGCCGGCGGAATTCCTGGCCAAGCCGGGGACCCTGCGTGAAGCGGAAATGAGCCTCATGAAGTACCATCCGGAAATCGGCTTCCAGATCATCCAGGACATCCCCTTCGCCATGCCCGTCGCACAGGCCGTCCTGCAGCACCATGAACGCCTGGACGGAACGGGATATCCCGCAGGGCTGAAGGCGGACGCCATCCTGCCCGAGGCGCGCATCATCGCCGTGGCGGACGTGTTCGAGGCCATGTCGTCCTATCGCCCGTACAGGCCGGGGCTGGGGCACGAGGCCGCGCTGACGGAACTGCGCGTCAGGAAGGGGGTGGGGTTCGACGCCGAGGCCGTCGACGCGCTGGAAGGGTTGATCGAGGAGCATCCGGACTTCCTGGAGAGCGCCCTCTCCGGCTCGGCCTGAGGCCGCCGGGCTCCCCGGCGCCAGAACCGTACGCGAAGGCAAATCCCGGACCGCGGATGGTCAGGCGTGACGCTCTTGCCCGGAACCATTCAGCAATGTAGGCATCCATGCAGGAGAAGACACGTACTTCCCGGAATCCCTCAACAGGATGGAAGGCAGCATGAGATCGTTGATCGTTGAAGACGACCAGTCGGGAATGATTTTGCTCAGGAAGGTGCTGGCCGGGTTCGGGGATGTCGACGATGTCCCGGACGGGCCCGAGGCCGTCGAGGCCTTCGAAAGGGCCTGGAGGGAGGGAAAGCCTTACGATGCGATCTTCCTGGACATCATGATGCCGAACATGAGCGGGCATCAGGTCCTGAAAGCCGTCCGGGAGAAAGAGCGGGAGATGCGCCTGCCCCGCATCAAGGAGGTCAAGGTCATCATGACCACGGCCCTCGACGATGCGGAAAGCGTCAGCCAAGCCTTTCATGAAGGCAGGGCTTCCGCCTATCTGGTCAAACCGATCCTGCGCCACAATATCATCGAGGAGATGCGCAAGCTCGGCCTCATCTGAGCGCGGTCCGGTCCACGCCACCGCCATTCCAGGGCCGGCCTGCGCTGCCGCCGGCACCCGTTTTGGCGCATTCGGCCCGTCAAGAACGCCGGGCGGACGTAAGGTCCGCCCGGCGCCGTCATGTTCAGCAGCCCATCCGGCGGGCGATCTCCTTGGCCGCCTGGCGGCCGGCGCCCATGGCCAGGATGACCGTGGCCGCGCCGGTGACGATGTCGCCGCCGGCGAAGACGTTGGGCATGCTCGTCTCGCCCGTTTCCTCGTTGACCTGGATGTAGCCCCACTTGTTCAGGGTCAGGCCGGGTTCGTTCTCCAGCAGCACGGGGTTGGAGCGCGTGCCCACGGCGATGACGGCCAGGTCCGTGTCCAGTTCGTAGATGTCGCCCTCGATGGGCTTGGGGCTGCGGCGGCCCGAGGCGTCGGGTTCGCCCAGTTCCATGCGCTGCAGGCGGACCTTGCCGAGGTTGCCGTCCTCGCCCGCGATGAACTCCAGGGGCGCGGCCAGGCATTCCATGATCACGCCCTCCTCGATGGCGTGCTCCACTTCCTCGCGGCGGGCGGGCATGGCCTCGACCGTGCGCCGGTAGACGATGCGCACGGTCTTGGCGCCCAGGCGCAGGGCCGTGCGGGCCGCGTCCATGGCCACGTTGCCGCCGCCGTAGACCGTGACGTTGCAGCCGCGGATGATGGGCGTGTCGAAGTTCGGGAAGTCGTAGGCCCGGCCGAGGTTGACGCGGGTCAGGTACTCGTTGGCCGAGAAGACGCCGTTCAAGTTCTCGCCGGGGATGTTCATGAAGCGGGGCAGGCCGGCGCCCACGCCGATGAACACGGCCTTGTAGCCCTTGTCGAAGAGGTCCTGGATGCTGAAGGTCTTGCCGCCCACGGCGTTGCGCACGAACTCGACCTGCAGGTCCTGCAGGGCGTTGACCTCCTTGGCCACGATCTTGTTCTTGGGCAGGCGGAACTCGGGGATGCCGTACACGAGCACGCCGCCCAGCTCGTGCAGGGCCTCGTAGACCGTGACCTTGCAGCCGCGCGAGGCCAGGTACCCGGCCACGGTCAGGGACGACGGGCCCGAGCCGATGCAGGCCACCTTCTTGTCGGGATCGATGTAGGGGCACTCGAACTTGTCGGAGATGAGGTCGCAGGAGTCGCGGTGGAAGAATTCGTCGGCCACGAAGCGCTCCAGGCGGCCGATGGCCACGGGCTCGCCCTTGGCGCCCAGCACGCAGCCGCCCTCGCACTGGCTCTCCTGGGGGCAGACGCGGCCGCAGATGGCCGGCAGGCTGTTGGTGCTCTTGATGATCCGGTAGGCCTTCTCCACGTCGCGCTGGGCCAGGGCGGCGATGAACTGCGGGATGGGCACCTCCACGGGACAGCCCTTCACGCACTGGGGCTTCTTGCACTGCAGGCAACGCTTTGCCTCCTGCACGGCCATGTCCATGGTGTAGCCCAGGGCCACCTCGTCGAAATTCTTGACGCGCTGCTCGGGCGGCTGGTGCGGCATGGGCACGCGCGGCGCGACCACCTTCTTGGGCTTCTTCCCGGCCGCCTCGGCGCACTTGCACTCGTGCCGGCGGGCCACACTCTGCCCCTCCAGGGTCTTGAAGAAGCTCAGGCGCTTGCCGAGCTCGGCGAAATCGACCTCGTGCCCGTCGAACTCGGGCCCGTCCACGCAGGCGAACTTGGTGCTGCCGCCCACGCTGACGCGGCAGGCGCCGCACATGCCGATGCCGTCGACCATGATGGAGTTGAGGGACACGGTGGTCTTGACGCCGAAGGGCTTGGTGGTCCGCGCCACGGCGGCCATCATGGGCACCGGGCCCACGGCCACGACCTCGCCGACGCTCTTGTCCTTCTCCAGGCGCTGCTCCAGAAGCTGCGTGACCAGGCCCTTGTGGCCGTAGCTGCCGTCGTCCGTGGACACGAGGACCTCGTCGGCGAAGAGCTTCAGCTCCTCCTCGAAGAGCAGCAGGTCCTTGTTGCGGGCGCCGATGATGGCCACGACCCTGTTGCCGGCCTCATGGTGCCCCTTGGCGATGTGGTGCATGGCCGCGATGCCCGTGCCGCCGCCCACGCAGATGACCGTACCCATCTTGTGGATTTTCGTGGCCTTGCCCAGGGGTCCGCACAGGTCCAGGATGTCGTCTCCCTCCTTCAACTCTTCGAGCATGGCCGTGGTCTTGCCGAGGACGAGGTAGACGATGGTGATGGTGCCCTTGTCCCGGTCGGCGTCGGCGATGGTCAGGGGGATGCGCTCGCCCTGGGGGTGCACGCGCAGGATGACGAAGTTCCCCGGCTGCGCCTTGGCCGCGATGTCCGGCGCATGGATGACGAGCTTGGAGGTCTGGTCCGGGATAAGCTGTTTCTTTTCAAGAATAGTATTCGGCATGTTCTCTTCCTGTCGGTTGCGGTCCTGAAATCTGGTCTCGAAGAAAGGCGTCCGGCTGCCGCCAGCAGCCCGGGCTTCGACATAGCATGCGCATAAATGCACTGCGTATGCCATCACGTCTCGTTTCGCAACTAACCAGAATAAAGATAATAAATTTCACGAAACGGCAACCGGGGCGAACATTCCAGCGAAGCAGGAACGTATTCCTGCCAGACAGGAATCCGCGGACAGGAAAACGGGAACCGCACCGAATTGATCTATCAACTCCTTGAATTTCAGAATTTTTTTAACAAAAGATCATTTCTGACAAAAGGCACAGGATTTGTATATGATGCTTCAAGGCCACCGCGCGGCCAACGTCCGCGTCCGAAATTCCGGACATGGAGCCGGAAAATCCGAAAAAAAAGCGGACCGGCCTGCCCCATGGACTCGCTCCCCGCAATTCAGGAATGGTCAGAAATGAATATCAACATCCAGACGCTTCCGACACGGTAGACAATGCGCAGCCTGAAGAAATTCATCCCCCTTCTCAGCTACTCCATCATCAGCAGGGTGGCTTTCCTCGTCGTATTCATGATCGTCTTCGCGACGGCAATAAGCTTCATCTACAGCTTTTACATAAACAAATCCCTTGAAGAGACGCAGATCGCCGCTCGAGAAATGATGCTCGAGGACATGCGCAGAACGCTCAGAAACTCGGTTCAATCACTTGCGGGATCTCTTGGAGAGGCCGTCAGAAACCGTAGGGAAGACCAGGAAGACATTATCAGAAAAACCATAAATTCGATACGTTACGACGACAACGGATATTACTTTGTCTATAATACCCACGGCATCAACATCGCACATCCGTTCTTTCCGGAGTTCCAGGGCCAGGAACGGCTGGAGACCGAGGACGACGCGGGCACGAAGTACATCAGGGAACTCACGGACAAGGCTCTCTCCGGAGGCGGCTTCGTGCAATACAATTTCTACAAGCCCGGCGAGACCATCCGGCGGACCAAGCTGGTCTACGCCCTGCTTATCCCGGGCACGAACTACTGGCTCGGCACGGGGCTCTACATCGACGACATCGACCGCGACCAGCAGACCTTTTCGGATATTTTCACCAAGATCCACCGCCGCGCCATCATCACCGTCGGCACGGGCGTCGGCCTCGTGCTGCTCTTCGTGGTCATCCCCGTCAGCCTGTTCATGATCAACTCCATCCTCAAGCCCTGGCGGCAGCTGGAACGAGAACTCATGCAAGCCCAGAAGATGGAGGCCATCGGCATTTTTGCGGGTGGCATCGCCCACGACTTCGGCAACGTCCTCGGCGCCATCTCGTCCTGCGCCGACCTGGCCCTGATGGACATTGCCGCCGACTCCCCGGCTCACGACGACCTCGAGCACATTTCCAAGGCGGCCAAACGCGGCAAGAACCTCGTCCGCAGGATCAAGGACTTCAGCAGCAAGAACGACGCCCACAGACAGTCCGTGAACATGGCGCGCATCGCCAACGAGTGCATGGACTTCGTCCAGTCCATCATCCCCGCGAACATCGAGGTGCGCAGGCACATCGTGGCCGACGACGTCTGGGTCACGGCCGATCCCGACCAGTTGCTGCAAATCATCATGAACCTGTGCACCAACGCGGAACAGGCCATGCGCGGCTTCAAAGGCATCCTCACGGTGGAACTGGAGGCCGTGGAGCTCGAAGCCGACGAGGCCCAGACCATGGGCCTGAGCGTGGGGTCCTATGCCAGGCTTTCGGTCACGGACAACGGCGTGGGGATGAAACCCGTCATCCTCAAGCGCATCTTCGAGCCCTTCTACACGTCGCGCAAGAAATCCGGCGGCACGGGCCTGGGCCTGTCCATGACCAAGAGCATCGTCAACATGTACGGCGGGGCCATCACGGTGGTCAGCGCCCCCGGCAAAGGCTCCGCCTTCCATGTCCTGCTCCCCTGTTCCACCGGCAGCGAGGAGCACCCGACAACCGAGCGGCATCTGGATCTGCCCGAGGGCACCGAACACATCCTCCTGCTTGACGACGACAGAGATCTCATCTCATCCCTGCACAAGCTCTTCACCCGGCTGGGCTATACGGTGACCAGCCGCCTCGACAGCCTGGAGGCCCTTGAGACCTTCACGGAAAACCCGCACAGCTTCGACCTGATCATCACGGACCAGCTCATGCCCAAAATGAACGGGACAGAATTCATCAAAAAAGTCAGAAAAATACGCCCGGAGGTCCCGGTCATCCTGTGCAGCGGCTTCGAAGGCGAAGGCCTCCTGAACAGGGTGCCCCTGGACCTGGATAAGGCCGGCGTCTCGGCCTTCTTCCGCAAGCCCTTCGACACGGTGGAGATCTGCCGCGGCATCCGCGGAGTTCTGGACGGCAACCTGGAAAACGAAAAGCGCAAAGGGAACCATGCCACGAATACTCATCATCGATGACGACGAATCCATCTGTCACGTCCTCTCGCGCACCGTGAAACGCATGGGGTGCGAGGTAGCCAGCGTCGGCACGCTGGAGGCGGGCGTGTCCATGGCCCTCTCCCGGTCGTTCGACGTCGTTTTCCTGGACGTCAAGCTGCCCGACGGCAACGGCCTCTCCATCCTCGGCGAACTGACGTCCATGCCGACCCAGCCCGCCGTGATCATAGTCACCGGCATGGGCGATCCCGCCGGCGCCGAACTGGCCATCAAGAACGGAGCCTGGGACTACATCGAGAAAAGCTACAGCATCGAGCAGATCTCGCTGACCCTGAAACGCGCCCTGGACTACCGCCGCGCCCGCAGCAAGGAATCGGGCGGCGCCCTGTGCACGGTTTTGAGCCGTGACAGCATCATCGGCGAGAGCCCGGCGCTCATGCGCGCCCTGGAGACCGTGGCCCAGTTCGCCGGTGAGGACTCAAACGTGCTGATCACCGGTGAAACCGGGACCGGCAAGGAACTCTTCGCCCACGCCATCCACCGGAACAGCCGCCGCTCGGCCGGACCCTTCGTCACTGTCGATTGCGCCACCCTGCCCGAAAGCATTGTCCAGTCCATCCTGTTCGGACACCGCAAGGGCGCCTTCACAGGAGCGGAAAAGGACCAGCTCGGTCTCATCCTGCAGGCCAACAACGGCACCCTCTTTCTGGACGAGATCGGGGAACTCTCCCCCACCGTGCAGAAAAATTTCCTGCGCGTCCTGCAGGAGCGCATCGTCCGATCCCTCGGCGCCAGGGAGGAGCGCAGCGTCGACTTCAGACTGGTGGCCGCCACGAACCGCAACCTGGACGGCATGGCCGAGGCGGGCTCCTTCCGGCCGGACCTCCTCTACCGCCTGCGCTCGGCCCATATCCACCTGCCGCCCCTGCGCGAGCGCGCCGGGGACATCCGCCTTCTGACCGGACACTTCCTCGACGCCATGTGCAAACGGATGAACGCCGAAATAAAGACGTGCAGCACGGACTTCATGGAAACCCTGGAGGCCTACGACTGGCCGGGCAACGTCCGCGAACTGATCCACACCCTCGAGCACGCCTTCACGGCGGCCCGTCGCGACCAGTACCTCTTCCCCCAGCACCTCCCGGCGAGCATCCGGGCCAAGGTGGCCAGCGCCAGGATCGCGGTCTCGACGACGCCGGCCCAGGAATTCCACGACAGCGCCGACGAAACCCTGGCGGAACTCGACGCCATGCCGCCGCTGCAGGAGTTCCGGGACTCGGTCCTGGCCAGGGCCGAGAGCCGCTACCTCCAGGGGCTGATCACGGCCACCAGGGGCAACATCAAGGAAGTCATCCGCCTCTCCGGCCTCTCCCAGTCGCGCCTCTACGCGCTGCTCAAGAAGTACGGCATCACCACCCGCTGAGAATCCCCCGACGCACCCGGTCCCGAAGGCGCGGCAAACTGCCGCGCCTTCCTTGTTTTCTCCCTGGCCGGGAATCTCCTGCAGCGCAGGAATCGCCCCTCCCGTCCCACGGGAAAACCCCCTGCCCAGCCACTCACTTCGAAAATATCACACTGATATAAAAAGAATTTTTAATGAAATATCTTTGGTACGCGCCATGCTGAAGGGGTTGCGACATGTTCCGGAACGCGATTCCGCACGCACGTAAACCCCAAGGGCGAGGAGGTGAAGATGACTGGTCCGCAGCCTGGGACGAAAAGGCTCGGGCCAGGGGCGGGGAACGAGGAAACGCGACGAAGGAAAACATCCGCTGCGGAGGTCCGGGATGATCGCGCGGCAAAACGAAACAGAGGAAACAGTATCCGAGGAGCCAATGCTATGAACTTGAGTACGATCACGTTGCACGTTCCGGAGCAGAGCAAAATCGCCGGCCGTCTTGATTTTGTCATGATGGTGTCGGGAGCCCTGCTCATCCTTTTCCTGTGGGCCCACCTGCTGCTGGTCTCGAGCGTCGTGCTGAGCCCCGTCATCATGAACGCCCTGGCCCACTTCTTCGAGGCGACCTACATGGCCCAGGTCGGCGGCCCGGCCATCTTCGTCGTCATGCTCATCCATTTCATCCTGGCCGCGCGCAAAATGCCCTTCGAGCAGGGGCAATGGAAGGCGTTCGTGGCCCACAGCCGGATGATGCGCCACAAGGACACGACCCTGTGGCTCGTGCAGGTCGTCAGCGCCATCATCATCCTTGTCCTGGCCTCCGCGCACGTCTTCACGGTCCTGTCCGACCTGCCCATCACCGCGGCCAAGAGCGCCGCGCGCATCCAGAACGGATCGTGGCTGCCCATCTACCTTGTCCTGCTGCCAATGGCCGAAATGCACGTCGGCATCGGATTCTACCGCATCGGCATCAAGTACGGGCTCATCTCGAGCGCCCGCAGGGCCTGGTACCAGCGGGCCGAAGTCATCATGATGGCCGGCTTCATCACCATCGGCCTGATCACCCTCGCCCGATTCAAATGGCTCAGCATATAAACACGAGGTCCACCATGCAGATTTTCTACACTGACGTATTGTGCATCGGCGCCGGCCTGGCCGGCGAGCGCGTGGCCGTCGAGGCCGCCATGGCCGGGTTCAGCACCATCTGCCTGTCCATCGTCCCGCCCCGCCGGTCCCACTCCTCGGCTGCCCAGGGCGGCATGCAGGCGGCCCTGGGCAACGCCATCATGGGCGACGGCGACAGCCCTGACGTCCATTTCCAGGACACGGTCAAGGGCTCCGACTGGGGCTGCGACCAGGAAGTGGCCAGGATCTTCGCCGACACGGCCCCCATCGTCATGCGCGAGGTCGCGCACTGGGGCGTTCCCTGGAACCGGGTCGAGGCCGGCGTGCACACCTACTACAAGGGGGGCAAACCCTTCGAAGCCGAGGAGAAGCGGGAGAAGCACGGGCTCATCCACGCCCGCGCCTTCGGCGGCACGGCCAAATGGCGCACCTGCTACACGGCAGACGGCACGGGCCGCTCGGTCCTCAACACCCTGGACAGCAAGTGCCTGCAGTACGGCGTGACCATCCATGACCGCACACAGGCCGAAGCGCTCATTCATGACGGCGAGAAATGCATGGGCTGCATCGCGCGCTGTCTGCGCACCGGCGAACTGCGCGCCTACTTCGCCACGGCCACCCTTGTCGCCACGGGCGGCTACGGCCGCTGCTACAGCGCCACGACCAACGCGGTCATCTGCGACGGCGGCGGCCAGATCTGCGCCCTGGACACGGGCGTGGTGCCCATGGGCAACATGGAGGCCGTGCAGTTCCACCCGACGGGCACAGTGCCCACGGACATCCTCGTGACCGAAGGCTGCCGCGGGGACGGCGGCACGCTCCTGGACGTCAACGAATACCGCTTCATGCCCGACTACGAGCCGGAGAAGGCCGAACTGGCCTCCCGCGACGTGGTCTCCCGCCGCATGACCGAGCACATGCGCAAGGGCCTCGGCGTCAAGTCGCCCTACGGCGACCACCTCTGGCTCGACATCCGCCACCTGGGTGTCCACCACATCACGCACAAGCTGCGCGAGGTCTACGACATCTGCATGAACTTCCTGGGCGTGAACCCCATCGAACAGCTCATCCCCGTGCGCCCCACCCAGCACTACTCCATGGGCGGCATCCGCACCAACCGCGACGGCGCGGCCTACGGCCTGAAGGGACTGTACTCCGCCGGCGAGGCGGCCTGCTGGGACATGCACGGCTTCAACCGTCTGGGAGGCAACTCCCTGGCCGAGACCGTCGTTGCCGGCCGCTATGTCGGCAAGCAGATCGTGAAATACCTGCGGGGCAACCTGGTCAGCTTCTCCATGAACGCAATGAACGACGCCCGCCTCAAACTCGAAGAACGCATCGAGGACATCGTCACCGGCCGCAAGGGCAAGGAGAGCGCCCTGAAACTGCGGGACGAGATGCACTCGGTCATGATGGACTACGTCGGCATTTTCCGAAACGGCCAGGATCTGCAGAAGGCCGTCGACAAACTGGCCGAACTGCACGAGCGAGCCGACGGCATCGCCCTGCAGACCAGCCCGCGGGGATTCAACCCCGAGATGTCCACGGCCCTGCGCATCAAAGGCATGATCAAACTGTCCCAGTGTACGGCCTACGGCGCGCTGATGCGCACGGAATCCCGCGGCGCACATACCCGTGAAGACTACCCGGAACGCAATGACAAGGATTGGCTCAAGCGCACCCTGGCCTACTGGCAGGAGGGCGAGCACCTGCCCACCCTCGTGTACGAGGATGCGTCCCCATTCTATGAGATTCCTCCCGGGGAGCGCGGCTACGGCGGCGGCAGGATCATTCCTAATGAACTGCCCAAGGAACGTTTCGAAATCCCGCAGGAAGCCACCGAAAATCTGAAAAAAGCCAAGAGCAAGGGGGAGGAGTACTGATGAACCGCAAGCTCCATATCAAGATCTTCCGCTATAACCCGCTGGATCCCGATTCCACGCCGCACATGCAGTCGTTCCACATCAACGAATACGACTCCATGACCCTGTTCATCGCCCTGAACCAGATCCGCGACGAGATGGATCCGTCGCTCAAGTTCGACTTCTGTTGCCGGGCGGGCATCTGCGGCTCCTGCGGCATGGTCATCAACGGCCGCCCCGGCCTGGCCTGCCACACGCAGACCAGGGACCTGCCCGCCGAGATCACCCTGCACCCCCTGCCGGTCTTCAAGCTCCTGGGCGACCTTTCCGTGGACACGGGCACCTGGTTCCGCGACGCCGGCACCAAAATCGAGGCCTGGGTACACGGCAACGACGCCGCCTTCGACCCGGCCGCCGAAGAGGTCCGCATGGAGAACGCCCTGGCCGAGGAGATATTCGAACTCGACCGCTGCATCGAATGCGGTTGCTGCATCGCGGCCTGCGGGACGGCCCGCATGAGGGAGGACTTCCTGGGCGCGGCGTCCATCGTGCGCATCGCCCGCTTCGCCATGGACCCGCGCGACCTGCGCTCCGACGACGATTACTACGACGTCATCGGCAACGACCAGGGAGTGTTCGGCTGCATGGGCCTGCTGGGCTGCCAGGACGTCTGCCCCAAGCACATCCCCTTGCAGGACCAGTTGGGCATCATGCGCCGCATGCTGGTGCTGAACTCCGTCAAGGGCATCCTGCCCCGGGCCGTCATCAACTCCCTCAAACACAAAGGGTGCTGCCATGAAAAGCATTAACGCCAGGGACATCCACGACAGCGTCCGCGACATGATCATGGACGCCTGCCGCATCCTCTCGGACGACGTCTACATCGCCTTCAACAAGGCGCACGCGGAAGAGGACTCGCCCTCGGCCAAGGAAGTCCTGGCCCAGCTCATCGAAAATGCCGACCTGGCCCGCAACACGCAGCTCGCCCTGTGCCAGGACACCGGCTCGGCCGTGTTCTTCGTGGATTACGGCGAGGGCGTGAGGATCGAGGGAGGAAACCTGGAGCAGGTCATCGCCGACGCCATGGTCGAGGCCTATGACAAGGGGTTCCTGCGCAAGTCCATGTGCCATCCCCTGACCCGCAAGAACACGGGCGACAACACCCCGCCCATCATCCATTCCCACGTGGTGCCCGGCGACACCCTCAGAATCCGCTTCATGGCCAAAGGCGGCGGCTCCGAGAACATGTCGCGGGTGGCCATGCTCAAGCCTGCCCAAGGCTGGCCCGGGATCAGGGACTTCGTGGTGCGGACCATGGCCGAGGCCGGCCCCAACCCCTGCCCGCCCACGGTGGTGGGCGTGGGCATCGGCGGCACCTTCGACCTGGCCCCGACCCTGGCCAAGAAGGCGCTGTTCAGGCCCATCGGCAAGCACAACCCCGACCCCGAGATCGCCAGGATGGAGACCGAACTCCTTGCGGCCATCAACGACCTGGGCATCGGGCCCATGGGCCTCGGCGGCAAGACGACCAGCCTGGACGTCAAGGTCGAGATGCACCCCTGCCACATCGCCAGCCTGCCCGTCGCCGTGAACGTGCAGTGCCACTCATCCCGCACCAAGGAGGTCGTGTTCTGATGGCCACATACAATCTCGCCACCCCCCTCAGGGAGGAAGACGTGACCAGGCTGCGCGCCGGCGACGTCGTCTACCTGACCGGGACCATCTACACAGCCCGCGACGCTGCGCACAAGAAGCTCATGGAAGCCCTGGACAGGGAGGAACCTCTGCCCTTCGACCTTGAAGGATCCGTCATTTACTACGTCGGTCCGGCCCCGGCCCCCCCAGGCTGCGCCATCGGCTCGGCGGGGCCCACCACCAGCGGCCGCATGGACACCTACGCGCCGCGCCTGCACGCCCTGGGCGTCAAGGCCAGCATCGGCAAGGGCAAGCGCACCCAGGAGGTCCGCGATGCCCTGATGGCTTACAAGGGGGTCTATTTCGGCGCCACCGGGGGCGCGGGAGCGCTCCTCTCCCAGCGCATCACCGCCTCGGAGATCATCGCCTATCCCGAACTCGGCCCCGAAGCCATCCGCCGGCTCACGGTCAAGGACTTCCCGCTGCTGGTCGTCAACGACGCCCACGGCGAGGAACTGTACGCCAAACCAAACTACAAACTGTAAAGGCCTGACCCTTCAGGGAGGAATGCATCATGGCTCTGTTCACCAAGGAAGAAGCGCTCAACTACCACCAGTTCCCCCGGCGCGGCAAAGTCGAGGTGGTGCCCATCAAGCCCTGCAACAACCAGAAAGACCTCTCCATGGCCTACTCCCCGGGAGTGGCCGAGGCCTGCAAGGCCATCGCGGCCGACCCCGAAGCCGCCGCCCTGTACACGGGCCGCTCCAACCTCGTGGCCGTCGTCTCCAACGGCACGGCCGTCCTGGGCCTCGGCAACATCGGGCCCCTGGCCGGCAAGCCCGTCATGGAGGGCAAGGGCGTTCTCTTCAAGACCTTCACGGACATCGACGTTTACGACATCAATCTGGACTGCTCCGACCCGGACAGGCTCTGCGAGATCGTCAAGGCCATGGAGCCGACCTTTGGCGGCATCAACCTCGAGGACATCAAGGCTCCGGAATGCTTCCACATCGAGGAGCGCCTCAAGGCCGAGATGAACATCCCCGTGTTCCATGACGACCAGCACGGCACGGCCGTCATCTCCGGGGCGGGACTCATCAACGCGGCCGAAATACTGAACCGCAGGCTCGAGGACATGAAGGTCGTGGTCGTGGGCGCCGGAGCCGCGGGCATCGCCTGCTCCAAGTTCTACGCGGCAATCGGCATCGACCCACGGAATATCTTCATGTTCGACTCCCGGGGCCTCATCCACAAGGGGCGCGAAGGCGTCAACAAATACAAGGCCGAGTTCGCCCAGGACAAGGCGGCAACCCTGGAAGAGTGCATGAAGGGCGCCGACGTGTTCCTCGGCCTGTCCAAGAAGGACCTGGTCAGCAAGGACATGGTCCGCTCCATGGCAGCGAGCCCCATCATCTTCGCCATGGCCAACCCGGATCCGGAGATCACCTACGCCGACGCCAAGGAAGCCAACCCCGACTGCATCATGGGCACGGGCCGCACGGACTTCCCCAACCAGGTCAACAACGTCTCGGGCTTCCCCTACATCTTCCGCGGCGCCCTGGACGTGCAGGCCACGGAGATCAACGAGGCCATGAAGGTCGCCGCTGCCCGGTCCCTGGCCGCCCTGGCCAAGGAACCGGTCCCGACGGAGATCTGCGACATGTACGGCGTGAAAGAGATGACCTTCGGCCGCGACTACGTCATTCCCAAGCCCCTGGATCCGCGAATGCTGGAATGGGAAACCCCGGCCGTCGCCAAGGCGGCCATGGAGACCGGCGTGGCCAAGTCCCCAATCACCGACCTCGAAGCGTACAAGAACAGCCTGCGCGAGCGCGTCGCCGCATCGCGCCGGCGTATCAACGCCTTCGTCGAAAGCTACACGTGACTGAACGGCGGGCGCCGCGTCGGCGCCCGCCTTCCGACTCCCCGGACCAGCGTCGGCACAGCCGACGCTGAAGGGATGACTGTTGCCGAATTTCAGGGAAACCACTCAATCCACGGAGAATGATCATGGCCCGAAAATATCTCACGACAGGCCTGCTGGCGGCCGCCGCCCTGCTTCTGTTCACCGGCCTCGCCTTCGCCGCCGAGGCGGCGGTCGACCCCCCCATAACCCACGCCTACATCACCATGGCCATCCTCGGCGTCGCCGGCGTGCTCTTCTTCACGGAACTCGTCCCCCTGCCCGTGACGGCCATGCTGGTGCCGGTAGCGCTGAGCATCTTCAACATCATCCCCGCCAAGACGGCCTTCTCCAACTTCGGCAACGAGTGGGTCGTCATCTTCATGGCCATGTTCGTGGTTGGCGAGGCTACCTTCGTCACGGGCTTCGCGGACAAAGTCGGCAAGCTGACCGTCAAGCTCTCCGGAGGAAGCGAGGTCAAGCTGCTGATCTTCTCCATGATCGCCATCGCCGCCCTCTCGGCGCTGCTCTCCAACACCGGCACCACCGTCGTAGCCATCCCGATGATCATGGGCATGTGCGCCACCGCAGGCATCCGTCCCAGCAAAATCCTCATGCCCGTGGCCTTTGCCGCCGGCCTGGGAGGCTGCATCACCCTGGTCGGCACGCCGCCCAACGGCCTGGTCAACTCCGTCCTCGGCAAGATGGCCGCCGACGGTTTCAAACCGTTCGCCTTCTTCGAGTTCGCAAAGTTCGGCATACCGCTGACCATTGTCGGCATCCTCTACTTTGCGCTCATCGGAAAGAAGTTCCTGCCCGACACCCACGCTTCCTGCACCATCGAGGACGAACTGCTCGACGCCAAGATCCCCAAGGTCAAGCGGCCGGAAAAAATGCTTGTCTGCCTGGCCATCTTCGCTTTCGTCGTCGCCTCCATGGCAACGAATTTCATCCCCCTGGTTACGGCGGCCATGCTTGGCGCCTGCCTTATCGTCATCACCGGGTGCATGACCATGAAGGAAGCCTTCAAATCCATCGACTGGACCACGATCTTCCTCTTCGCCGGAACCCTGGCACTGTCCACGGCCCTGGACAAGAGCGGCGCGGCCAAGCTGATCGCCACGGCCGTGGTCTCCAAGGTCAGCGACCCGTATATGCTCATGGGCGTGGTCTGCGGACTTACGGCCATCGTCACCAACTTCATGTCCAACACGGCCACGGCCGCACTGATGGCCCCGCTTGCAATTCCCATCGCCCTGCAGGGCGGGGTTTCCCCTCTGCCGCTGCTGATGGGCATCGCCATGAGCGCCTCGGCCTGCTTCCTGACGCCCATCGCGACGCCGCCCAACACCATCGTGCTGGGCCCCGGCAACTACAGGTTCATGGACTACTTCAAGGCCGGCTGGCCCCTGCAGATCATCAGCTTCTTCATGTGCGTGTTCGGCATTCCGCTCATCTGGCACTTCTAGCCTCCCCCTCGGGCTTCCCATTCCGGCCCGGCGCCTCACGGCGTCAGGAATGGGAAGCCCCGTCAAACTCCCCTCACCTCCCCCGCTTCCCGATTTTTCCAACAAAATTTCATTTCGCTTTTGTTCGAGGCAATTTTGTTATACAATAAGATATAATAATTGCCTTGACCGCCTGGGCCACACCACCACCACCACTCCACGAGGAGGAAGAATGAACAAAATCCCGATTCGCATCAAACTGATCGGCGGCTTTCTTGCCCTGCTCATGCTCGTCTGCGCGGGCCTGGGATTCATCGCCTACGACCGGGCCATGCGGGCGTCCCTCGGCCAGGTCCAGGAGAACATCACCCTCGTGGCTGAAAGCGGGGCCAAACTGGTCAGAAGCAACCTGGACTACCACCTCGTGGTCATCCAGGGCATCGCTAACCGGCACGTGATCCGTTCCATGGACTGGGAAGTGCAACGGCCGGCCCTGGAAAACGAGACCGCCAGAATGAAATACCTCGGCATGGGCGTCATCGCCGCCGACGGCCAGGCCGTGTACCCCGACGGGAGCACCGCCGCCTTGGGCGACAGGGAGTATTTCAAGAAGGCCATGGCCGGCGAGACGGTCTTTTCCAACGTGATCATCAGCCGCGTGACCAACTCGCCGGTCATCGTCATCGCCACCCCCATCAAGGGCGACGACGGCAAGGCCAGGGCCGTGCTCATCGCCAGGCTGGACGCCACCATGCTGAGCGCCATCACGGACGGCATCAAATACGGGCAGAACGGCTATTCCTACATCATCGACGACAAGGGCGCCCTCATCGCCCACGGCAACCGGCAGTTCGTGCTGGATCAGAAGAACTTCCTCGAAGAAGGCAAGACCAACCCCGAATTCGCGAGCCTGTCCGCCATGTTCCAGCGCATGGTCAAGGGCGAGTCGGGGTTCGACCAGTACCCGTTCATGGGCAAGGACCGCTTCTTCGGCTACGCGCCCATCGAGGGCACGGGCTGGTCCATCGCCGTGGGCGCCATGCAGGACGACGTGCTGGCCCCGATCTACCAGATACGCTGGATGATCGGCCTGGCCTCGCTGGTCTTCTTCGCCATCGGCATCGTCATCGCCCTGCTGATCAGCCGCATGGTCCTGCTCCCGGTCAGAAACTGCGTAACCCTGCTGCGGGACATCTCCGAGGGCGAGGGCGACCTGACCAAGCGGCTGCCGGTGGAAACGAAGGACGAGATCGGCCAGCTGGCCCAGTACTTCAACACTTTCGTGGAGAAGCTGCAGCGCATCATCACCGAAATCTCCGGCAACGCCCAGACCGTGGCCTCGTCGGCCACGGAGCTTTCCGCCGTGAGCAGCCAGACCACGCAGAACGTGCGCTCCCTTTCGTCCAAAACCTCCACGGTGGCCACGGCCGCCGAGGAAATGAGCGCCAACATCGCGTCCGTGGCGTCGGGCATGGAAGAGACCACCTCCAACCTCTCCTCCGTCGCCTCGGCCACCGAGGAGATGACCTCGACCATCGCCGAGATCGCCGGCAACACCGAACGCGCCAGGGGCACCACGGACAACGCGGCGCGCCAGATCGACCAGTTCGCGGGGGTGCTGCGGGAACTCGGCGACGCGGCCCAGCTGATCGGCAAGGTCACGGAGACCATCTCCGCCATCTCCTCCCAGACCAACCTGCTGGCCCTCAACGCCACCATCGAGGCGGCCAGGGCCGGTGATGCGGGCCGCGGCTTCGCCGTCGTGGCCAACGAGATCAAGGAACTGGCCCAGAAGACGGCCGAGGCCACGGGCGACATCCGGGAAAGGATCGGCGGCATCCAGGCCGCCACGGGCAGCGCCGTGAGCGACATCGGCCAGATCGTCAAGGTCATCGGCGAGGTCAACACCATCGTGACCGCCATCGCCGCCGCCATCGAGGAGCAGTCCGCCGTCACCCGGGAAGTGGCGGCCAACATCGGCCAGGCCACCGAGGATGTGCAGGACGCCAACAGGAGGTCTTCGGAGATGTCCGGGGTCTCCAGGGACATCACCCGGGACATCACGTCCGTGGACGCCATCACGGGCGACATCCGCTCCGGAGGCGACCAGGTCCAGGCCAGCGCGGAGGAACTCTCCAGGCTCGCCGAACA
>CALMTS010000028.1 GCA_937872685.1 uncultured Desulfomicrobium sp.
TTCCCCGCAATGACCGACGAGGGCCGCTGCTACCGCTGCCTGCACTGCTACACGGTCTGCCCGACGGGGGCCGTGTCCATCCTCGGCCAGACGCCTGAAGAAGGCCAACCCGAGAAAGACCTGCCGTCCCCGGCGCAGATGACCGACCTGATCAAGTGGCGTCGCTCCGTGCGGCGCTACAAGGACGAAAACGTCCCCGCGGCCCTCATCGACGAACTCGTCGATACGACGTTCCACGCACCGACCGGGGTCAACGCCCAGGGCGTCGTGTTTACGGTGATCCGGGACAAGGCCTTCATGGACAAGCTTCGCCGCGAGACCCTGGACCGCCTCGGGGCCCTGGCCGACGCCGGGAAACTGCCGGAAGGGCTCATCTCCCAGTACCTGGGCTTCGCCGTTAAGGTCTGGAGAACCGAAGGCAAGGACGCCATCTTCCGCGGCGCGCCGCACATGCTCCTGACGAGCACCCCGCCCGGCGTGGCCTGCCCGGTGCAGGACGCGCACATCGCCCTGACCACCTTCGAACTCCTGGCCAGCTCCCACGGCCTGGGCACCCTGTGGGACGGCATGTTCATGATGGCCCTGGCCATCTGCCCGGAACTGCGGGATACCCTGCGCATCCCGGCCGATCACTCCATCGGCTACGCGATGCTCTTCGGCAGGCCCGACGTCCAGTACCACCGCCCCG
Source organism: uncultured Desulfomicrobium sp. (assembly GCA_937872685.1). Classification (GTDB taxonomy): domain Bacteria; phylum Desulfobacterota; class Desulfovibrionia; order Desulfovibrionales; family Desulfomicrobiaceae; genus Desulfomicrobium. The sequence goes on from CALMTS010000028.1 coordinate 689, forward strand.
TCAAACGGGGCCCGGCCAAGGTCAACATCCTCGAATAGAAAAAGGACCGGAGCGCATGCCAGTGCTCCGGTCCTTTCTTTTTTGCGCAACGGAGAAATTTCCCTTTGGACACCACCGGCATCACCCTGGCCATCCTCTCGGCCCTGTTCATGGGCACCATCGGCGTCTTCTCCAGAATCACCGGCCTGCCCGCCGAGACCGTCACCTTCTTCCGCCTCCTGCTCGGCGCAGGGTTCCTGGCCGTTTTCCTCCTGGCCACCCGCCAGGCCGCAACACTCAGGCGCTGGCCGACCTGGCCCGTGATCGTCAACGGCGCGCTCCTGGCCGGGTTCATCATCTTCTACGTCCAGGCCATGAACCTGACCTCCATGGCCAACGCCATCATGCTCGTCTATCTGGCCCCGGTAGCGGCATCGATCTTCGCGCATTGTTTCATGAGGGAGCAGCTCAATTTCGCGGGCTGGGCGCTCATCGGCCTGGCCATGCTCGGCTTCGCGGCCATGATGGAATTCAGGCTCGATTTCGCGGACGGCTCAAACCATGCTGCGGGCCTGGGCCTGGCCGCCCTGGCCATGCTCTGCTACGCGGGCTTCATCCTCATGAACCGCCGCATCCGGCCCCACGTTCCGGTCATGACCCGCGCCTTTTACCAACTCCTGGTCGGAGCCCTGGTCATGCTGCCCTTCTTCCTGCACACCCGTCCCGAAATCACCCCCGTGAACGGCCTCTGGCTCCTGGCCACGGGCCTGATCCCCGGCTTCCTGGCCATCACCTTCGCCGTGGCAGCCCTGAGCCGCCTGCCCGCCGCCACCTTCGGCACCCTGGCCTATTTCGAACCCCTGGCCGTGGTCTTCTTCGGCTGGACCATCTTCGGAGAAAACCTCTCCGCCCTGCAACTGGCAGGCTGCGCCACCATCATGGCCAGCGGCTGCGCCAAGGCCCTGCTCGCATCTCGCACTGCCTCGTCCTGACCACTCCTCCCACACTTCCGCAGCATGTCACGCAGACAAATCGCCAGATTTTGTCGGCAAGACATTCCTACGTAATGGATGATAGCTATACAGCTAACTATGTATAATAAAAGAAGAACTTGCCGTTGCCGCAACTTTTCTTGTAGCAAAATTGCGAAAAGACATCGCGGGATCGGGGCAAGGCGAGGTTTACGCTGACTTCGCTTCCATGTGCCCACCGCTGGAAGATGTGAACTCAATAAGAGGGCGGACACTGACGAACGTATTGTCAAGATAAGCCAAAGCGTGGCTTGCCCCATTTTCCTTTCTTATTCTCAAATACCACATTGCTGATTTCCGATGCAGTCACCGGAAACGTGGATCTTGGCGACATCAAAACACCGTAGGTTGCTCTCGAAGATGAAACGGCAGAGCTGCTAGCAGTAGATTAGGACACCGGCCAGTCCGAGGGCGTGATCGATGACGAGGAAACTATGGATGAAGCCGACTGACAAAGCCCCGAAAATCAACCTTGGCAAACCGCAAGACTATCCGGGCTTGCTGAATGCGATCAAGGAACGCGTCCGATCAGCGCAGTACGAAGCCCTCAAGGCGGTCAACAAGGAATTGGTCGGCCTGTACTGGGATATCGGCCAGATGATCGTAAAACGATTAGATGTTGAAGGCTGGGGCAAGGCAGTTGTGAAACAGCTTGCCGTTGATCTGTGCGCGGAATTCCCGGGTGTGGGCGGTTTCTCTGCCTCCAATCTATGGCGCATGAAGGCATTTTTTGAGGCGTACGACGGCCTGGAAAAACTCGCACCACTGGTGCGAGAAATTGGCTGGAGTCACAATCTTGCCATCTTGGAGCGCTGCAAGGACCCGCTGGAGCGGGAATTCTATCTGCGTGTGACCCGCAAGTTCGGCTGGTCCAAGAACGTGCTTATCCATCAGATCGACAACCAGAGCTATGAAAAATCCCTGCTGGGTCAGACCAATTTCGACCACGCGTTAACACCGGAACTTCGCGTTCATGCCAAACTGGCGGTGAAGGACGAATATACCTTTAACTTTCTGAAGTTGGGCGAGGAGCACAGCGAACGGGAACTGGAACGGGCGCTCATCGCCCGGATCGAAGATTTTCTCCGGACCATGGGAGGCATGTTCGCTTTCATGGGAAGCCAATACCGTCTGGAAGTGGACGGCAAAGAGTATTTCATCGACCTCTTGCTGTTTCACCGCCGCCTGCGCTGTCTTGTCGCCATCGAGTTGAAAGTCGGCGAATTCCTGCCGGAATTCGTCGGCAAGATGCAGTTTTATCTGGCGGTTCTGGACCGACAGGTCCGCCAGGAGGAGGAAAACCCCTCCATCGGTATCATCCTCTGCAAGGAGAAAAGCCGAACTATTGTGGAATACGCCCTGCACGACACCCGCAAACCCATCGGCGTGGCCACCTATGAAATTACCAAGACCCTGCCTAGGGTGCTGAAAGGCCAACTCCCGTCGCCGAAAGACATCGCTCGCTTGCTGGAAGACCTATGACTCCGAACAGCACCAGCAAAACGGGTCTGTACTCCATCATCGCCCCTCTGAATAAGCCTGATAATTCAGGATGTTCAAAGTACTTGCATAAAATACGTTTGGCAAGAGCAGCGGGGTCGCATCTTGAATCTTGAATTTCCCGAAATCCAAAAATCCATCCGATTCCATCCACACCTAATACACCCGATCATGCGTCCCGATATCGATGGGAATGATCTCCTTGTCGTCGATCAGAAATTCGATGGTCAGCCTGTAGCTGAGCGTGATGGAGATGGAGTGGAGGCCCTTGAGTTTGCCTTGCAGTGCGTGGATGCGCAGGGAGGGGTGGAAGGGGTTGGACTCCATGAGCAGCAGGCATTTTTCGTAGTGGCCCAGGAGTTCCGGGTGCTTTTTGAAAAACTTCCGTGCCCGCCGGACATAGCTCTCCGTGAAGATGATCGTGTAGCTACTCATCGTTCAGGGCTTTGATGTGTTCTTCCACGGTGCGGTGGGCGATCCTTCCTTCCGCCCTGTCTTTCCGTGCTTCCAGCAGGGCCGCCTCCAGTTCGCAGGCGCGCAGGTGCTGGTACTGTTCCATGTTCATGACGAC
>CALMTS010000029.1 GCA_937872685.1 uncultured Desulfomicrobium sp.
AAACAAGAAAACCCGCCAAAGACGCTGTGTCCTTGACGGGTTTGTTGCTGCAGCTGGTGGGCCAACAAGGAATCGAACCTTGAACCTGCTGATTAAGAGTCAGATGCTCTACCAATTGAGCTATTGGCCCACAGGTCGGAATATGCGAAGCATGTCAGCATATTAGCTGTGAAAAACTTGTTTCGCGCCGACAACGAAGAGGCTTCTACGAGTTTCCCCGCCGCGCGTCAAGCGGAAAAAAACGCTTTTCTCACATTGCCCTCTTCCAGCCTGTTCCCCATAACCCGGAAGGCCGTCCGGAGCCGGTTGCCGGCGGCATGTCAGAGAAGGTACTTCACGCCTTCGCAGGCGGCCAGGGCGCGGTTCAGGCTGTCCAGGACCTCGCGGGTCTCCAGGCGCATGCGCACGGTGTAGGTCACATAGGAACCGTTGCGGGACACGTTGCTGGCCCGGGGCGTTTCCTCGAAGCCGTGGCCCCTGATGACCTCGCAGATGGCGGCAAAGGCCTCGTCGGTGCGCATGGCGATGATCTTGTATTCCCAGTGGAGGGGAAACTCGAGTTCCGGTCGTTTCATCTCGGCTCCTTGTTGACGTATGCTGACGGGACGGCTAGTCCAGGGGCCAGCGTCCTTGACGGACTCCATGGCCCAGGCTTTTCTGCCCAGTCAACAGCAAATTTTCCACACGGCGAGGTGCGGATGGAATCCATCCGGGAATTGTATCGCATTGGCGCCGGCCCATCCAGCAGCCACACCATGGGCCCCAAACTGGCGGCCGAACGCTTCCGGGCGCGTTTCCCCGAAGCGGCGTCCTTCCGCGTCGTGCTCTACGAGAGCCTGGCCGCCACGGGCAAGGGGCATCTGACCGACACGGCCGTGACCCAGGCCCTGGCGCCGCTCCCCGTGGAGATCGTGTGGTCTCCGGGCCTGCGGCGTCCCGAGCACCCCAACGCCATGGACTTCACCGCCCTGGACGGCAACGGAGCCGCCATCGGCTCCTGGACCGTCTTCAGCATCGGCGGCGGCGCCCTGCGCGACGACGACGTCGCGAGCCGTCCGCCCCAAGTCTACCCCCTGCACACCCTGACCGAAATCATGGACCTGTGCGCCGAGGAAGGCATGACCTACTGGGAGTTCGTGGCCCGGCACGAGGGCGAGGACATCTGGGACTTCCTGCAGACCGTGTGGACCGTCATGCAGGACTGCATCGAGCGCGGCCTGACCACCGAGGGCGTGCTGCCCGGCGGCCTGGGCCTGGCCCGCAAGGCCTGCTCCTACCACCAGAAGGCGGTCATGGGCGGGCCTGAACTGCGCCGCACGGGCCTGCTGGCCTCCTACGCCCTGGCCGTGTCCGAGGAAAACGCCAGCGGCGGGACCGTGGTCACGGCCCCGACCTGCGGCGCCAGCGGCGTGCTGCCCGCCGTGTTGCGGTACCTGAAGGAGACCATGGAATCCCGCCCCCGGGCCGTCCTGCAGGCCCTGGCCACGGCCGGGCTCATCGGCCTGGTCATCAAGAACAACGCGTCCATCTCCGGGGCCGAGGTGGGTTGCCAGGGCGAAGTCGGCTCGGCCTGCGCCATGGCGGCTGCGGCCGCGGCCCAGCTCATGGGCGGCAGCATCCGGCAGATCGAGTATGCGGCGGAAATGGGTCTGGAGCACCACCTGGGGCTGACCTGCGACCCCGTCGGGGGGCTGGTTCAGATTCCCTGCATCGAACGCAACGCCATGGCCGCGACCAAGGCCTTGAGCATCGCGCAGATGGTGCTTTTGTCCGACGGCAGCCACCGCATCCCCTTTGACGAAGTGGTACGAGTCATGAAAGAGACAGGGCACGACCTGCCCAGCCTGTACCGGGAAACGTCCCATGGCGGCCTGGCCAAGGCCTACGGCGAACGCAAACGAGGATCCGCGACATGAAGCGAGACGAAGAAGATTTCGAAGAGACACCCGCCGGCAGGGAATCCGAAGAACCCAATTCCAGAAGCAAGGAATTGAAGCTCTTTACCATGTGCCTGAAAAAATTCATCAAGAAGATTTTTCAGCACATGGTCGCGACGCGCTTCGCCTCCTGGAAGGAGCTGGCCATCCACGATCAGGACGGACTGGCCTACCCCATCTACAACTACGTCATCGACGCCGCCGACGCCAGGTTGCGCAAAGCCTACGAAGGCTACGGGCTGGAAATCGAGGGCGGCATCCTGCTGGCCGACCTGTCCGTGTCCGCCATCCTGGAGGAGGAAGGGTCCATCGGCCTGGAGTTCTATCTCTACGAGACCACGTCCATCGTGCCCTACGTGTGCGAGGATTTCGAAGCCGTCGAGAACGAACGCCCGGACATGTCGCACTTCCGCAAGATCAACCACTCGGATTTCGAGGTCCTCTACGACGAACTCAAGACCAGCGGCATCTTCGACGACCTCTACTACGAGCTCAACAAGTCCATCCTGCTCATCGAACTGTCCGAGCGCGAGGGCCTGGCCCAGGTCAAGAAGGACAGCCTGCGCATCCTGACGGGCATCTTCGCCCGCGCCAGGTCCATCTCCAACCTGAGCACCATCACCAACACCGACATCAAGGAGTTCAAGCTGGACTTCGCCCTGGGCGAACGCGCGTTCTCCTTCGTCATCCTCAACGGCCACGACGCGGACAACCTGCCCGTGTACTCCTCGGTGCTGACCATGCCCGAATACAAGTCCGTGGCCCAGTACGTGGACCTGGACACCCTCTACGAGAAGCTCCTCAAGGTGCTGCGGGCCAAGAACATCCCCGACCCCGAGAACGTCCTGCTGGACGCGCTCCGGCCCCACGACCGCGCCGCCCAGAACACGGCCCTCCTGCCGCAGGTCCTGTAAGAGCGCAGAGAAGCAGCCGGCCGGCTTGTTCTTGACCCTGTTCGCCAAACCACTATAAGCCATATATGGCTTTGTGACGGACGTAACTGGCGTCCAGAACATCTTCATGTGCAACCCAGGAGTAAGCAATGCGTAGCAACACGAAACTTATCATAATCCTCATGGTGCTGTTCGCAAGCGCCGCCATGCTTTCGGCGTGCGCGTCGAGCCGCTCCGGACAGGTGTATTCCCGTGACCAGGCCCGTCAGGAGATGCGCGTCAATTACGGCACAGTGAAGGAAGTCCGCACGGTGCTGATCGAAGGCACTCAGAGCGGCGTCGGCGCAGTGGCCGGCGGCGTGACCGGCGGCGTGCTCGGCAGCATGATCGGCGGCGGCAGGGGCCGCATCCTCGGGACTGTCATCGGCGCCCTGGGCGGCGCCGCCGGCGGGGCCCTGGCCGAGGAGGAAATCACCAAGAAGCAGGGCGTGGAAGTCACGGTGGAAATGGACACTGGCGAAATCGTGACCATTGTCCAGGAGGCCGACATGCAGTTCTACGCGGGCGACCGCGTACGCGTGCTGCGGGCCAGCGACGGGTCTTCCCGCGTCCAGAAATAACCTGACAAACCAGCTAGGAGCCGCCCATGGACCTCACCCTCGTCCCCATCAAGAACCCTGACTCCCTCAACCTCATCCTGGGCATGTCGCACTTCATCAAGACGGTGGAGGACGTGCACGAGGCCATGGTCAACACCGTGCCCGGGGCGAAATTCGGCCTGGCCTTCTGCGAGGCCTCCGACGCCTGCCTCATCCGCACCACGGGCACGGACCCCGAACTGGTCGAACTGGCCAAGGAGAACGCCCTGGCCCTTTCGGCCGGACACAGCTTCATCCTGTTCATGCGCGACATGTTCCCCATCAATGTCGTCAACACCATCCAGGGCGTGCCCGAGGTGGTGCGCCTCTTCTGCGCCACGGCCAACCCGGTCCAGGTCATCGTGGCCCAAACGGACCAGGGCCGGGGCATCCTGGGCGTGGTCGACGGCTTCGCCTCCAAGGGCGTGGAGACGGACGAGGACAAGGCCAAGCGGTCCCGGCTGCTGCGCATGATCGGCTACAAGTTCTAGGATGCCCGAGACCCGCACCACGGCCGTTCTGGTGGTGGACGACGACCCGTTCATCCGCGCCACCACCCGGACGGTGCTCAGCTCCCGCGGCTTCGAGGTCCTGCAGGCCGGCAACGGCCGGGAGGGCCTGGACCTGTTCCGGGCCCACTCCCCCGATCTGCTCATCGTCGACCTGAAGATGCCGGTCATGAACGGCCTGGATCTTCTGTCGCGCCTCTCGGGCGTCATCGAGCGCACCCCGGTGCTGGTCATCTCCGGCGAGGGCGGGCTGGACGAGGCCGTCAAGGCCCTGCGCCTGGGCGCCTGGGACTACCTGGTCAAGCCCATCGTCTCCCCCGAGGTACTGCTCCACGCCGTGGACAAGGCCCTGGAGCGCGCGGCGCTCATCCGCGAGAACGAGGATTACAGGCTGGGGCTCGAACGCCAGGTCCAGCAGCGCACCCTGGAACTGCAGAAGGCCAACCTCGAACTCGAACACCAGTTCCTCAAGCAGCAGAAGCTGGGCATCATCGGCACCATCGCCGGCGGCATGGCCCACGACTTCAACAACATCCTGGCCTCGGTCGTCTTCTCCACGGAACTCATCCGCGGGGCCGTGGACGCCGGGGACGCCCCGGACCAGGAGGATCTGGACCGCATCCTGCGCGTCTGCCAGCGCGGCACGTCCCTCATCAGGAGCGTCCTGCACTTCACCGGCAAGATGCACGAGGAGTTCATCCATTTCCCCATCCGCGACGTGCTGCTCGAAACCCTGGAGATCATCCGCGGGACCACGCCTTCGCACATCGCCATCGACGCCTGTCTGGACCGGAACCTGGGCTCCCTTTTCGGCGATCCGGTGCACCTGCAGCAGATTCTCATGAACCTGGCCACCAACGCCGTGCACGCCCTGGCCGGGACGGCCAAGCCGCGCATCGCGATCACGGCCCGAACCCATACGGGGCAGGACTCGGGCCTCCTGGTCACGGACCCGGACAGCGTGCTGACCGTCATCACCGTGTCCGACAACGGCGCGGGCGTGTCCGAGGATGACCTGCCGCGACTGTGCGAACCCTTCTTCACCACCAAGCCCAAGGACGAGGGCACGGGCCTGGGGCTCTTCGTGACCCAGAAGATCGTCAAGTCGTTGCGCGGCAAGCTTATTTTTTCCCGTAACGCCGCCGGCGGCGTCACGGTGCAGGTCTGCCTGCCGGCCAGCCCGCAGCTTTCCGCCGACAGCGCCGAACTCCCCGCGGCGCCGGAAATCATGGGCTGCGGCGAACGCGTCCTGGTCATCGAATCCGACCCGGAGGTCCGCGCCGCCATCTGCTCCTGCCTGACCAGGCTCGGCTACGAGCCCCTCCAGGCGGAAGGGGTGGCCGAAGGCGTCCAGACCATCGAGACGCAGCGCGGCAGCCTGGAGATCGTCCTGACCGAGGACGGCACCGCGGGCCAGGTGGACGAACTGTGCGCCTCCCTGCGCGCGACCGGGACGGACATCCCGGTTCTGCTGGCCTCGGCCTCGCCCGCGCCGGCACTCGAAACCAGGCCTTCCTGCGTGCGCCGGGTCATTTCCAAACCCGTGGACATGCTGTCGCTGGGGCGGGCCATGCGCCACTGCATGTCCCAACGCCTCTGTAAAATCTGAACCAGGCGCATTGCCTCCCCCGCCCCGGGGCCTTATCAGTCTCAGTTCGCCACAACATGCGACAGGAGCACGAAACATGGAAAAGACAGACATACTCATCATCGGACAGGGACCCGCCGGGCTTTCGGCCGCCATCTACACCGCCAGGGCCGGCATGCGCACCCTGATCGTGGGCTGCGCCCCCAAAGTCGCGGGCGACTACGAGATCGACAACTACTTCGGGTTCACCGAAACCATCACCGGCAAGGACCTGATCGAACGCGGACGGGCCCAGGCCGCCAAGTTCGGCGTGGAGATGCGCTGCGACCGCGTCCTCTCCATCCACCAGAACGGCGACCAGAAATTCGTGGCCAAGACCGAGGAAGACGAGATCGAAGCCACGGCCCTGATCCTGGCCACCGGCGTCTCCCGGGTCCGCCCGGGCATCTGAAACCTCGGCGACTACGAAGGCAAGGGCGTGTCCTACTGCGTCAGCTGCGACGGCTACTTCATGCGCGGCAAGCCCGTCGTGGTGGTCGGTGAAGCCAACTTCGCGGCCAACCAGGCCCTGGAACTGCTGCAGTACACGCCGCAGGTGCAGGTCTGCACGCAGGGCAAGGAGATCGGCATGAGCGAGGAGTTCATGAACCGCCTGCGCGAGAACGGCATTCCCGTGCTGGAGCGGAAGGTCGAGACCCTGGCCGGGAACGGCGGGCTCGAGAAGGTGGTCCTGGACAACGGCGAGGAGATCGACGCCCAGGGCCTTTTCATCGCCATGGGCCAGGCCTCGTCCAACGATTTCGCCTACACGCTGGGCCTGCTGCGCAACGGCCAGTTCATCGACACGGACCGCGAACAGCGCACCAACGTGCCCGGCGTCTTCGCCGCCGGAGACTGCGTGGGCCGCTTCCTGCAGATCAGCGTGGCCGTGGGCGAAGGCGCCCTGGCCGGCCGGGCGGCCATCAGCCACGTCAAGGAGGCGCGCCGCGCCAAACTTGACAAATAAGGGCCCGGGAACATAACAAGCGCAATCCGTCACGGACGGGCCAATAGCTCAGTTGGTAGAGCCCCCGGCTCATAACCGGATGGTCCCAGGTTCGACCCCTGGTTGGCCCACCA
>CALMTS010000030.1 GCA_937872685.1 uncultured Desulfomicrobium sp.
GTTTCCAGCTGGGGATGCCTTCCAGTTCGACTGGAGCCATGAGCAAATTGAGCTGTAACCGCGCAATAGCCTCCTTCTTCCACCCCTCTCTTCTTCATGCCATAGGCTCGCCCCATACAAGGAGGCGAGGCTATGGCTCGCGCATCGAGAGAGGCGAAGGCTGCATTTTGGCGTGCACATTTGCGAACTTGGCGGGTCAGCGGCCTGAGCCAGGCTGCCTACTGCCGGCTGCACGGGCTGTCCCTGAAATCCATGAACTACCGCAACCGGACCCTTTCCTTGGATTTTCCTGCTGAGGAAGGTGACTCAAGCACCACCGGCAACACAAAAGCGACGCCGGCCATCACCTTCGTCCCGGTGCCCCTGCCGCGCGGTCCGGCCGGCGTCGGGGCCTTCGCGCCGCTGCAAGTCGTGCTCGGCGAGCGCCTGCGCATCCGGGTCGATGGCGACTTTGACCCCGCCCTGTTGATGAAGCTTATCCGGACGTTGGAGGCCCTGGCGTGATCCGGGCCGGCAACGTCCGCGTCTACCTGGCCCTGGGCACCACGGACATGCGCAAGGCCATCGACGGCCTGTCGGCCATGGTCGCCAGCCGCTTCCGGCTCGACCCGTTTTCCGGCGGCCTGTTCGTCTTCTGCAACCGCGCACGCACCATCGTCAAGATTTTATATTGGGATATCAATGGGTTTTGCTTGTGGCAGAAGCGGCTGGAGAAGCATCGTTTCCGCTGGCCCCAGTCCGAGGCCGAGGTGCTGGAGGTCGGCGAGCGCGAGCTGGCCTGGCTTTTGGACGGCCTCGATCTGCAGCAGGCCACTGAGCACAAGCGCCTGGAATATTCCACGCTGTTCTGACACGGAGTCTTGATGTCTTTTAACTTTTGTGCGACAAGGCGTGCACGCCATGGACATCGCAGCACTCCCCAACGACATCGATGCTCTCAAGCAACTTGTCATCGATCTGCAGCAGCATAACGAGCAGCTTGCAGAGCGGAATCGTCTGCTGCATGCCATCATCTATGGGCCAAAGTCAGAAAAGAAGCCAGTGCCAGTCGAGGACCAGTACAGCCTCTTCGACGAAGCGGAGCAGACCCAGGCCGAGCAGGCCCCCAAGACCTTCGAGGAGGTCTTCGTCCCGGCCCATATGCGCGGCAAACGCGGCCGCAAACCCATCCCCGCCGACCTTCCCCGCGTCGAAATCGTCCACGACATCCCCGAAGCTGACAAAATCTGCCCCTGCGGCTGCGAATTGACCCGCATCGGCGAGGAAGTGAGCGAAAAACTCGACATTGTCCCGGCAAAAATCCAGGTCCAGCGTCACATCCGGCCCAAATACGCCTGCAGAAGCTGCGAAGGCGTGGAGGATGACGGCCCCACGGTCAAAATCGCGGCCATGCCCCCGCAGCTTATCGCCCAGGGCATCGTCACCCCGGGGCTGCTGGCCCACGTCGCGATCGCCAAATATGCCGATGCCTTGCCGCTCTATCGTCAGGAGGGACAGTTCCTGCGTCTGGGGCTGGACATCTCCCGCGGCACCCTGGCTAGCTGGATGATCCGGGCGGCCGAGGCCTGCCAGCCGCTGATCGACCTGAGCATCGAGGAGCTCCGCTCCGGCCCCATCGTCAACATGGACGAGACCACGGTCCAGGTGCTCAACGAAGACGGCCGGGCCAACACCGCGAAATCGTACATGTGGGTGGCCAGGGGCGGTCCGCCGGAAAAACCCGTCGTGCTGTTCCGCTATCATCCGAGCCGGGCCGGCAGCGTGGCCGAGGAAATCCTGGGCAACTACCAGGGCTTTCTCCAGACCGACGGCTACGCGGGCTACGAAGCCCTCGGCGAGCGCGACGGCCTGCGCCATCTTGGCTGCTGGGCCCATTGCCGCCGCAAGTTCGTCGAGGTCGAGAAGGCCGCCGGCAAGAAGGCCAAGGGCGGCACGGCCCATGCCGTGCTGGAGCTCATCGGCAAGCTCTACGGCGTGGAGCGCCTGGCCGAAAAGCAAAAGCTCAAGCCGGAACAGATCGTCGCGCTGCGGGCGGAACAGTCCCGGCCGCTGTTGGACAGCATCAAGGCGCTGCTCGATGCCCGCGCGGCGACCTCCCCGCCCAAGAGCCTGCTCGGCAAGGCCATCGCCTACGCCCGCAAGCAGTGGGACCGGCTGACGGTCTACCTGGAGGACGGCCGCCTGCGTCCGGATAACAATCTGGCCGAGAACGCCATCCGTCCCTTCGCCGTGGGCCGCAAAAATTGGCTCTTCTCCGGTGCCCCGCGCGGCGCCCACGCCAGCGCGGCCCTCTATTCCCTCATCGAGACGGCCAAGGCCAACGGCCTCGAGCCATACGCCTACCTGCGCCACCTCTTCGAGCGTCTGCCCTGCACAACCACCGAGGCCGAGCGCAAGGCCCTCTTGCCCCAGTCCCTCGATCCGAGAGTCCTCGCCTCTGCCTCCTGAGCCTTTGCCTCATTCCGCTTAATCCAACAAGGTGCGGGCTATTGCGCGCTTACATTTGTTCCAGCAATACTTTTTCGAGGAGCGTTGACGTGGCGAGGACCAACAAGACCGGCGCGAGTCTCGGATTCGAGGACAAATTGGAAAGCTGGGCGAATCCAATATTTGAACTCGGGTTGGAATTTGAAGGAATTGTTATGCTTAAAAGCGGACAGTCTCTTCCTATGTTTTCCTTTGATACAGCCAACCGCGCAGGCTCTCATGCCATTTACAATAACTCACGAATCGCTACGCAATCAGGCCAGGTCCAGCCGTCGTCCGGACTGCCGCACTTTAATTGGTCTGAGGGATATAAATTGATTGACGTCATTGGCTATGCCTCACCTGCTCAGGTCAATCTTCAACGCCGATTGCCTCGGCTAAGGGGTCATTTTTGCACGCCGCCCTACAACGACATTGCGGCGCCGGATGCACGACCCCATAGCTGGGGTCGGGGAATGGCTGCGGCAGGTGGTTCTTGGGTACTACCGGTATCATGCCATACCTGGAAACTGGGATGCTCTGCATACGTTTCGTGAGGAGCTGATCTGGTACTGGCTGAAAGTGCTTCGGCGCAGGGGCCAGAAGGGACGCATGAACTGGAAGACCTATGGTTCCATCGTCAAGCGCTGGTTTCCAGTGCCAACGATCATGCATCCGCATCCGAACGTGCGTTTCTACGCCACGCACCCAAGGTAGGAGCCCGGTGCGGTAATTCCGCACGCCGGGATCTGCGCGGGGGGCCACCCGAAAGGGTGGTCCCTACCGTGACCAGAATCCGAGGTCGGTTCATAGTCCGCCGCAAGACGGTGAAGAAACGCTTGAGAGCAGCCCTGAGTAGGATAAAGACGGCTCTGCGTACCCGGATGCACGACGACATAAAAGATGTCGGCGAATGGCTGCAACGGGTAGTCCTTGGTTATTACAGATACCACGCAGTGCCGGGAAATGGACACGCCATGAAGACGTTCCGTGAAGAGATCATCCGTTCATGGTACAAGGTGCTCCGGCGTCGAGGCCAGAAGCGGCGGATTACCTGGAACGTATTTGGCCCCATAGTCATACGCTGGATTCCCCAACCCAGAATCTTGCATCCTCATCCAAACGAGCGCTTTTACGCCAAGCACCCGAGGTAGGAGCCCAGTGCGGTAGCTCCGCTCGCTGGGATCTGTGCGGGGGGCCACCCGAAAGGGTGGTCCCTACCGCGACCGCGGGCTACGAAGCCCTCGGCGAGCGCGACGGCCTGCGCCATCTTGGCTGCTGGGCCCATTGCCGCCGCAAGTTCGTCGAGGTCG
>CALMTS010000031.1 GCA_937872685.1 uncultured Desulfomicrobium sp.
ATGACGTGCACGCTGACCAGCTCGCCGACGCGGCCGGCAGCAGCGGCGCCGGCGTCCGTGGCGGCCTTGACCGCGCCGACGTCGCCGCGAACCATGACGGTGACGAGCCCGCCGCCGACCTGAGTGCGGCCGATCAGGGTCACATTAGCGGCCTTGACCATGGCGTCGGCGGCTTCGATGGCGCCGACCAGTCCTTTGGTTTCGATCATTCCGAGTGCGTTCTGTGCAGACATGGTGTTCTCCTTAAATTGGGATGTGCGGTAAGGGTGTTGTGATCATATTCAGGCGATCTTTTTGAGCTGTTCGAGAATCAGCGCCGTGATGGCGTTGACGTCGATGGCCGCCGAGACGGCATGGCCGGGCGTCTGGTCGGCCGGCGCCGGGCAGCACTTTCCGCCGAGGTCGTAGGCCACGCGGCGGATGTTCATGAGATTCAACGGCGTCACGTTGTCCGATGTGGAGCTTCCGCCCACGGTGCCGCAGCCCAGGGTGAAGGACGGGAACAGGCCGGTGGTCAGTCCCACGGCCCCGTGGGTGGAGGGGGTGTTGACCAGCAGGCGCGACACGGGCTTCTTCAGGCCGAACTCGCGGATGACGTCCTCGTTGCGGGAGTGGATGGACAGGGAATGCCCGATGCCGCCGTTCTTGAGCAGGGGGTGGCAGAGCTCGCAGGCCTCCGGCCAGTCGTTGACCACGTAGAAGCCCAAGAGCGCCGTCAGCTTCTCCTTGGAGAAGGGGTATTTCGGGCCCACGCCGGGCTCGTCGGAGACCAGCAGGCGCGTGCTGGCCGGAATCTCGATGCCGGCCAGGCGCGCGATGTACTGGGCGTCGCGGCCGACGATGTCGGGGTTCATGGAGCCGTTGCCGCGCTCCATGACCCGCTTGACCTTCTCCAGCTTCTCCCCTTCCAGGAAATACGCGCCCTGCGCGACGAGGGTGGCGCGGACCTTGTCGGCGATGACGGCCTCGGTCACGATGGCCTGCTCCGAGGCGCAGACCGTGCCGTTGTCGAAGGTCTTGCTGGCGAAGATCTTGGTCACGGCATCGACGATGTCGGCGCTGCGCTCGATGTAGGCCGGCACGTTGCCCGCGCCCACGCCCAGGGCCGGGGTGCCGGAGCTGTACGCGGCCTTGACCATGCCGGGGCCGCCCGTGGCCAGGATCAGGTCGGCCACGCGCATCAGTTCCTGGCTGCCCTCGATGGTCGGCACGCTCATGACGCCGACCAGGTCCTCGCACACGCCGCACTGCGCCAGCGCCCCGCGGATGATCTCCACGGTCTTGCCGATGCACTTGCGGGCGCTGGGGTGCGGGGTGAAGACGATGGCGTTGCCGGCCTTGAGCGCGATCATGGACTTGTAGATGGTCGTGGACGTGGGGTTGGTCGACGGGACGATGCCCGCGATGACGCCCATGGGGATGGCGATCTCGACCAGCTTGCGCGCCTTGTCGTCGCAGAGCACGCCGATGGTCTTCATGTCCCTGATGGCGGCCAGCAGCTTCTCGCTGGCCAGGATGTTCTTGGTCTTCTTGTCCTGGGCCTTGCCGAAGCCCGTCTCCTCCACGGCCAGGGCCGCAAGGGCCTCCGCCTGGGACGCGGCGGCCTTGGCCACGGCCTCGACCACGGCGTCCACCTGGGCCTGGCCCAGCGCGGCGAACCCCGCCTGGGCCTGACGCGCGGCCCGCACCAGGGACCGGGCTTCCTGAATGGACAGTAAATCCTTGTCTACCATTGTCTTACTCCTGTCTGTATGCCGTCATGATTGCTTCGATCAGCGTCTTCTTGCGGGCGGTCCCGATCTCGCCGGGTGCCAGCGGCAGGCCCGGCAGACCGGCGGCGATGCGGCGCAGCCTGCCGACCGTCATCGCCCCGAGCTGCGAAATGTCGTATGCGGGCGTCTCCCCCGAATGCCCCCCTGCTTCGTGGGCCTTCTCTTCCTCCGGCGCATCCTGCGAGGCCTGCGAGACCTGCGCGGTCTGCGGGGCCTGAGACCCGCCGCCGATAACCACGGCCAACTCCGGGTCCGGCCGGGCGATGACGTGCACGGACACGAGACACCCGCCCATGCGCCGGATCTCGGCCGCGCCCGAGTCCACGGCGGCCTGCACCGCTGCCACCTCGCCGCGGACGGTGATGGTCACCAGCCCGGCGCCGACCTGGTCGCGGCCCGCGATGCGCACGTCCGCGGCCTTGACCATGGCGTCGGCCCCGGCGATGGCGGCCGCGAACCCGCGAGTCTCGATCATTCCCAGTGCGTTCATGCTCTGCCTCAATGCCGGATCACGGCCACGTCGAAGTTGTGGGCGGCGAACCACCCGGTCAGGCGCGCAAGGTCCTCGTCCGTCAGGGACGGCTGTGCGTCCAAGGTGTAGTCCCAGCCGAGCTGCCCGTACTTGCCCACGCCCATGCGGTGGTACGGAAGCAGGTCGATGCCCTTGAAATTCCGGTACTCCCGGTACGGCAGCAGGAAGCTGATCAGGGCGTGGATCTCGTCATGGCCGTCGTTGAGCCCTTTGAGCAGCGGCAGGCGGATTTTGACGCTGTGCCTGTTGTCCAGCAGCCAGCGCAGGTTCGCCAGGATGGTCCCGTTGTGCACGCCGGTCAGGGCGTAGTGGCGTGCGGAATCCATGTGCTTGACGTCGTAGAGAAAGAGGTCCGTGAACTCGGCCACCCGGGCCAGAGCCTCGGGGCGGGCATAGCCGGACGTCTCCACGGCCGTGCCGATGCCGCGCCGGCGGCAGGCCATGAGCAGGCTGGCCGCGGCCTCGGGCTGCATGAGCACTTCCCCGCCGCTCAGGGTCACGCCGCCGCCGGACATTTCGTAGAAGGCCCGGTCCTCCTCCACGATGTCCGCCAGTTCCGAGACGGTCCGCAGTTCGCCCATGACCGACAGGGCGCGCACCTTGCAGACCTGCTCGCACTTGCGGCAGCCGATGCAGTCCACGTCCTGCACGATCTCGTGCATGCGCGTGCGCGGCGAGATGCGGTGCTTGCCCACGGGGCAGACCGGCACGCAGTCCCCGCAGCGCGTGCAGATGTTCGTGCGGCACAGGACCTGCGGCTGGCGCTTCTGCCCCTCGGGGTTGGAGCACCACGTGCAGCGCAGGGGGCAGCCCTGGAAGAAGACCATGGTGCGCACGCCGGGTCCGTCATACATGTTGTATTTCTGGATGTTGAAGATCAGCGCCTTGCGTTCGATCATGGTCTCTTCCGTCTGCTCAGGGCCGCGCCTACAGCGAGTGCAGCATGGTGCGGCTGATGATCTCGTCCTGCACGTCCTTGCACAGCTCCACGAAGAAGGCGCTGTAGCCGGCCACGCGCACCACCAGGTCGCGGTACTTCTCAGGGTGCTTCTGGGCGTCGAGAAGGATCTCGTTGTCCAGGTAGTTGAACTGCATCTCACCGTTGCCGAGCATGCAGGCCGTGCGGATCAGGGTGATGATGCCGTTCTCGCCCTCGGGCGTGTCCAGGAGGCCCGACATGAGCTTGAAGTTATGCACCATGCCGATGTTCATGTAGTCGTTGCCCATTTTGGACACGGACTTGATGATGGCCGTGGGGCCCTTGAAGTCCGCTCCCTGGGTCGGGCTGATGCCGTCGGACAGGGGCGACCAGGCCCGGCGGCCGCCCGCCGACGCGCCGAGGAGCTGCCCGAAGGGCGTGTTGTTTGATATGGACAGGGTGCCGTGGCTCAACACCGAGTAGAGCGTCCGGTACTTGCGGTGCTCGACCTCGGTGAAGTGCACCAGATCGGCGGCGATGAGGTCCGCGTAGTCGTCGTCGTTGCCGTACTTGGGCGCGGCCAGGCAGTCGGCCAGAACCTGGTCGTAGCCTTCGAAGTCGGCCTTCAGGGCCAGGTTCAGTTCGGCCAGGGTGTACTTTTTGTCCTCGTAGACCAGCTTCTTTATGGCGGCCATGGAGTCGGCGTAGGTGGCCAGGCCGCTCCAGACCACGCCGGGTCCGAAGTTGTACATGGCCCCGCCGGCGGACACGTCGCGGCCGGACTCCATGCAGCCCTCGTACATGAGGGACATGAGGGGCTTGGGCGCCAGCTCGCGGTGCACGCGCTGGGAGATGACCGTGGCCACGCTGGACCACTTGGTGATGTGCCTGATCTGCTCCTTCACCGCGGCCTCGAACTTCTCGTAGGTGTCGAAGGCGCTCAGGTCGCCCATGTCCGGGCAGACCTGCTTGCCGTACCACAGGGGCACACCCCGGTTCAGGACCAGCTCGATGCAGATGGGCCACTGGGTGTAGGCCGTAGACGTCCACTGGTAGAGGCGTCCGGACTTCTGGGGTTCCACGCAGCCCATGAGGCAGTAGTCGCGGGCGTCTTCCATGGACACGCCCTTGGCCAGCATCATCTTGATGTGCGTGTCGTCGAAGTGCACGGCCGGGAAGCCCATGCCGGAGCGGATGACGTCCACGATCTTCCTCAGGTACTTCTGCGGCGACTTGTTGTGCACGCGCGTGGCCAGGGACGGCTGGTAAATGCGCACGTGGCGCACGGCGTCCATGAGCAGGTAGGTCAGGTCGTTGGTGGCGTCGCGGCCGTCGCGGGTCACGCCGCCCACGCACATGTTCACGAAGGGCTGGTAGCCCGCGAAGAACTTGGAGCCGCCTTCGCTCGTGATCCACATCATCTCCGACATCTTGACGAGCATGCACCCGGCCAGGTCGAAGGCTTCGTACTCGGTCATGCGGCCGGCATCGATGTCGGCGCGGTAGAAGGGGTACATATACTGGTCCACGCGGCCGATGGACATGCCGGTCTGGTTCTCCTCCACCACCAGCAGGGACTCC
>CALMTS010000032.1 GCA_937872685.1 uncultured Desulfomicrobium sp.
CGGGACGAGACGAAGAGGTTCACCCCCAGCGGCGGCGTGAGCAGGGCCATCTCGTTGGTCACCACGAGGATGACGCCGAAGTGGATGGGGTCGATGCCGACCATGTTGAGCATGGGCATGAGCACCGGCACCAGGATGATGATGGTCGAAAGGGTCTCCATGAACATGCCCAGGATGATCAGCACGCCGATGATGAGCAGCATGACCACGTTCGGGTCCTTGGAGAAGCTCATGACGGCCGCGGCCAGGCGCTGCGGTGCTTCCTCGAAGGTCAGGATCTTGCCGAACAGGGTCGAGGTGCCGACGATCAGCAAAACTGCGCCGCAGAGCAGGGCGCCTTCAAGCAGGGCCCTGTAGATGTGGTTGGGGCGCAGGGCGCGGTTGATGACGATGCCGACGAAGAGGGCGTAGGCGATGGCCAGCACGGCCGCTTCCACGGGGGTGCACAGGCCGGAGTAGATGGAGCCCAGGATGACGAAGGGCGTCAGCAGGGAGAAGAAGCTCTTGCGGCAGCTGCGCAGGAAGTTCATCAACTCGAACGCCGGGGTGTTCTCGTCGCCGCGGTAGCCGTGCCTGCGGGCCAGGGCCCAGGCCGTGAAGCTCATGGCGAACCCCACCACGAAGCCGGGGATGAAGCCGGCGGTGAACATGGCCGTGACGGACACGTTGCCGAGGATGGAGTAGATGATCATGGGGTTGCTGGGGGGGATCAGCAGCCCGATGGTGCCGCCCGAGGAGGACACGGCCGCGGCGTATTCCCGGCTGTATCCGCTGCGGATCATGGCCGGCACGAGGATGGTGCCCACGGCGGCCACGGTGCCCGGGCCCGAGCCCGAGATGGCGGCGAAGAAGGTGCAGGCCAGGATGGTCGTGATGCCCAGGCCGCCGTGCATGCGGCCGACGAGCTGCTTGACCACGTCCACGATCTGGTTGGTGATGTTCCCGTACTCCATGAGCGTTCCGGCGATGACGAAGCACGGGATGGCCAGGAGCGGAAAGATGTTGAGGCCGTCGAAGATCGAGTTGTGGATGACCGACATGGGCAGATAGCCGCCGAAGGTCAGGGCCACGACCGAGGAGATCGCGAGGCTCATGAAGACCGGCATCCCGAGCAGGAAGAAGACGCCCAGGGAAATCAGAACCATTGTCATTACTGAAATTTCCATACTACTTCCCCGCCTTTTCGAATTCTTCCTGCACAAGTTCCAACAGCGTCCCGTTCCTGAAGCGGATCACATAGTTCTCGACGATCCGCCAACTCATGAGCACGAATCCGAACGGGATGATCATCTCCACGTAGCCCCGGACGATCTTGAGCGTCGGCGAGAGTTCCGGGAACTCCAGTCCGCTGCTGACGACCTCCCAGCTCGTCCAGGCGATGTAGATGTTGAACGCCACCCAGATCATGTCGGTGAAGATTCTGAAGCCCAGCCGGTATTTCGGCGGCATGAGCAGATACTGCGCCGTGATGCGGACATGGGAGCCGTGCTTGGCCACCAGGGCAGCGGCGGAAAAGACCGCCCAGAGAAAAGCGAACCGGCTGAGTTCCTCGGTCCATGGGACGCCGTCGCCGGTTATCCAGCGGGCCCCGACCTGAAGCATGAGGCAGGCAACCATGACGCCGACGCATGCCACGCTCAAGATTTCCTCAAAATGATCATACAGCTTGCGAATGATGGACGTCGCCTGAATCGACATGGCTGCCAGCCTCCTTCGTGTTCCGGTTTACTTCATGAGGGAGAGGGCTTCGTCGATCATGGCCTTGCCGCCGACCTGCTCCTCGAACTGGGGCCAGATGCCGCGGGCCTTTTCCTGCCAGACGGGCTCGTCGGTCAGTTCGCTCAGCACCATTCCCTTGTCCGTGCACTGCTTCTTGGCGATGGAATCCTGTTCGGCGGCCCACTTCCATTCCGCCTGCGCGGCTTCCTTGGCGGCCTTGGTCACGAGGGCCTTGGTGTCGGCGTCAAGCTTGGAGTACCAGCCTTCGCTGACCAGCATGGGGCCGACCCACAGCATGTAGTGCAGTTCGGTGATGTACTTCTGGACTTCCCAGAATTTCTGGTCGCGGTTGACGGTGTGCGGGTTTTCCTGACCGTCGATGACTCCCTGCTGCAGGGCGTTGAAGGTCTCGGACCAGGCCAGGGGATGGGGTTCGATGCCCCAGGACTTGAAGGCTTCGAGCTGCACGGCCACGGGGGGGACGCGGATCTTGAGGCCCTGCAGGTCGTCGATCTTGGTGATGGGCTTCTTGGAGTTGGTCAGGTGGCGGTAGCCGCCGATGAGCCAGGACAGGGGGCGGGTGCCGCTCTGCTCGACGACCTTGTCGCCGACCTTGGTGGTGAAGGCGTCATTGCTCAGCAGCTGGTAGGCCGCGTCGATCTTGGGGAACATGTAGGGCAGGTAGAAGATGTTGGCCTGGGCGGCGAAGGGGGTCAGGTTGCCGACGGCCAGGACGGCCAGGTGGATTTCCTGGTTGCGCAGCTGGCGGACGTTGGACTGCTCGTCGCCCATGGAGCCGCCGTAGAAGGTCTGGACCGTGATCTGTCCGCCGGATTCCTTCTCGACGATTTCCTTGAACGTGTTGATTGCCGTGGTGTGGAGGCTGCCTTCGGGGTTGGCCGTGGCGGCCCGGATGGTCATTTTCTTGTACTCGGCGGCCGAGGCCGTCGTCACGCTGAACAGGAATACCAGGGCCGTGATGGCGTACAGAACTCGTCTCATGCGGTCTCTCCTCTGATCTCTGGCTGGTTATATCTCCGCCTGCACGGGACATCCATGCAGGCCACTCACCGTATCTGAAGGATATGGGAAGCGGGCGTTCCCGCTTCCCCCGGGACTCATAGAAAGGCGTTTCTCACCGCGATATCGCGAAAACCCTCGAACGTGAGAAAGAACGGTTATTTTCCGACGAC
>CALMTS010000033.1 GCA_937872685.1 uncultured Desulfomicrobium sp.
CTGGCTGGTGACCAACCCGAACGCGTGCGTCGGTTGCCGGACCTGCGAGATCGTCTGCTCGCTGAGTCACGAAGGGGTCTGCCAGCCGTCCCTGAGCCGGATCACCACAACCTTCGACCCGACCGGGACCCTGGCCAAATTCGCGGCCATGGCCGACGTCTGCCGCCAGTGCAACATGGCCGACTGCTATCTTGCGTGCGCCTATGACGCGCTCATCCTGGACAAGGAGACCGGAGCCCGGATCATCGACCCCACGAAATGCACCGGCTGCGGTGAGTGCTTCGCGGCCTGTCCCTGGGATAAAATCGTCAAAAACGATGAGACGGGCCTGTTTTCCAAGTGCGATCTCTGCGGCGGCGACCCGCAGTGCGTAAAGTACTGTCCCGCGGACGCCATATCGTTTGTCGACATGAGATAACCATTTTTACCAAGGAGACCCCGCTATGAACGGATGGATGGGAACCATCGTGCGCGTTGACCTGAGCAACGGGAAGATCACCCAGGAAAAAACGGAAAAATATATCGATTACACCGGCGGCATCGGCATCGGCTACAAGGTCGTGTTTGACGAGGCCCCTCTGGCTGATCCGTTCAGCCCCGAGAACCGGCTGGTCTTCGCCACCGGCCCGCTGACCGGCACCCTTGCCCCCTCAACGGGGCGGTCGGAGGTCATCGGCGTGTCCCCCCATGTGTATGCCCCGAACTCGAAGCATCCCCTGGTCACCAGGAGCGGTTTCGGCGGCTATTGGGGGGCCGAGCTGAAATTCGCCGGTTACGACGCCCTGATCATCCAGGGCAAGGCTCCCAAACCCGTGTACATCAATATCCACAACGACTCCGTGACCATCGAGGACGCGGGGTTCATCTGGGGCAAGGACACCTTCGAAGCGCAGGATGCCCTCAAGGAAAAGCTCGGCGACGAGAAGGTGCAGATCGCGATCATCGGCCCCTCGGGAGAAAGGCTGGTGCGCATTTCCCCCATCATCCACCGCATCGGCAACGCCGCCGGGCAGGGCGGATTCGGGGCGGTCATGGGTTCCAAGAACCTCAAGGCCGTGTGCGTCCGAGGCACGGGAGGGGTTCAGGTCGCCGACAAAAAGGGCCTGGTGAAGTACGTGAAGAGCGTGCGCGAGATTCAGCCCGGCCCCCTCGGTTCGACGCCGTTGTCCACCGGGCCCCTGAGCTGGACCGAGAAGCACATCGACCCGAAGGACATCAACAAGCAGGCGCTGCGGTTCGACCAGACCAAGAGCTGCGCGCCGTGGCTCAACGAGTACCACGTCAAGCCGCAGTCCTGCTATTCCTGCCCCCAGGGCTGCTATGCGTACATGAACGTGCCGGGCATGGGCGGGGGCGCCGTGAGCTGCACGCAGTGGTTTTATTCCTGGATGGGCAACAAGGACAAGGCGACCTTCCTTGCCAATCAGCTGGCCAACAAGCTCGGGGTGGACACCTTCGAGATGTTCCCCATGATCCAGTTCGTCTGGTACCTGCAGGACGAGGTCGTGGACGGCAAAAGCCTCCTGCAGCACATGCGCGACAACAAGCTCGTCTCCGCCGAAATCCAGGCCGGCCTGCAAAAGGGCCATTATCCGCCCAAGGGCGACCTGGGCACCGAGGGTCTGGAGACCCTGATGAACATGATCGCCTACCGCAAAGAGTTTCTCGGCGACTGCCTGGCGGAAGGGTTCCGCAGGGCCGTTGACATCATCGCCGCGCGCCTCGAGTCCCTGGGCCTGAAGGATGTGGCCGCACGGGTCCTGCATTTCGAAAACATGGAGGGCATCATGGGCGGCGTTGTCGGCGGCAACGGCGGCTGGGGAATGTCCGCCCACTATGACCCGCGGACGTACGGCTATTACTGGGCCCTGAATTTCGCGGTGGAAAACCGTGATCCCAACCGTCACTCCATGACCAACCTTCTCGAGTGGACCGGCTTGAAGTTCGAGCAGGCCCTGCCCGTAGCCAAGACGATCTGGGGCGACGAGATCGCGGAAAACGGGCTGAACGACATCTGGCGCGAGCGCGATATCCCCATCAAATGGAATGGGGAGAAATCGGCCAAGGCCCATGCCGCCCTCGGCCGTTTCATTCACATGCGGGCGTGCATCAAGGACAGCATCACGGTCTGCGACTGGGTCTATCCTATCATGACCAGCGGGCGTGAAGACCGGAAATACACGGGAGACGTGTCCGTCGAATACAAGCTGTTCGAACTGGTTACCGGCGAAAAGATGAATCAGGAAAAATTGAACCAGCGGGCGGCCAGAATCTGGAACATGCACAGGCTGGTGACCGCCCTGGAATGGGGCGGCGGCAAGGCCGTCAACCTGCGCAAGGAGCACGACCAGCTGCCGGACCACTTCTTCACGCCGTCGGAAGGGCGGCTTCTGCCGCCGTATCCGCCGGCCGAGCACCCTCATCCGCCCCTTGATCGGGACAACTTTGAACAGGCGAAGACGGAATACTATACTTTCATGGGTTGGGACACTGAAACGGGGTTGCCGAAACGATCGAGCCTCGAGGCTCTGGGCATGAGCGATGTCGCTGCAGCCTTCGAGGCCAAGGGCTTCCGGCTTCCGGCCTGAGATATGGCGCCCTCCTGAGTCCTCCTTCATCAGGGGGGTGTCCTTTCCGGGAGTCGCAGGCTTTCTCCGGAAATCGGTTCCGGACAGACCCTCTTGAACCCGTGACGAGTCGGGCAGGCCGGGGACGCCATGTCCCCGGCCCTGTTCACGGAGTACCCATGAAATCTCTTTTCCTGTCCCCTCCCGGCCTGCGCATGATGAATCCCACGACCCTGGAGCCGGACATGCTGGCCCCAAAGACATGGGTCCCGCTCGGAATCGCCGCCCTGACGTCGGCCATGCGCGCCGCGGGCTTCGAGGCCGGCATGGCGGACCTGCACCGGC
>CALMTS010000034.1 GCA_937872685.1 uncultured Desulfomicrobium sp.
AACGACCCCTACGCTTCGACCCGCACCCCCCCGCCGGACTGCATCACGACCATCAGCACAGGCAAGAAAGGCGGCGGCACCGAGATCACCGTCTGCCCCGAACCGCTGCCGGAAGAGGTCCCTCCGCCGACAAAATTCTCCTATTACAACAACGAAGCCGAGTGGTCGACGTGGGGCTTTGGCCCGAACTCCACGGAAGCCTGGCCTGAATCCCGCTACCCCACGGCCGATATCGACCAGTTCTGGAAGCACATGCCCGTCCGTTTCAACGATACCGAAGACGGCGTCGGGCCCACCGGTGACATCGAAGCGGATGCGGTTGTTCACCTGCTCAACACCATCAACGAACCGACCATCGTATCGGTGCATTCCGCCGCAGGCGGCATCTCCCTCACCCTGCTCCAGAACCCGATACGCAGCAAGATGAAGTGCCTGATTCTGCAGGAACCCGCGTTCCACGTCAGCACTCCGAACAAGAACGGCCTGGAAGACGCCGACTACCGCGCAGCCATCGAAAACTATGTGGACAACATCCTCGGCGACATGCCCATCCTCTTCATCTACGGCGACATCACGCGCAGAAGCATGCAGGACGCCCGCAAGCAAAGCTGCCAGGCCATCTACACCGTCTGCCAGGAGCGGATTGCCGCCGGACTGCGGACGGCACCGGCCGGTTTCGTCGACATGCAGGGCTGCGGCGGCATCGTCGGGGAAGACGACACCCCGGTCTTTGGCAACACCCACATCCACACCCAGGACAACAACAACGACGTCATCGCCGGCAAGGTCCTGAAATGGCTCAAGGACAATAACATCTAGCCTCTTGGAACGCCTCCCGCGGGGTGACGGTGGCGCCCCGCCCACTCCCTTGGCCCCGGATGCTCGCATCCGGGGCCATTCTTTTTTGCCGCCCAAAGGCACGGATTCTGCTGTACAGCCGTGGCAAGGCCCTGGCTCGGAAGCATTTCCGCCTGATCATAACAAGGACTGTCATGCCCTCTGGACGAATGCCTCTCATCTTCGGCTTGTTTTCCGGGTTGATCGCCCTGCTCTGCGCGTATGCTGGCGCAGAAAACGGGCCCGCGGCTGCACAAAATCCTTCCGGGTGTGTCGTTTGCCACACAGACCGGGACATGCTGGCGAGCACTCGTTCCTCCACCGAAAAAAAAATCTCCGCCCTGATCGAAGGGCCCGGCTGAGGCGGGCTGCTGGCTCCGTTGGAGCCGCAGGACAAGGTGCTGGTTTCAGGGCAATTCCTTGAAACCGGGCACGGACGGCTGAAGTGCGTGGAATGCCATCTGGGCGACGAACGCTCCGCGGACAAAGACACCGCCCACTCCGGGATGGTTCCGCGACCCAGCGACGATGCCGCCGGAGAGACGTGCGGACGGTGCCACCCCGAAGAAGCCGAGTCGGCCCGGGCATCCCTGCACGCATCCACGCCAACCTTCGCCACTCGGCTGCGGGAGCGCTCATCCCCCGCTTCCCGGAATGCCGTGGATGCTGCCCGGAAAAAGCATTGCGGCACCTGTCATACAGGCTGCGGAGGCTGCCACGTCAGCCGCCCGGCCGCTGCCGAAGGCGGTCTCATCGCCGGGCATGTCTTCCGCAAACGCCCCGACCCCGTGAACCAGTGCACGGGCTGCCACGGCTCCCGCGTGGGCAACGAATTCTTCGGCAAGCGCGGCATGGGGGATGTGCATGCCGAGAAGCACGGCCTGGACTGCATTTCCTGCCACCCGGCCGAAGAAATGCACGCCCGAGCCCCGGAAGGCATCCGCTCCCGCTACGATCTCCCCCAGGCGCGGCAATGCGCGGACTGCCACCCGCAGACAGACGACGGAATTCCCGAGCACAAGCTGCACCGCGGCAAGGTGCAATGCCAGGTCTGCCACAGCCAGACCTACACCAACTGCGTCTCCTGCCATGTCGGGGTCGACAGCGAGAATCTCGACTACCATTTCACGGAAAAGGACTTCGAGGGCCTGAAGATCGGCCTCAACCCCGACGCGGCGACAGTCCCGCGCATCGGCAAATGGATCCTGGTGCGCCATGCGCCGGTCAGCCCGGCCCTTCTCGACCACTATGCCAAAGGGGCCCTCTCCAACTTCGACGCGCTGCCGACCTGGCGGCGCACATCCCCGCACAATATCCGCAGGCGCACCTGGCAGACCGCGCGGTGCGACAATTGCCACGGCAAACGCGAACTCTTTCTCTCCGAAAAGGATCTGCAACTCCATGAACTCGCGGCCAACAGGGACACCGTGGTGCCTGACTCGATGCTGCCCGACCCGAAGGATGCGCGGTCATCTGCAGAACCGCCATGCTTCCTTCCGGGAAGAATCGTCTCCACCGAATGGCTCCGGGACAACATGGGTCGCACGGACGTGACCGTCGTCGATGCCAGACCAGACGAGGAATATGCGCGCTATCACATTCCCGGCGCCCTGCAGCTCGACCCCATGCGCGCCCGCGACGGCCTGCGCGGACCGTGGACCAGCAGCCGCCCGGCGGACCTTCTGCCTCCCGCACGGCTGGCGAAGATCATGGGGGAAGCGGGCATTTCCGACTCCGACCACATCGTCGTTTACGGCTACACGGACTGGCGGCCGGGAATGCTCCTCTCGGTCCTCGAATACCTCGGGGCCGGGCGGAT
>CALMTS010000035.1 GCA_937872685.1 uncultured Desulfomicrobium sp.
AGTTCCCGCGGGCCCGAAAAATCGGGGTATCCGTGCGGAACGAGCTTTCTGCCCAGATCCCGGTAGAAGCGCCAATCCTCGGACACTTCCGCCGGAGGGGTGAGGACACGCTCCCGCCAGACAACCTGACGCTGCGCGCCGTACTGCGACCCTTCGCCCTCGAACAGCATTGACCCGGGCAGGATGAGGTCGGCGATTTCGGCCTCCTCGTTCATGAAGAAGCCCCGGTAAACGATAAACCCGCATTTCTGAATCGCGCTGCGGACGGAATTGCAATCGGGGTAACGCCGGTACGTCGCGTTGAGGAACACGACATCGACATCCCCCTTCTCCATCTGCTTCACGACACGGCGGGCGTTGAGACCGGCGGGCGCCTTCGCTCCATGGAAATGCTCCAGGAACTCTTCGTCCCCGCCGGGCTTGCCGCCCTGCATGTTGATGACACCATTGCCGGAACCCACGAGATGCCGCGTGATTCCCTGCAGGGAAACCAGCGCCCGGATGGTCTGCATTCCATTGGAATAGCGCGAGAGACTCCCGCCAAGCCACAGGATCGCCTTGCCGCTGCGGGCCACGGCGTCACCGATCATGCGTACGGACTCTTCCGCCACCCCTGTGACCTCATGGACCTTTTCGAAGGTCCATGGCTCGGCCGCGGCGCGCAGCACGTCGAACCCGCTGACATTCGCGCCGACAAAACCCTCATCGAACTGTCCGGAATGAATGACGTGACGCACGACTCCCAAAGCCAGGGCCCCATCGGATCCCGGCCGCGGCTGGACGTGGGAGGTGCAGAGGTTGGCCGTGGGCGTCGCGCGCACATCGACATAGATGATCTTCACCCCCTTCCCGCGGGCCGCGGTCAGCCAGCGCACATAGGGCGGGTAGGTCTCGGCCAGGTTCGCGCCCCAGAGCAGCAGCGTGTCCGTGTTCATCACCTCGTCGATGGTCGTCGTCGAGTTCGCCGTACCGAGCATGAGTCCAAGGGTTGTCGCCGCAGTGCTGATGCAGCACTCGCCCGGCGCCATGACGTCGGGCATGCCGAGCTGGTGCATGAGCAGCAGGGCCGCGAGTTCGCTTTCCCTCGAATCCCAGAGCGGCGCCATCAGGACCGTGCGGTGATGGTAGTCGTCCGGGTGGTCGGCCATGCTTTTGGAAATCCGCTCCGCGACCATATCCACGGCCGCAGCGTAGGAAATGCGGGACAGCTTTCCGTTTTTGCGAACCATCGGCTGCATGATGCGGTCAGGATGGTTCGCCATCTCCACCAAGGATTTGCCTTTGGGGCACATGGCGCCGCCGGTCCAGAAGTTGTCCGGATTGCCCCGCACATTGACCACCCTGTCGCCACGCACCTCGACCTTCAGGGTACAGCGCACCTGGCAAAACTGGCAGTTCCCGTCGACCACGCGGTCCACCAGGAGAGGCGGCCTCTCCGGGCCGCGCCCCATGGCTTCGGCCGGGGAAGCGCCGGCCATCGCCGCCGCTCCCGCCAGACACGCCGCCCCGCTCTTGAGAAACAGACGCCTGCTTGTCGTGTTCATATGGCTACCAACTCAAGTACGACCAGGAATACAAGCCGAACCACGTCGCCCCGGCGATGATGGCTGAAAGAAAGCCGCTTGCCACTTTTGCACCGAGGGAGACACTGCTCTTGTGCGCCTTGAATATGCCCATGTACAATGCGGCACCCGTTGCGAACAAAATGAACAACATGAAAAATGTTTCCAGATAAAAGAATATTCCGTGCATTGACGCGCTCCTAATACAGCTTGAGGTACTGGGTGACTGTCAGAAAGATCATGATCGCAAGGGCAATGATGATTCCGACATAATCCCGGTCCCGTTCTTCAATTCCGGAATTGGCCATGTAGTCCCAGCCGTTGCCGCTATCCTTGGCGTTCCTGTGAAAAGTCATGACTATCTCCTTAAAAATTGAAGAGTTGGTACTTGGCGCAAAGCCAGACAGCGGCCAGGACGAATGCAATGCGCAGTGTTCCGGACACGCACGCCAGGGCGAATCCGCGCCAGGTGCCCCAATCCCAGATCTCCCGTACGGACATGCTCAGCCCCAGAGCCCCGGCAGCCAGGGAAAAGTCCCACTTGACCATTTCGAAGATGGCGACATGGGCGGGTTCCTTGACCACATGCAGGCTGGCCACGATCCAGGAGACGACGAAGACGATGACATACAGGGGGATGGAGTCCACGCCGCGGGTGGCGTTGACCGCCGGGTCGCGGCGAAACATGAGCTTGCGCACGAACATGACGCCGAAGACGTACAGGAAGCCGGCCGGCATGAGCACGTGGCGGACCACGTCATAGTAGATGCTGAAGCGTCCGGCCTCGGAGCTGTGCGCAAAGCCTGCGCTGAAGGCCTGGGCTCCGTTGCCCACGGCGGACACTGTCGCAAGGCCGAAGGCCTGGGGGGAAAGGCCCACCTTCGCGCCGATGAGGGGCAGCACCACCGAGGCGATGGCCCCGAACAGCACGACGCTGACAAAGGCGTTGATGACCTGCCCGCCGCGGGCCTTGATCATGGGCATGAGGATGGCGCAGACATGCGGGTCTCCCGTGGCCAGGCCGCCGGCCAGGACCGAGGCGTGCCTGTCGTCGACCCGCAGGAACCTGGCCAGCAGGAGCGTCACGCTCGCGGTGAAGACCAGGGCCGCGGCCACGATGAGGATGGGCACGAGCCCGGCCTTGGCCGCGTGGCCGACGATGAAGTGCGGGGCCAGCATGACGATGCCCAGGGGCATGAACTTGTGGATGTAGGACAGGCCGCGCTTCCAGGAGTCCGGGACGCCGAAGACGTTGCCGATGAAGAGGCCCATGAAGAAGGCGTTCCAGACAAAGTTCGTGTTGAAAATCTGGAAGACGTACTGGCCGTTCACGGGGCCGATGACGTTGTCCAGGTAATGGAAGAGGTTCTCCAGGTTGAACGGGTTGGGGACTCCGGCGAGGTTGTTCGACGCTATGGCGATGAAGAACATGGCCAGGAGCCCGGGAAGAACTTCCTGAAAGGAATACAAACTGCTCCAGATGGATTTCCTGCGTGCTTCGTAGGAAATGTTGGCAGTAGTGGAATGCATGCGTGGTGCTCCGTAAATCGTTGATGTCGTTGGTTTGGCCCCGGCGCACCGGGGCCTGCCGTGCTATTGCAGATTCAGCGCTTCCCTGGCGGCCAGGCCCTCATGCAGGGGCGGATGAACACCGCGCCGCCAGTACTCGATATAGGCCATGCGCTCGAGCATGCCCTGGCGCAGGAAGCCTTCCACGGAGCCGTTCGCACCCACCAGGACATCGATGTTGTTCCGGGGCCTGAAGGCCAGATTCGAGGTCTTGAAGACCTTGTCCTTGATCTGCGTCTCCACGTGCCAGGCATGGATCATCTCGCCGTCGAAGCTGTCGATGACGATGCGGAACATGGGCGTCCCGTCTTCCTTGAGGGGACCGTCATAGGTCGGATTGTTCTTGTCGAGGATGATGGGCTCGGGGTTGTCGAGGAGGATCTCATTGAGCTGGTAGCAGTGGCCGCATACGTCCGGTCGAATGGTGAAACGCGGGTCCCAGGCCAGCTTCTGGTCCATTTCGGATTCAAGAATGTCGGTGAAAAGCCACAGGACGCCCTTGCCGTTTTCCACGGGATTATCGATGTCGATCTCCGCCATGACGTTGCCGTGCATCAATTGGAGTTTCTTCACCGCCACCTGCTGCTGCGGCAGGACATCCCAGAGCTCCTTCACGGACCCGAGGGTCTTGTTCGCCACGATGGCGCCGCTTGCGTCGCGCAGGGCTATGGAAACGGACGTGTTGCCGGCATCGGCGGAAAGCACTTCCAGGGTATAGGCCCCGAGCTTTGCGGTCTCGCCCGCGGCCAGCTTCACCTGGGTGGGCTCGGTGTAGGTGTAGAAGAAGCGCTTGAGCACCGGGGTGCCCATTTCGGCCATGCGGATATAGTTGGGGCCGACATAGGCGGGAATGGTCCAGGTGGACCCTTCGGCAAAGAGTTCCGTCACGCTGTATCGGCTGGCCTTGTCCTTGGGATCGAAGCCCTGGGTCAGATGGAACGGGGCGCCGAAGGGATTGCCGGAATACTTGACGATATTCACTTCACCCATGACACGGTCGTCGAGATAGGTGTGTTCGGTGAATCGGACCGACTTGTTGTTGTAGCCCAGAGCCTCGTCCTGCCAGTAAACGGGATTGAGCTGGCCCGTGGGCTGCAGGCGCCAGTAGTCGATGTCGAAGTTTTTGCGCACGACCGTGGCCGACTCGAAGCTCGCCAGATAGGCTTTCCGCCCGAGAAAGACGAAGGTCTCTCCCGTCAGGGCGCGCACGTTGCGGGCGTTTCTGGACGTGTAGTAAAGGCCGGACGGCGGAATGACGATGCGGTTGTTGTCGTAGTCCACATAGCTGCCGCGGATGACGAAGCCTTCGCTCGAGAGCAGGCCTTCACCCCGGCGGTTCTTGTCCTTCTTGCGGGTGAAGCCCTTCTGGCTGGGCACGAAGGGCGCCGTCGGGTCGGGGGCGTAGAAGGCCGCGTTGGATACGACCTTGGGGTATGACGTGAAGTGCGAAGGCTCGACCACCGTATCGAGGGACTGGTCGGCCAGCCGGGTCAGGAACGTGTCTTCCAGCAGGGAGACCAGCGTGGGAGTGCGGCCGACGAAGAAGTCGATGTCGCCACGGCCCTTGTCCGCGGAGAAAACCATGTTGTCCGTACGCTGGAAGAAACGGTCGCGCAGGTAATACGTGAAGACCTTGTCCCCGTCGAAGTTCTTGGCGACCACGGAAAAGGCCGGGCGGTTCCAGAAGTGCGAGAACTTGACCGGGCCGTCGTAGCTGCCGGACGCGCTGTCCAGCGTGAAGGGGGCTGCGTTCTCGAGAATCAGGCGCTGCAGCCTGCCGGTCAGGGCGTTGGCCTCCAGACCTACCTTGAAACGGTCGTCGAGGGGCCAGGGCTCTCCGTTCTTGAGCGAGAAGAGGTCGTCATAGACTACGAAACTGAGCGTCCCCTCGGTCCAGCCGTATGGCACATCCACGGACGTAGGCACGAAGTCAGAATTGCTCAGGTAGTCGGGATCGATCATGATCTCGATGTGCATGTCCTGTTCGGGAATGGTCAGGGAGTATTCATCCTGCCGCCCTTCGGCGTCCTTGTACCCCTGGGGGGTCGACGGACGGACCAGCTTCTCGGCCAGCACCTCGTTTCCGCTGAGGTTGGTCACCCGCACCAGAAAGCCGTTGGGCCGGCGGAACGCATAAATGCGTTTGTCCTTATAGAGCCTGTAGTCCTCCTGTCGCAGTTCCAGGGTCCAGGGACGGCTGAAGGAGAACATGGCCTCCTCGATGACCGGGTACTCGATGGAATCGAAGACCACGGTATCGAAGGTCACTTCCTTGGCCTTGAATACGCTCGCGCCGTAGGCATACGTGTCCTCAAGGTAAAAATTCCAGAGCTGCTCGGATTCCCCCTCGGGGAAGTCATGCTGCTTGATCTCGTTCATTTCCTGGAAGTGGGTCGAGACGGGAAACTCCAGCGGCCAGTGCCCGGCGGGAGAAATGAGGGCGAGCTGGGCGTAAGGCTTCTGGTAGTGGTCGGTGACATAGTCGAACCACAGCCTGTAGCCGTCGCTGTCCAGAAACTTCTTCTCGCCCTTCTTGATGGGGAAATCCTTCACCACCCGCCTGGCGGTCTTGAGCTTCAGGAGATAGGAATGTTCGCCGAGGATGAAGAAGGGGTCGCGCATCAGCGGCCGGACCTCATCCTCCACTTCGGAGATGTAGTACAGGCCGCCCGCGGGTACGGTGGCCTTGCCGTCCTTGACGAAGCTCTGCCGCAGGGCGACGCCTTCGGACAGGTGACGCGGCTGCCCATACTGGTTCTTGAACGACTGATGGCGCAGGCCGGTCAGGTCGGGAATATACGGCATGTCGTCCGCGGGTTCGAAACCGTGGGGGTTCGCTTCCAACGCTGCCGCCTCGCGCACTCCTGCGGGGGTCAGGACGAGCGTCGCGGCCAGGGCGAAGGCAAAAAGCATGGAGATGAGGTCACGGGTGTGCATGTACGAAAACACCTTTGTTGAGGTTAATGCGTGCACCCCCCAAATCAAAAACCGTTCCAGCTCGAATTGAGAAAATATCTATCTGAATTTACTTGATTAATAACAGCATCTGCAAAAGTTGGGGACGTTATGCCGAACTTTGTGTGCCGCCACCGCCACGGTCTTTCCCCTGATGGGCGGCCGTCCGCACAGAGACGCTTTCTGTTCTCCTGAGCATCTCGCGCGCCCCAATCCTGACACGACAGCACATCGGAAACACACCGCATTTCCCCGACAGCCGGCTCAAGCCTTCCGAAATGAAAAAGCCGCCATTGCTGACGGCTTCCACCACGAGGAGTCGTGCGCCCCAGAACCTGTCTAACGTCCAATCCAATACTCTTTCCAACAGTCCCGCCTGTCATCCACTTTCACCAGAACGCTTTCCCCCTCGAAGACGATCAACTCGCATTGACGCGGGGTGAGAAGTTGCGAAAGTTCCAGCACCTCACCCGGGGAAAGCAGCACGTCGCCGTCCGCTGTTTTCATGATTCCTTTCAACATGACACCCTCTCCATGAAGCATGACCGAAAACCACGGCGTGACGCCATGGCTCGTGCCAATCATGCAATATCCTCGCCGCAGATATCCCATGCGCACGTGCTCTCTCACGCAAAACGGAAATCGAGCGGCAATTCGCGCATGATTCCCACCACAGTGCGCAGACACGCACGCGAAACGCAGGACCTGAGGTCCGAACCCGGCGGAGGGAGTCACAGACGTGCAACCTGACTCAGGGCCGCGAAACCTCCACCCGCCTTGTCTCGCCCGCCACAGCAGGGAATCCGGCAACGGGCACGCCGTCGCGTTCAATCATCCTCCTTTGGTTCACGCTTTTTTTTGGAACATTTATTGCCTTTGAACATCCGTAGATGTGATGCCGCAGCTTTCCGCCAAAATAAAAATTCATTTTCTGCGTTATAATTGATTTATATCAATTTAATTTTATTAACCTTTTATTTGTGGAGTGAGTTATGCGTAAATTTGTCTTCTTATCTCTTTTCTGTATTGCAGCTTTTTTTGTCAGCATAACCCATGTCGCTGCCCAAGATTTTACATCTTTA
Organism: uncultured Desulfomicrobium sp.; assembly: GCA_937872685.1. GTDB lineage: Bacteria > Desulfobacterota > Desulfovibrionia > Desulfovibrionales > Desulfomicrobiaceae > Desulfomicrobium. The sequence goes on from CALMTS010000035.1 coordinate 7,169, forward strand.
CAGAGCGCACAGGGGCTTACTGACCATGAGTACGACAACGGAGCTTTCATTCCCTACTTTTCGCATTACAAAGATTGGTCAAGCGGGATATCCCTGACCAATCTTGGAACTGAAGAAGGCTTTTTCACCATCGCCGTGTGGGATCAGAACGGGAATCCCACTGGAAAGGGCACCTTCCGGGTCAAACCCAACGCTTCCAGGGCCGACACCCTCAAAGGCCTGATCCTGCAGGGAACCGTGCCGGCCCAGGGCTTCGTCGTCATCTTCGGAACGGAAACATTTGAAGGCGCACGTTTCTCGGCCAACAAGAAGGTCGGTTACGACGAGTTTCACTTCGCCTCCCAGTCCTACTAGCGCGTGCCTGGAAACAGGATTGATTTCGTAAAGCGTCAACCAGAGAGAATATGCATGCCGAGTAAGGAGCCTGCGTTATGAAAAAAAATGTCGGAATACTGATGGTCTTCTGCGTCTGTCTGCTCATGGCGGCCAGCGCGATGGCCGAAATTTCACTTTTCAGCGGATTCGGACAGTCCTCAACGTCCGGCGGGAGCGGAAGCAGCGCCTCAGGCTCGAAAGGGACGACGACTACCCCGCCCGCCCTTGACGACGTTTCCGCGGAGTTCGAGAAGTTCAAATCCAGACCCCAGGGCAACGCCACCTGCCCGGAATGTCCCGACTGCCCGGAATGCCCCGACTGCCCGGAATCTCCCGACTGCAACGCCACGGTCTCAGGCCCGAATCTGACCTACGGCATGCTGTTTGTGGGCGGCCGCAAGGAAGACCTGCCCTTGAAGGACCCGAACTCCACCACGGAAGTGGCCAAGACCGTGTGGATTGAACAGGCCTTGGTGCACACCATCGTGCCCGCCGAATACGCCACGACGCCCATCATCTTCGTCCCCGGCCTCGGACTCTCCTCCTACATGTTCATGGCCACGCCCGACGGGCGCAAGAGCTGGGCCCAGTACTTCGCCGAGGACGGCCATCCCGTCTACGCCCTGGACCTGCCCGAGTACTCCATTTCCGGTGGCTTCAGCGTGGAGCGTCTGGGCGCACTGATCGCAGCCATGAACTTCAACAAGGCCAACTTCAACGACCCGTACGCCTCGGCCCGCACCCCCCCGCCGGACTGCATCACGACCATCAGCAGCGGCAAGAAAGGCGGCGGCACGGAGGTCACAGTCTGCCCCGAACCGCTGCCGG
>CALMTS010000036.1 GCA_937872685.1 uncultured Desulfomicrobium sp.
GGCTTCGGTCACGCTGGTTGAAAAGGCCGAAGTCGGGGGCACATGCCTCAACTGGGGATGCATTCCCACCAAGACCATCAAGGCCTCGGCCGAGGCCCTGGAATCCGCCAACCGGTTGGCCGAGTTCGGAATTGTTTCCGACGACGGTGGGAACTCACGCTTCCGGGCGGACATGGCGTCCATCGTCGCCCGCAAGGAACGCGTCCGCAAGGTGCTCTGCACCGGTCTGGAGAAATCCTGCGCCTCCCTCAAGGTGCGGCTGGTGCGTGGACAGGCGGAGCTTGCATCCGGGCGCACGGTGCTGGTGCGCACCGCAGACGGTACCGAGGAAATCCGCAGCGACGCCGTCATCATCGCCACGGGTTCGAAAATTCTGGACCTGCCGTCCCTGCCCGTCGACCACAAGCACATCATCAACAGTGACGACGCCCTGAACCTCGACCACGTTCCCGCGCGCATGGTCATTGTCGGCGGTGGCGTCATCGGGTGCGAGCTTGCTTTCATTTTTCGCGCCTTCGGTGCCGATGTGACCGTGGTGGAAGGACTGGACCGGCTGCTTCCCATCCCGTCCGTGGACGAGGACATGAGCCGCCTCCTGCAACGCGAGGCGAAAAAGCACGGCCTGCGCGTGGAACTGGCCAAGACCGTGAAGAGCGCCACCGTGGCGGATGGCAAGGTGACCTGCGTCCTGGGCCCTTCGCCATTCGTCCCGGGGGCGTCCGGGCCTGAGACCGCCATCGAGGCCGACATGGTGCTCGTGGCCGTGGGCCGCACGCCCAACAGCGCCGGAATGAAACTGGCCGAAGCCGGAGTCGAGACCGACGCCCGCGGCTGGATCAAGGCCGACGGAGGCATGCGCACCACGGCCGAAGGGATTTACGCCATCGGGGACGTGCTGGGACCGGCCCGCGTCATGCTGGCGCACATGGCTTCCGCAGAAGGTCTGTGCGCCGTGGCCAACTGTTTCGGGGAAAACAGGGTCCTCGACAACAGCGTGATCCCCGCAGGCATTTTCACGTCTCCCGAAATCGGCACCGTGGGGCTGTCGGAGTCCGAGGCGCGCAAGCAGGGTTTTGCCGTACGCTCCCAGGTCTTCCAGTTCCGGGAGTTGGGCAAGGCCCAGGCCATGGGAGAGCTGCCCGGCATGTTCAAGCTGGTCTGCGAAGAGGGCAGCGGCAGGATTCTGGGCGCCCACATCGCCGGCGCACACGCCACGGACCTTGTCGCGGAAGCCGCCCTGGCCATGCAGAAGGGGTTTTCCGCCGCCGACATTGCGCACACCATCCATGCGCATCCCACCCTCGCCGAAGGACTTTACGAGGCGGCCGAAGGCTGGTTGCGCGGCTGACACGAACAACACAATCCCGCGCCAACGCCGCGGGCACAAGGATACCATCATGAGCGAACTGACTTACCCCGAAGAGCTTCTCTACCATCCCGAACACACCTGGGTGCGGATCGCCAACGACGGCACGGCTGTCGTGGGCATCACCGACTTTGCGCAGGAACAGCTGGGCGAAGTCGCCTTCGTGGACCTGCCCGCCGCCGGCTCGCGGTTCGGGGCCGGTGAGGAATTCGGTACCGTGGAGTCCATCAAGGCCGTCAGCAGCCTGCACATGCCCATCGAGGGCACGGTGGCCGAAGTGAACGACAGCCTTGGCTCCGACCCGTCCCTGGTCAACACCTCCCCGTACGGCGACGGCTGGATGCTGCGCATCACGGTGGCCGAGGGCGCCGACCGGTCACAGCTGAAGGACTGTCATGAATATGCGGCGCAGGTCGCCTAGCTGGTAATATGCGCCGGAGCGAAAGCGCACCCGCGATTTGTAGCCTCCTCAAGGGCAGGCATGACGGGCGGTTTCCCCGCGGGGAAGCCGCTCTGTCATTTCTGGCCGTGGGGGCATCATCGCAGGCCCCGGCCTCACCGGGCGGGCTTCACGCTCATGCAGGGCAAGCAACGGCTCCGGGACCGGGGCTGGGCGTACCGGGCTTCGCCCCGGGGAAGGAGAACACCATGAACTGGAACACGTTCAAGACCACACAGGTTGCAGGGTATCTCTTCATCACCCTGAGCATCATCAACTGGAGCGGCAATTTTGTCGCCTCGCGGGGGCTGGCGGGCTTGGCCGAGCCGGGCACCCTGAACCTGCTGCGCTGGGCCCTTGCCTCGGTTCTTTTCGCACCCTTCGGGCTGGCCGCCTTCTGGCGCGAGCGCGCCGAGATCCGGCGGCAGTTCCTGCCCCTGTCCGCCATCGCCCTGTGCGGGGTCTCACTTTTCGACACCCTCATCTTCCTGGCGGGCCACACTTCCGAGGCCCTGAACATGACGCTCATCTCCACGCTGTCGCCCCTGCTGACCGCCCTTGCGGCGCAGTTTTTCCTGCGGCAGCGGATCGGCCGGCGGATGTATGTGGGTATCGCCGCAAGCACCCTCGGCATCTGCCTGCTGGTCACCGACGGCAGCCTGGGACGTTTGGCCGCCATGAACCTGGCCCGCGGGGATCTTCTCATCCTGCTGACCGCCATGATGAGCGTGGTGTACAATCTGGCCGTGAAATCCGTCACCGGCACAATGAGCCAGACGGCACTGCTCATGGCCTGCTGCCTGTTGGGCACGGCCTTCCTCGTGCCCATCGCCCTGTGGGAGGGCGGCGGCACGCTGACTCTGCCCACCATGACCCCGACCCTGGCCTGGTCCCTCGTCTACCTGGCCGTCTTTGCCTCGCTCCTGTGCTACCTGTTCTGGAACATGGCCGTGGAGGTGCTGGGGGCGACCAGAACCTGCCTGTTCTACTACACCCTGCCTCCCGTCAGCGCCCTGGCGGCCTGGCTGGTGCTGGGCGAGACCGTGGACGGCAATCAGTTGCTCAGCGGCTTCATTATCCTTGCGGGCATTGTCTTTGCCCTGTATGCGGACTCGCTTGCATCAACGGCACGGGAGGCTGTTCAGCATGGGCTATCGCCTGAAGTCGATCACTGATTCCCTTGTTTGGAACACGTTTCTGCTGATGTTTGGAGCCTTCGTCTTCATCGTCGGCTACAACGGCATTGCGGCGCACTACAGTTTCGTTCCCGGCGCCCTCTACGGGCTGGCCGTGGTCGCCAATGACGCGGTTCCCGCAGTGGCGTTGTCCAAGTGGTATTTCCTGTTCAACGTGCCGTTGTTCATCGCGGCCTGGAAGGGCGTCAGCCGGCGGTTCTTCTTCCTGAACCTGCTGACCATGAGCGCCATCGCGCTAATGACCTCGTACGTGCATCTGGATCTGGGCATCCGGGACGGCATGCACGCTGCCATTGCTGCCGGGGCCATCATGGGCGCCGGAAGCGGCATCATCCTGCGTTCCTACGGCGGCGGCGGGGGCGACATACGCAAGGTTGATCCGACAAGCGGCA
>CALMTS010000037.1 GCA_937872685.1 uncultured Desulfomicrobium sp.
AATGGCATCCCAAACAACAGCTGGTCTAGACTTTGATCCGAGCAGGACATGAACACGAATGCCTCCCGCACACGAATGCCCGGCAGCATCTGGGCCCTCGGCCTGGTGAGCATGCTCATGGACATCTCGTCCGAGATGATCCACAGCCTGCTGCCCATGTTTCTGGTCGGCACCCTGGGTGCGAGCGTGTTTGCCGTCGGACTGATCGAAGGTCTGGCCGAATCCACGACGCTCATGGTCAAGGTGTTCTCCGGCGCGCTCAGCGACTACCTGGGCAAACGCAAAATCCTGGCCGTTTTCGGGTACGCGTTGGGTGCGCTCAGCAAACCGCTCTTTGCCATCGCCCCTTCCGTGGGCTTTGTTTTCGCGGCGCGCCTGCTGGACCGCATGGGGAAAGGGGTGCGTGGCGCGCCACGCGATGCGCTCGTGGCCGACCTGGCTCCAGCCGGCATCCGCGGCGCGGCTTTCGGCCTGCGCCAGGCCCTCGACACGGTCGGCGCGCTTTTGGGGCCTCTGCTTGCGGTCGGCCTGATGCTGCTTTGGGCCAACGATTACCGCGCCGTCTTTTGGGTCGCCCTCATTCCCGGCCTGCTGGCGGTCGCCCTGCTCATCTTCGCCGTCCGCGAACCGGAGCGGCAGGCCGGCGGAAAACGCGTCAATCCGATCCGGCGCGACAATCTCAGGCGCCTGAGCGGTGCGTACTGGTGGGTGGTCGGCATCGGCACCCTGTTCACGCTGGCGCGGTTCAGTGAAGCGTTCCTCGTCCTCCGGGCCCAGCACGGAGGGATTCCGGTCGCCTATGTCCCCCTGGTGATGGTCGGCATGAACCTGGTCTATTCGGCATCGGCCTATCCCTTCGGGCGGCTCTCGGATCGCATGAACCATGGCACGCTGCTGTCGCTGGGCCTTATGGTGCTGATCGCGGCGGACCTGGTCCTGGCCGCAAGCGATCATTGGGCGACCGTCGCTGTCGGGGTGTCGTTGTGGGGGCTTCACCAGGGCATCACCCAGGGCTTGCTGGCGACCATGGTCGCCAACGCCTCCCCGGTGGACCTGCGCGGCACCGCCTATGGTTTTTTCAACCTGGCCAGCGGGGTGGCGATGCTGATCGCCAGTGCCGTAGCGGGGCTCTTGTGGGACCGTTTCGGGCCGTCCTTCACGTTTTACACGGGAGCGGCCTTTGCGGCATTGACCATGACGGGCCTTGCCGTGCGCGCATGGCGGCAGAACTGGCTGCGCGGATCGACAGAAGGCCCGTTACAGCGATAAGGCGATCACGCCTTGCCGCCGGAACGGGCCTTTGCATCGTCGCGCATGCGGGGCGCGGTTCCCGAAACCGATGCAGATCATCGAGCCGGTGCGGCGCCCCGCGTCATTCCCGGCGCACGTCCCCGCCGGAGGCATACCCGGCCGGGTCCAGGGGGGAATGGCGGGCGATGTACTCGCGCAGCGCATCCGCGTCCACGAACCCCGTATCCACAAAGCCCTGCCGGCCCTTGACCGCCGGGTACCCGTCACCTCCCCCGGCCAGATAGCTTTCCATGGCCACGGTATACATCCGACCGGCTTCCAGGGGCGTGCCGCCCACGAACACGTCGCTCACAACCCCGGCCCGGAACACGAACCGGACCCCGCCGAACTGCGCGAAGGCCCCGGAACCGGGAGCGAAGGCCGCCGCCTGCCGCAGGTATTCGGCCAGTTCCTCCCCGGTCATGTCCACGGTGCAGATGGTGTTGCCGAAGGGTTTGACGGTCAGCACGTCCTTGTAGGTGATGGGGCCGGACGGCAGCCCGGCGCGGAGGCCGCCGGAGTTCATCACCGCCGCGTCCGCCCCGGTCTTCTCCATGAGCGCGCGGCAGGCCAGGGTGCCCAGCGCGGTCTGGGAGGAGCGGGTCACGGCGCGGTCGCCGGTGAAATTGCCGTTGCCGTGGCCGATCACGGTCCGCAGGGCCTCGCCTCCCGCTTCCTGGAACGGCGCGAGCAGGGTCAGCATGGCCGGATCCTCGGCAACGGGCCGTGCAGGCGGCACGGTCTTCCCGTTCACCTTTGAGGCCAGGTTCACGGGCAGGAGGGCCCCGCCGGTCAGCAGCACCCGTTTCCCGGTCCAGAGCAGATCGACCCGGCCCAGATATTTGCCGTACTCCCCTGCCTGGACAATGACAGTGCCGCTCTCCAGCACCGGGTCGTCAAGCTGGGTGTGCGAATGGCCGTCCACGATGAGGTCGATGCCGGGCACGGCACGGGCCAGGGCCCTGGACCCGGTCTCTGGGACGCCGGGAACTTCGCTTTCGGCGAAACCCAGATGGGTCAGGGCGATGACCACGTCGGCCTGATCGCGCAGTCGCGGGACCAGTTCGCGCGCCTCGTCGATGGCCGGACGGAAGACGAGCCCTCTGACATGCTCCGGGTTGCCGACAACGGCCGTGCTTTCGGTGGTCAGGCCGAACACGGCCACGGTCAGCCCGCGCAGCCGGAACAGACGCCAGGGCGGGAAAACGCGCTGCCCCGAGGCGTCGTAGATGTTGGCCGCGAGCAGCGGAAAATCCATCCAGCGCTCCTGTTTGCGCAGGACGGCGAGGGGGTTGTCGAACTCGTGGTTGCCCACGGCCATGGCGTCGTAGCCCATGGCGTTCATGCCCCGGATGTCCGGCTCGGCGTCGAGCATGTCGGATTCGGGCACGCCGGTGTTGATGTCCCCGGCATCGAGCAGGAGCACGTGTCCGCCCCTGGCCAGCACCTCGGCCCGCACGGCGTCGGCCAGGGTCTTGCGGGCGGCCAGGCCGTATTCGCCGGCGGCGTTCTTCCAGAAGCGGCCGTGGTGGTCGTTGGTGTGCAGAATGGTCAGGGCCTGGGGCCCCGTGTGCCTGTCGGGGGACAGGGCGGCGCATCCGCACAGCAGCAGGACGGCCAGGACCGAGATGAAACGGGTCAGCTTGTGAGACCGCATTGCCTTCCTCCTTTTCAGACCAGCACGCCGACAATGGCGCCGGTCATCATCGTGGCCAGGACACCGGCCAGGATGGACCGGGGGCCGAGTTCGACGATCTCGGCGGCGCGCTCCGGGGCGATGCGGCTCAATCCGCCGATGAGAATTCCCAGGCTGCCGACATTGGCGAACCCGCACATGGAATAGGTCATGATCAGGATGCTGCGCTCGGACAGGGTTCCGGCCGGGAGCGCCGCCAGATCCAGATAGGCCAGAAGCTCATTGAGCACGATCTTGGTGCCCATGAGGCCCCCGGCCGCGTGCGCTTCGCTCCAGGGAATGCCGGTC
>CALMTS010000038.1 GCA_937872685.1 uncultured Desulfomicrobium sp.
GCTGCCCGAAGGCCTTGCCGCATCGCTGGTGGTCTCCGGCATCATCGACGGCGTGGGCGGCGTGCTCGGCTTCACCCCGCTCATCATGATCATGTTCTTCTTCCTCTCCTTCCTCGAGGACTCCGGGTACATGGCGCGCATGGCCTACATGCTGGACCGCGTTTTCCGGATCTTCGGCCTGCACGGCTGCTCGGTCATGCCCTTCATCATCTCCGGCGGGATTCCCGGGGGCTGCGCCGTGCCCGGGGTCATGGCCGCCCGCACACTGCGCAGCCCCAAGGAAAAGATCGCCACGGTCCTGACCGCCCCTTTCCTGAGCTGCGGCGCGAAGGTTCCGGTCTTTCTCCTCCTGGCGGCGGCCTTCTTCCCCGACTCCGGGGCCAGCGCCCTGTTCTGGATCACCCTGGCCGGCTGGGTCATGGCCCTGCTCACGGCCCGCGTGCTGCGTTCGACAATCATCAGGGGCGAAGCCACGCCCTTCGTCATGGAACTGCCGCCCTACCGCATGCCCACCCTGAAAGGACTCTGCCTGCACACCTGGGAACGCGTCTGGCAGTATGTCAAAAAGGCCGGGACCGTGATTCTGGCCATCTCCATCCTCCTTTGGGCGGCCATGACCTTCCCGGGCCTTTCCGAAGACCAGATCGCCGCCTTTGACGCCCGGCGCGCACAGATCGAAGCCGCTCACCTGGGCGATGCCGAAAGCGCGGAAGAGGCGCTTGCGGCCGTGGACAACGCCCAGGCGCAACAGGAACTGCGTTCATCCCTGGCGGGCATGGTGGGCACGGCCCTGGAACCAGTCACAGGACTGGCCGGATTCGACTGGAGGACCAACATCGCCCTGCTTGGCGGATTCGCCGCCAAGGAAGTCATCGTATCCTCGCTGGGGACGGCCTACTCCCTTGGCGAAGTGGACCCGGAGGAAAGTGCGGGGCTGTCCGAACAACTGCGGACAGATCCGGCCTGGAACGTATGGGTAGCCGTCAGCCTCATCGCTTTTGTGCTGCTCTATGCGCCCTGCTTCGTCACCGTGGCCGTCATCGGCCGGGAGCTCGGCTGGAAATGGGCGGCCTTCTCCATGACCTTCAACACGATCCTGGCCTACTCCGTGTCCGTCTGCATCTACCAGGTGGGCTCGGCCCTGTGACACAAACCGGAGAGAAATCATGATCCCGTTATCTGCTCCATGCGCCGGATGCGCCCATCCGGCAATCAAGGCTGCCAGACAGTGCAAGGCAGCCATGGAACTGGCCAACGCCGGCAGGCCGGCCGAGGCCGAAGCCTTGCTGAAAGCGGCCATGAAAAGCCTGCGCCGGGCCAACATGCCCATGATGCGGGCCAAAATCCTGAACAGTCTGGGCCTTGTCTTCGCCCAGCACGGCAAACCCCTCAAGGCCCGGCGCTGCCTCAGCACCTCACTGCGCACCATCGCGGGGCATATCGGCACGAACAATTGGCTCTACGCACGTATCGCGGCCAACCGGGACAGGCTGGCCGCCTGAGCGAACCTCAGCCATCCTCCCTCCGCAAGGGGCGGCAGGCGCACACACGCCGGCCGCCCCTTGCTTTTGCCGCGCACACAAAGACCCCGTGCTTGCGGCACGGGGTCTTTGAAATGGCGCTCTCAAAACGCAACATCACGCAGCCCTGACGATCGAAACGTCCGTCTATCCCACCATGGAAGAGACCATGGCGACATGCATTCCGACTACGCAGGCAACGGCGATCAGCCCTAAAATCAGCTTCTTTCCGAAATCTGCAAGCACGCTCCCCCTCCTTAGGCAAACATCGAATATCTTCTCGG
>CALMTS010000039.1 GCA_937872685.1 uncultured Desulfomicrobium sp.
CCTACACCCTGGCCACGGCCGTGGCCGTGGTGCTGCTGGCCTCCATCGGCATGGGGCTCACGGGCCTGACCCTCATGGTCGCTGGGATGCTCGGGCTGTGCATCCCGGCCTCGAAGATCGTGGCCCGGCTCGTGGAGGGCAAACGCAACACCCTGACCGTGGGCGGGGCCGTCTTCGTCGGCATCGTCGTCGCGCCTTTCGTGGCCTGGGCCGTGGTGTCCGCCACGGGCGCAGGCTCCGTGCTGCCGGTCCTGGCGGCCCTGGCCGTCGCCTACGCCGTGGGCGAGGGCGTGGGGCGCATGGCCTGCCTGAGCTTCGGGTGCTGCTACGGCCGCCCCGTGGAATCGCTGCCCGCGCCCTGGCGCGGATTTTTCGAGCGCTGGCACGTCGTCTTCGAGGGGCAGACCAAGAAGGCCGCCTACGCCCACGACCTCTGCGGGCGCAGGCTGGTGCCGGTGCAGCTCATGACGGCCTGCCTGTACTGCGGGGCCGCCTGCCTGGGCATGGCCTTCTTCGCCGCCGAAAATTTCGCCATGGCCATGATCCTGCCCCTGGTGACCACGCAGGTCTGGCGCGTGCTTTCGGAATTCTTTCGGGCCGACTACCGCGGCGAGCAGAAGATCTCGGCCTACCAGATCATGGCCGGGGCGGGCGTGCTCTACGGCCTGGTGCCGGCCCTGACGCTCTCCGCGCCGGGAATCGCGGCGGACCTGGCCCTGGGCGTCGCCGCCCTGTGGACCGTGCCCGTGGTGCTGCTCCTGCAGGGCGTCTTCCTGGCCGTGTTCCTGTACACGGGGCGCAGTTCCGTCACGGACTCGGTGGTCCGCTTTGCGGTCAGGCAGGGGGAAATCTAGCGTGACGTTCTCTTCTTGCGCCGGAAGAGGGTGGGCCCTGGGGCTTGCCCTCTTTGTTTTTTTCTCGGCCTGTCCAGTCTGGGGTCAAGATTCCCAGGGTTCTCAAAGCGCGCAGCCGGGACTGCTTGAGGCAGTGGACTATCTGTGCACGGAACTCCTGGAGGGAGGAGATCCGGATGCGGTCCGCCTGGCCCCGGTTCTGGAGCATGTGCGTAGCCTCGCCACGTCCTCCACGGGACTGCCGAGGTATCAGGACGCTCCTGGGGCCTACCGCGGTTTTCCCCTGGCCATGCCCATGCGGCGACTGCTGCGCTATCTGTACAACCCGCAGATACCCCAAGAGGTCGTCAAACCCTTCTCCATCCGCTCGTCCGTCTGGACCACCCCGGGGGCGGCCGAGGCGCAGCGCCGGTTGTGGGCCGACCCGTGGCCCCCGGCCAGGGCCCTGGTCATCCGCGGCGAGCAGTACGACCGCACCACGCCGGACGCGTCCACGGGAGGGTGCTACGGCATGGTCCTGCGGCGGGCCATCGTCTTCCTGCCGGACGAGATGGCCGTGCTGTCCGTCAGCGTCCAGCCCGGACCCTCGGAAGTGGGCACCAAGGGATACGCCCTCGGCGGCGACGGGGAGGGGCGCTATGTCTACTCGGATGAAGAGGGGCTGACCAGGACGGGACTTGGCTGGGTGTCGTCGCGCATCCAGACCAACGTGTCCATCGGGGTCTATCTGCAGGGCGAGGGGAAGGTCTTGTGCGGGGTCTTTCAGTGGATGCGCGCGGGCTGGTCAGGGCTGTCCGTGGTCCAGGAGAGCCATGTGGCCGCGTCCCTCGAGCGCTACGAGAGGCTGCTGTCCGAGCGCCTGAACGTTCTGCCCGGGCCGGAGCGCCTGGAGGGGCTGCATTCAGAGGCCTCGGGAATGTCCGAGGGGGAGCTGCGCGGCCATGCCGGAGGCGTGTTCGCCTGCTGGCTCGACAGCTTCGGCGGGGATGCTCCCGGCGACGCCCGAAAACTGCTGCGGGACGGCTATGAACAGCGGCTGGACATGGGGGAGTTGGTGGCCCTGCGCATGGCCGCGAGCCTCGGGCGGGATCTCTGTCACTCGGGTTTTTCGGGCGTGCAGACGTCGCGGCTGGAGGCCAGCTTGCCCTTCCAGCCCTTGAGCACTTCGAGGTAGGCCGCGAAGCGCTGCCGGTCCTCGTCGCTGTCCGCTTCGTGGAGTTGGGTTTCGGCCTTGGCGATCATGACGTCGAGGTAGTTCGGGTCCGTGAACCCGTGCAGGATGTTGCTCATATGCTGCCCTCGGTGCGTTGCTGCACCCATTTGTCAATGGTTTCGAGATACAGGAAGGTTTCGGTGTTCTGGATGCCGCCCAGGGCCGAGAGGTCGTCCACCAGGAAACGCCGCAGGTCGTTGCGCGAGGCCACGTGGATCTCCACCAGCAGGTCGAAGCGGCCCGAGACGTTGGCCACGGACTGCACCCCGTCCAGGGCGGCGATGGCGCGCATGATTTCCGCGTTGGCCCGCCCCTCCAGGCTCACACCCACCGTGGCCGTCAGGCCGTCCTCGAAGAACATGGGGTTCACCGAGGCCGAGATGCGCAGATACCCGCTCTTCAGCAGGCGTTCGGTGCGCAGCCGGACCGTGCCGTCGGACACGCCCAGCTTCTGGGCGATGCTCTTGTACGATTCCCGCCCGTTCTTCTGCAGGGCATCGATGATCTGCCGGTCCATCTGATCCAGGGTCAAATCCTTTTCGCTCACATTTCACTCCCGCGACGCTCTTACGTGAAGTCCCGTCCCAGGAACAGGGGCGGGAAGCCATGTTTATGGCCGCTGAAAAATCTTGTATTCAGCAATATATTGCTCTTTGATTTCTTGACAAGAAATTTTATGCAAGTAAAATTTCGGAAATCGCAAATTTTTTTGGAGGCGAAGCCATGAAACGGATACTCGAGGATCTTGCCGGGCAGACCGCGCAGCTGCGCGAAGACGGGCTTTTTAAGGCCGAACGGGTCATCACCTCGGCCCAGGGGGCGCGCATCACCGTGACCGGGGGCCGCGAAGTGCTCAACTTCTGCGCCAACAACTACCTCGGCCTGGCCGGCGACCCGCGTCTGGTGGAGGCCGCGCACAAGGCCCTGGACCGCTACGGGTACGGGCTGTCCTCGGTGCGTTTCATCTGCGGCACCCAGGACGTGCACAAGGAACTGGAAGCGCGCCTGTCCGAATTCCTGGGCACCGACGACACCATCCTCTACAGCTCCTGCTTCGACGCCAACGGAGGCCTCTTCGAGACCCTGCTCGGGCCCGAGGACGCCGTCATTTCCGACGCCCTGAACCACGCATCCATCATCGACGGCGTGCGCCTGTGCAAGGCCAAACGCTTCCGCTACGCCAACAACGACATGGCCGACCTGGAAACTCAGCTCAAGGACGCAGCCGGCTGCCGCTACCGTCTCATCGTCACCGACGGCGTTTTCTCCATGGACGGCAGCATCGCGAACCTCAAGGCCGTCTGCGACCTGGCCGACAGGTACGACGCCCTGGTCATGGTCGACGATTCCCACGCCGTGGGCTTCATGGGCGAAAACGGGCGGGGCACGCATGAACACTGCGGAGTCATGGGGCGTGTGGACATCATCACCGGCACTCTGGGCAAGGCTTTGGGCGGCGCCTCGGGCGGCTACACCTCCGGGCGCAGGGAGATCGTCGAGTGGCTGCGGCAGCGCTCCCGGCCGTATCTCTTCTCGAACACCCTGGCCCCGGTCATCGCGGCCACGTCCCTGGCGGTGCTCGACCTGGTCAGGGAGGAGCCCGAACTGCGGGAGAAGCTCAAGGAGAACAGCCGGTATTTCCGTCAGGCCATGACTGAGGCCGGATTCACGTTGGTCCCCGGCGAGCATCCCATCATCCCGGTCATGCTCGGGGACGCGGTGCTGGCTCAGCGCATGGCCGCGCGGATGCTCGAAGAAGGAATTTATGTGGTGGGGTTCAGCTTCCCTGTGGTACCCAAGGGCCAGGCCCGCATCCGCACCCAGATGAGCGCGGCCCATTCGCGGGAGCAGTTGGAGCGGGCCGTGGCGGCTTTTGTGAAGGTCGGGAAGGAGCTTGGTGTGATTTGAGTTGAGATGGGTTTTGGGGCTTCGATGGGAGGGTGGCGGTCCGGGGTGCCGGGTTTGAGGACCGTCGAAACTCCTTCGCGGGCCTCGTAACGTTTTCCCGCCGCTTCTTCGAACAGGGGTTCGCGCTTCGGGCGGGGGCGACGGGAAAACGAACGATGCCTGGCTCAGTCAGAC
>CALMTS010000040.1 GCA_937872685.1 uncultured Desulfomicrobium sp.
GGATACGCGATGCCGGCGAATGCGAAACGCAATGCATGCGGCGGGCCATGTCATGCGGCCGGAACTGCAAATACCGGGTTCTGCCCGTAGAGCAGGATGTCCCGGCCCATGGATTGCGCGCTGTGGTAGAAGGCGAAGAACTGCACGAGCTTCTGGAGGTGGAAGCGCCTGGTCGCGCCGTCCCTGCGCAATTCCCGCAGGCGGCCTTCGGCGTCCTCCAGGGCGTGCGCGAGCCTGCCGGTCTGCAGTCCGCATCCTGCGGCGACGCAGCGCATGACGTCCACGGTGGTGGCGGCGAGCTCCTTCAGTTCACACTCCATCAGGATTTCGTACCCCTGCCCCTGTTCGCTGTTCAGCGCCTGCAGCATGGTCTGGAGGTGGGCGCAGCATTTTTCCAGGGTGCGGACCTTCAGGCCCAGCAGGTCCGTGTCTTCGCGGTACATGCGCCGTTCGTGGTGCAGGACCTTCTGGAAAAGGGCGCGGTCTTCCAAGATGTCCGTCTGGAGTCCTTTCAGCAGATGCGGGTCGAGGCCGGTCTGCATGGCGAGAAACGCGTTCATGATGGTTTCGTAGTGCCTGGCGCAGTCGTCGAAGCGCGCCCGGAGCCTGACCTTGAGGGCGGTGCCCGCGCGCACCGGCCAGAGGGCGATGCTGACCACGAAGGCGGCGGCCACGCCCACGCCGATCTCCACGACCCGGAACATGCCGAAGACGAGGCGGTCCTCCTGGCCGGTGCCGGCCAGGACCACCACGCAGACGGTGATGGCGGCCATGCGGTATCTGGCGTTGTATCTCGTCATGTACGCGCAGAAGGTCACCGAGAGGAACAGGGCCAGGACCGTCATGGCGGGCGTCTCCGGGAAGATCAGGATGGCCACGGCGCCGATGGCGGCCCCGACGGCGGTGCCGGAGAAGCGGTACAGGCACATCTGCACGGAGTCCGCGACATAGACCTGCATGACGATGACGGCGGACAGGGCCGCCCAGTATCCGTATTTCAGCTGGAAAAGATGGGCGATGCCATAGGCCAGCACCGCGGCGATGCCGGTTTTGATGCCGTGCCGGAGCATGGCCTGATGGGAATCAGGATCGAGAAAAGGCATATGGATGAGTCCTCGTTTCAGCGGGTTTCGCCGGGCGGGCGCGGGTCCGGAATGTTCGCCGGGCGCCTTGCAGGCGGGTCTGCTTTGTGCCCCTTACCCCAAAATGGCAAGGGGGAACAGGGGGGATGCGCCGGCTGGCACGTTGTGCGGCCTTGGCCGTTATGGTAGCTGTCCGGGAAATATTGTGAACACTCGTGGCCCGGTCCGTTAGGACGACGTTTTCTTCCATAATTTTTTCCGATGAGGTGACCCCATGCGCATGCTCGCCGAGTTCTTCCCCGAATTCACCGCCGTCATGGATAACATGGACGCGCTGCTCGCCAGCAAGAACGTGCTGGACGAGAAGACGTTTCAGTTCATTTGCCTGGCCCTGTCCATCAAGGCCCGCTCCAAGCCCTGCGTGCTCAAGCACTTCAAGGGCGCCCTGGACGCAGGGGCCACGATGGAGGAACTGTCGTACATCCTCGCGCTGACCATGCGCGAAGCCGCAGGCGCGGACGACTGCTGGACGCACGACGTCATAGGCGAATGGAAGCAGATTGTCCTGGGCGGCGTGAACTGCGAATGCAGAAAGTGACGCGTTAGTGGCGGCCGTCGGGGCGGCGGGGCGGGATTTTTCCGCCGGGCGCCCGGGCCGTATTCAGAAAATTGTCAAGGAGGTTCATTCATGTCGAAGAAAGTGCTGATGCTCGTCGGCGATTACGTCGAGGATTACGAGGTCATGGTTCCGTTTCAGGCCCTGACCATGCTCGGATACACGGTTGAAGCCGTCTGCCCTGACAAGAAGGCCGGGGAATTCGTGCGGACATCCATCCACGATTTCGAGGGCGACCAGACCTACAGCGAAAAGCGGGGCCATAACTTCACCCTGAACAAGGATTTCGCGTCCGTGGACACGTCGGAATATGCCGGCCTGGTCGTGCCCGGCGGCCGCGCCCCGGAATACATCCGCCTCAACCCGAGGGTGCTGGAAATCGTGCGCGAGTTCAACGCCGCGGGCAAGCCCATCGCGGCCATCTGCCATGGGCCGCTGGTGCTGGTCACGGCGGGGGTGCTGCAGGGCAAGAGCTGCTCCGCCTATCCCGCCTGCGGGCCGGATGTGACCTGCGCCGGGGGAAAGTACGCCGACATCGCCCTGGACAAGGCCCATGTGGACGGCAATCTGGTCACGGCCCCGGCCTGGCCGGCGCATCCGGACTGGATCGCCAAGTTCGCCGCCCTGCTGGGGGCCAAAATCTCCATCTGACCCGGATACGCGTACGGAGCGGCTTCGGCCGCTCCGTCATGTGGGCCTTCAGCTCCGGGCCGCACCCAGGATGTCCAGCGTCGCCGCATCCCTCCGGCCTGCGTAATACGTGTCGAGAGCCGCGGTGAACAGGGACGTGTCCGTCGCCGCCCGTTCGAAGAGCGTCATGGAGGAGCGGAACTTGATGTCGTCGGGATGGCCGAAGATTTCCGATGCCGAACGGCCCGAGACTCCCAGCACCACGGCGGTGCATTCCCGCAGCCGCGTCCCCAGGA